>WIAM01000040.1 GCA_015519965.1 Thermaceae bacterium
CGGGCCCCGACGCTGCCTTCGACCCGTCACCCCGAGGTGCTCGCCTACGCCGATAAGGGCTCGGGATTCGTGGCGGTGCCGGTGCAAGCCATCGACTACAACGCCGGGACCGTGAGCCTCTCGGTGCCGGTCGGCGAGAACTGGACCGCGGTCAAGGTGTACTACGTCAGCGCCCAAGGCGAGTTCAAGTTTGTGATCGTGCGCGAGGGCGGCGGCATTCGCTCGGAGATCCCGCTCTACAACAACTCCTTTTCTGCCGTGCATACCGTCAACCAGCACGACCGCGAGGAGCGCCCCACCATCGCCAACACCGGGTTGCTCGTCGAGGGTTACCAGCTGGCGCTTAAGGTCACCTCGCCGCTCGAGATCGAGTGGAGCGACGAGGCCCGGCACTTCGTGCAGCTCGAAAGCCTGGCCATCAGCATCCCGGGCGCGGACAAGGATACCCTCCGGCGCCGCGCCGAGCTCTTGATGCGAGGAGGTCTCTGATGGAGCTTGCCTATCCCGCCCCACCCCCTGATCAGGGGTTGGACTTCTCGGTTGGCGGGGGCCTCGCCCCGCAGCCAGGCCAGTACACCACCCAGGGTGGCGGATCGTACGGCTACGAGTGGATGAACGCCGTCAGCCAGGCCGCCGACCTCTTCAAAGAGCTCTTCCCGGTAGTGCAGGAGTACGGCAAGGCCTTCGGCCTGATGCCGACCCAGGACCCCTCGGCGATCACCGTCCAGCCTGTACCAGAGCCGAGACCCTGGTATGAGGACGTCCCGGCCTGGGTCTGGGGCCTTGCCGCCGGCCTCGGTGCGGTGGTGCTGGTCAAGCTTCTCGACTAGGAGGCCGGTGTGGAACCGCTCACGGCCCTCGTCGATCTCGGCGGCAGCATCGTCTCCGGCATCGCCAGCTACTTCGCCGCCGACCGCCAGGCCTCGGCGATCGAGCACGCGAGCGACAACCAGCTCAAGGGCCAGCTCGGCTGGTACGACACGCTTAAAAGCTGGTTCGCCTCGCAGGAGCGTCAGAGCGAGACCGAGGCCTGGTTCGGCCGTGACGTGGCCTGGAGTAATGCCGACGTGCAGCGGACGCGCATCTTCTACAACTTCCAGGCGGCGACGGCGCTGCGCGGGGCCATCGTCGCGGTGGCCGGCGCGGGCCTCATCGCCCTGGCCGTCTTCGCTGCCGGTAAGGAGGGGACATGAAGGCATGGATGCTACTCCCCGTCGGCGCCGCTGGGGCCGCCCTCGTCGCCTACGGACTGACCCGGGCCGCGCCGAAACCCAAGGCGATGGAGCCCCTCGGCGCCCCTCCGGAGGATCCCAAACTCCTCCCCCAGCAAGACCCCTCGGCGGTCCCCACCCACACCCAGACGCCGGACCCGCAGGAGCGAGCCAGTGCCAGCTACTGCCAGCTCCTCACCGCCTACCGCGAGGACCTCAGGCGCTATAAGACTCAGGCCGACGAGGCTTTCCTGCGCATGCAGGACGCGCTCAGGGAGGCCGAGGGCGTTTGTAAGGACTTCGCCTGGAACGCCACTTGGAACTATCAGTACGCGGGCCTCTTCGGCGCGAACGGCTGGACCGAGTTCCACAAGGAGGCATCGACGGCACTTTTGACCCGCTGCCAGGAGTACGTCAAGGGTACCGCCAAGGACCCGGGTAAGCCGAGCATCCCCAAGCCGCCGAGCAAGGGCGCCTACTGGTACGACGGCACGTATACCGACGTCGCCAGCAAGATCAACGCGCTCAAGCAGCAGGTCGAAGACGCCCGGGCGGCGCTCCCCGCGCTCAGTCAAAAGTACGCCAAGGCTAAGGCCGACTACGACCGGGCCCAGGCCAAGGTCGCCGACCTGAAGAAGAAGATCGCTGATTTGGAGGCCCAGGGGGTGTTTTGCTGATGGACTTCTTCGCGCTCCTCGCCCAGCTCGACATCGGCAAGGCCTCCTTCCTGGCCTTAGTCGCGCTCATTTTCTGGGACGCGCGGGAGATGGTGCGTACGCTCAAGCGCATCGAGCGCTCGTCCCACGAGACCCAGATCTACATGCGTGAGAGTACCCGGATCATGCGCGAGCTCACCGGGGTGCTCAAGCGCAAGAACATCGAGATCCGTGAGATCACGGAGGTGAAGTGATGAGGAAGAACCTGCTCAAGTACCTGATCCTCGCCGCCGGAGCTTACGCCGTAGGCTATTACGGCCTGAAGTTCCTCGAGACCCAACGGCCGACCGAACAGCGTCAGGGGCTACCGTCGCCGCAGCCGCCGAACGCGCCGGTACCCGTAGACTTCGGCGTTCAGCCCGACCTTTGCGCGCTCTTCGGCGGCGGGGGCTTTTGCTATCAGCCGTCTTCGCTGCGGGGGTAGGCCGTGGAGGGCGTTAAGGACCTGATCCCGCCCGGTGACGTCGCCTTCTGGTGGCTGGTGCAGGCGGCGCTCGCCGTCGGGGTGGTGATGCTGGTCGCCAACTTCCTGGCCGGGCTGGTGGGGGCCATCCCCGGCGTGGGGCCGGTGCTCGCGCGCGTCGTGCTCATCTTGGCCGGCCAGTATCAAAAGTGGCTCTCCGAGCACGTGCCCAAGGCTGCCGAGCAGGCGGTCCTCGCCGTCGAGGAGCAGTTCCGTCGCGCCGAGGACCTCCCGCCCGAGGAACGCGCCCGGCGGAAGATGGAGGAGGCCTTAAAGATCCTCGACCAGCTTGCCCCGGGCCTCGACCGGGAGACCGCAAAGAAGATGATCGAGGCGGCCCTGGCGCGTATCCGGCCGCAGTACGAGCAAAAGGCGGCGCTCACCCCAAAACCGAGCGGTGGAAAGGGGGCGCGCGATGCCCGGCGCTAAAGGGCGCCCGGCCCCAAGGCCCACGCGCGAGATCGTGCGGGGCTTTTGGTGGACCCTCGGCACCGCCCTTGCCTACGGGCTCATTGGCATCGCCGGATACGTCGCCGCGACCTCGCTCAAGCGGCAACCTGAGCCCGCCAAGGAGGGGCAAACCGGCCCCGCACCCTACCTCGACGCACCGACCTCACCGAGTCCCGGCACCGGGGGCAGCTGCCCCCGTAGCTGGGCGTAAGGAGGCGACATGGCATTGAACAATCTGTTTGGCATCGACGTCGGCAAGGAGATCGAAAAGGCGCTCGCCAACCCGCAAGTCTCGGGGGTCATCGGGACGCTCAAAAGCGAACTCGCGTGCCTCAAGGACTCGGTCGCCGCCATCGAGCAGATGCTGGCCTATGAGTACGGCTGGCCGGTGAGGGGCGTCGAGCCCCACGATCCCCGGCGCCTGCCCCTGATCCAACGGCTCGAAAACGTCAAGCAGCAACGCCTCAATCTCTCAGCCGCGCTTGGAAAGAAAGTGACCCGTTCGAGCGTTCAGAACATCGGCGACACCAAGGCCTTGATCCGCTTCATCCAGACCGGGAACCCCGAGAAGCAGGTGGAACTGCTGCTCCTGCCCGGAACGAGCTTTGACGCGTCCTTCTTCTACGACTCCATCGAAGCCGCGGACGCGGGCGAAGGTCTGGTGTCGGTGCAGATCATCGCCCAGTAGGGGAGGCCTCCGTGCGCCGGAATCATGGCTGGCTGTTCTACATAGGGTTTCTGCTCGGTGCCCTGTGGCTCCTCGGCAAGGCGATGGAGGAGGCGCGGGAGGCCTTCGAACACCCCCGCTACCGGGAGGCGCCGTGAAGCTCAAGCCCCAGATCGGCCGCCGAGGCAGCGACTACGCCCCGGAGCTCGCCCTGGCCCCGGGGCCCGCGGCCATCGGCGACGTGGGCGACGGCAGCTTTTTGGCCGCTTACGGCTACGCCTGGCTGGCCATCCTGGATAAGGACGCCAAGGCCCTTAAGCTCTACCAGGCTCAAAAGAGCGGAGCGCCCTGGCGCCGAGACGCCGACCCCACGGGCGCCGACTGGGCCGAGGTCCCAGGCCCCACCCTCCCGCATCCCGTGGACGAGATCCGACACCTAACCCTGGCGTTTGACTCCGGGGGCTACCCCGTGCTCGCCTACGAGCGCTCGGGTGAGCTCTGGATTATCACCTGGAGTACGGCCTCAGCCCAGTACCAGACCCTCGGCCCCTATCCTGGCGTGGACCCGGTGCTCATCGCCGAGGCCGAGGCCCGCTATGACCTTGAAGCAAC
>WIAM01000041.1 GCA_015519965.1 Thermaceae bacterium
CCCCAGCCAGCAAGGCCCCGATGCCGATCGCCAGAGGCCAGGGACGCCTGGGTTGATCGATGGAGGCGGGAACGGTGACCAGACCCCCGCCAGGAAAGAAGAGGGTCACGGAGAGCGGTCCGCTGGCCTTGTGGGTGTCTTCGGGCAGGCGGATGCGGTAGCGGGTGCGATCGCTGATGAGGCTCACGCCGTAAGGGATGGGCATTTTAGCGGTTGGCCGGTAGCCGCCGGCGCTCTTCACTTCCAAGACGCCGTCCCCCATGGGGGTGACGACGATGGTGAGGGTCAGCGGTGTGTCCGCCTTAGGGTAGGCTAGCGCCAGTTCGAGGAAGTTGCCCTCCGGCGTGTGGATGACCCGGGCCTCTTGGATTTCGAGATCGCCCCCGTGGCCAAGGGCGAGGCCGAGCAGCACGACGAGGCCCGCGAGCCAGGCGCGGTTTCGGTTGATGCGCTTCTGGGCCACGGTTAAAACGTTCCCCCGCGGGCCAGGATGTAGCGCAGGTCGGCGATGACGCCCTCGCGGTCCAAAATCGCCTCCTGGCCGTAGAAGATACGGATCGTTTGCCGGTTGTCAATCAACGTCACGGTGGCGCTGTGATCGAAGAGGCCCTGATCGCCTCGTTTCACATAGATGTAGTAGCTGGCCGCGGTCTTGGCGATGGCCTTCGGCGGTCCGGAGAGCCCGACGAAGGCGGGGTCAAAGGCCTTGGCGTAGCGGTCGGTGGCGTCGGGGCTGTCGCGCTCGGGGTCGATCGTGATCATGACCACCCGTAGCCCCTTGGGGCGTCCGAGGGACCGGTAGATCTCGGCCAGGCGGGCCATGGTGGTGGGACAGACGTCGGGGCAGTGCGTGTAACCGAAAAAGAGCAGCGTGACCTCCCCTTTGAGGTCTTTGAGGGTGAAGGGGCGGTTGCCGGCGGTATAGAGCGTAAAACTCGGTGCCGGCTTCGGGTTTTGCAGTACCGTGCCGTGGAACTGGAACTGGGGTCGGGACTCGTTTTTCCAGTAGAGGGCGGCGAGGCCAATCGCCAAAAGGAGGATTGCCGGAATCCAGCGTCGCATCGCCGAACACTATACGCCGCTGCCGTGCCCCGGGCCTTCTTGTGGCTATACTGAAGTACGGCGTGAGCCGGAATGGAAGGGAGTGACAGATATGAAGCGAGGACTCCTCATCGTCGCAGCCGTTTTCATGGGCCTGGCCATGGCCCAGGTCAGGGTCGGGATCGCCTTCGACTCGGGCGGCAAGAACGACCGGAGCTTTAACCAGGCGGCCTGGGAAGGTGCGCAAAAGGCCGAGAAGGATCTCGGGGTCGAGGTCTTCGACTTCGAGCCGGGGGATCCCTCCCAGGTGGGTCAGGGGATCCGGGCCTTCGCCGAGGAAGGGTTTGATCTGGTGATCGGTGTGGGCTTTGCCAACGAGCCCGCGATCACCGCCACCGCCAAGGAGTTCAAGGACGTGAACTTCGCCGTGATCGACTCGGTGAGCCCGGAGAAGGACAACGTCGCCAGCCTGGTCTTTAAGGAGCACGAGGGCTCCTTCCTGGTCGGGTACATCGCTGGAAAGCTCACCCAGACCGGCGTGGTCGGGTTCATCGGCGGGATGGACATTCCCCTGATTCACAAATTCGAGGTCGGCTACCGTGCCGGCGTCGAGTACGCCTGCCAGGAAGACGGCATCGATTGTAAGGTTCTGGTCAACTATGTGGGGAACACCCCGCAGGCCTGGAACGACCCCGGAAAGGCTAAGGAGATCGCCGCGGCCCAGGTGTCCCAGGGTGCCGATATCATTTACTCCGCGGCTGGCGCATCCGGTCTTGGGAGCATCGATTTCATTAAGCAAAAGAAGTGCTTGAAGGCTTCCGAGCTTCCCTCGAACGTGAAGTTTATCCGCGATCCCTTTGCCGGTGTGCCGAAGTACGCGGCCTACACCGAGGCCTGCCAGGGGGATACGCGCCCCATCTTCTTCATCGGCGTGGATTCCAACCAGAACTACCTGGGTGACACCGATAACAACCCTGAAACCCTGAACCACGGTCTGACCTCGATGCTCAAGCGGGTCGACGTGGCCACCTACTCGGTCATCAAGTCGGTGGTGCAAAACAGCTTCCAGGGCGGCATCCACGAGTATGGCCTGGCCAACAACGGCGTGGGCTACGCTCTCGACCAGTACAACAAGGCCCTGCTCCCGAATGCGCTGGTGGCCAAGCTCGAGGTTTTGAAGCAAAAGATCGTCCGCGGCGAGATCAAGGTGCCTTCGGCGCGATAACCTGTGAGATCGCCAGGCTGCGCGCGGCCCCGCCGCGCGCAGCGTTTTTGATCCGCTTTTTGGAGGCTATCGTATACTTTGCTCGTGACGGAGGTTGCCCTAGAGCTCAAGTGCATCACCAAGCGCTATCCCCTAGTGTTGGCCAATGACTGCATCAGCTTCGACGTGCGTTGGGGTGAGGTGCACGCCGTGGTTGGGGAAAACGGTGCCGGTAAGAGCACGCTCATGAAGATCGTCTATGGAATGGTCAAGCCCGACCAGGGCGAAATCTGGGTGGATGGCAAGCGGGCCGATATCCGCTCGCCCGCGGACGCCATCGCGCTCGGGATCGGCATGGTCCACCAGCACTTCATGCTGGTGGATGTCTTCACCGTGCTGGAAAACGTCCTTCTTGGCGGGGAGCCCAAAAAGGGGCTGGCCATCGATATCGACGTGGCCCGGCGGACGGTCGCGGAACTCCTGGAAGAGATTGGCTTTGAGCTCGACCTGGATGCACGAATCGAGGATTTGCCGGTGGGGTTGCAACAGCGGGTCGAGATCTTGAAGACGCTCTACCGGAAAGCCCGGATCCTCATCCTCGACGAGCCTACCGCCGTGCTCACGCCCCAGGAATCGACCGAGCTCTTCCGGTTCCTGCGCTCGTTCGTGGCCCGTGGCAACGCGGTGGTCTTCATCAGCCACAAGCTGGGGGAGGTCATGGAGGTCTCCGACCGGGTCACGGTGATCCGGGACGGCCGGGTGGTCGGGACCGTGGAGACCAAAGAGACCAGTCCTCCCGAGCTTGCCCGGATGATGGTGGGGCGCGAGGTGATCCTGACGGTGGACAAAAAACCGGCAGAGCCGGGCGATGCACTCCTTTCCGTCGAGGATCTCTGGGTCGAGGAAGCCGGCAAGAAGCCCCGCGTCGCCGGGGTGAGTTTCCAGGTCCGTGCCGGCGAGATCGTGGGCATCGCCGGGGTAGAGGGAAACGGCCAGAGCGAACTGGTCGAAGCCATTACCGGCCTCCGTCCTTACCGGGGGCTTATTCGCTATCAAGGAGAGATCATCACCCGGCCTGATGCCCGGAGGGTTCGTGAGCACCGGGTCTCGCACATCCCCGAGGACCGCAACGCCCGGGGGCTGGTCCTCGATTTCCCCACCCGGGATAACGTCATCCTCGGCGATCACCACCGGCAGCCGTTCACCGACGCGATGGGGTTTTTCCGGGATCCCGAAATCGATCGCTACGCCCAGGAGGTGGTCGAGACCTTCGACGTTCGCCCGAGGAGCATCCAGCTTTCGGCGCGTCACTACTCGGGCGGGAACGCCCAAAAGATCATCGTGGGCCGGGAGCTTTCCCGAAAACCCAAAATTCTGATCGCCGCCCAGCCGAGCCGGGGCGTTGATATCGGCGCCATCGAGTTCATCCACCAGCGCATCGTCGAGGCCCGCGACCAGGGGATGGCGGTTTTGCTGGTGAGCGCCGACTTGAACGAGGTCATGAACCTTTCCGACCGGATCTTGGTGATGTTTGAGGGGAAGATCGTTGGCGAGGTGCGTCCCGAAGAGACCAACGAGGAGGAGATGGGGCTTTTGATGGCTGGCGTCACCCCGAGTCGCGCCTAGGGCGTTTGAATCTCGCCCGTGATTTCGCCAAGAACCCACAGGTCGCCGATTTTGAGGTCGTAACGGACCCGGCGGCCTTGAATTTTCTGGTCCTTGTCGCGACTGATCACCGGATCGCCGTAGAGGTAAGCGAAGCCCTGGTCCTCGAGGACCAGGGCTTTATCCGCTTCGGTTTCCCTTGAGCCCTGGCGCAAAACCACGCGGTCGAGGAGCCAGAGCTCGCCGTCCTCGAGGCGGTAGACGAGCCGGCCTGCCCGGCCCTCGAGCTTCGTTTCGCCTTCGCGGACGAAACGGAGCGGGCCCTTCAGCAGGGCGAGACCCCGATCGTTGTCGTAGCTGAGTTCCTGGCCCCAGACCGTGACCTTTCCTTTGACGACGGCGACGGCGCCGTCGGCCGGTCGGGTCCGGTAGCGGACGGCGTCGCGTTCGGGGTCATACGTGGCTTCGCCGTCGGTGAGGACGATCCGCGATGGCCCCGCATCGGGCTGTTCGACGAGCGCCAGGTGGGCAAAAGCCTGGGTGTTTTCGCCAAGGGTCAGCTCGACGCGGTATGGGCTCGGGTCGTAAAAAATAAAGCGTACGCCCTGGTCGCTGTTTTCGATCCAGGCCAGCCCGAGCTCGTCGGGGCTCGTTTTGACCACGGTGATGCGTTTGCCTTGGTATGTCAGGGTGGCCGTGGGGCGAAAGTCGGCCTGGGCCGTGGCCCAAAGGACGATCGGCAGCATAAAAAGCCACGGCCACCGGCGCATCAGTCCCCCTGCCTGGCAAAGCGATCGAGGGGCAGCTCGAAGGGTTTGCCATAGAGCCGCACCCGGTGCTTGGTCACGTCGTGGAGCAGGGTTCCCGCCGAGAGCGATCGCCCTTTGGCCTCGTCCCGGCTCGTCGCCGGGCTGCCCACCACGATCGCCCTGCCGGTTTTGTCGTCGTAGTAGAGGGCGTCGCCGCGGGTCACCAGCCCGCCGTCTTTCAGCGCGACCCTGCCGAGAACGATGAGCGCCTTTTCCCGCACCAGGAGCCGGGCTTCTCCACCCTCGATGCGGAGCTCGCCCTCATCGCGGTGACGGATCAGGCGCACGTTCCCCGAGGTCGAGGTAAAGATGGCGAGCGCGCGGTCCTCCTCGTAGTAGACCTCGTCGGCGAAACCCTCCTGGTCGCCGCTGGTGAGGTGGACGTTGCCCCGGCTCTCCGAGGTGTCGGTATTGACGTTGAAGGTGATGGCGTCGGCCTTCAGGATCACCACATCCTCGTCCGCTCGCTCGGGGCGTTGCTCCATGGTGACGGGCCCGAAGAGCGTGCCCTTCCCGGTGGATTCCCGGTACACGAGCCGCGTGCCCCGGGCCTCGACCCGGCCACGACGCACCACCACCGACCCCTCGAAGGTCGCCGTTCTCTGGCCTTCAGCCGACTGCATGCTGAGGCCCTTGGGGGCCTCGAGGACCGCCTTGTCCGCCAGTATGACGAGGTTTCCCACCCGTCCCCGGATCCCTCCGGGCTCGCTGGCGGTATAGATCCAGGGGCCGTTCCGGAGGTCACCGCTCCGGGTGCCATTTGGGTATTCGATCACGATCGTCGAGACCGGCGCCGAACTGGCAAACGCCAACAAGGTGCCGAGGAGCATGACGAAAAGCGCCGTCCTAACGCGGGCAGGTGTTTTCCTCTCCACTGGTCCAAACCTCCTTTCCCGAGTGCCAGCTGGCGTTTTTGAGCGCGAAGTCCGATCGGAACCCCTGGCCCTCGACCTCGATTCCCGGCCCCTTCAGGCGAAAACGGGGGGCGATGAACCCCTGCCGCTGAACGATCTGGACCGGTTTTCCCGGCGTACGCTCGAGGTGAATCTCCCAGCAGGCCTCGGGCAGGAAAACCCAGGCTTCATCCATCTGCAAATTGTCCCAGCGATCGACTCGGACCGAGGTGGCCTTGAGCGTGAGGTCGAGTTTACCCCCGACCAGGCGTTTGCCTTCACGGATTCCCTCGATCGTGGCGCTTTGGGTTTGAGGGTTATAGCGAACCCGATTGGCGGCGAAGACCCACTCGGCCTTGGGGTCGGCTTCCGGGAAAAGCCGGTAGCGAACGTCCTCCAGCACCACCTCGTTTTGGAGTTGCCCCCTGTGTTCGCCGGCGCTCAGCCGCAGCAGAGCGCCGAGAAGGAGGGCGGCGAGGGTCGCTGCCACGAGGTAGCGGGCCACGTTCTTAGCCTAATCGCGCGCGGTGAAAGCGTTATAAGACGTCCTTCCGGGTCCCCCGGGCTCGCCAGTTCATCAGATCCTTCCGCCAGCGAAGCGCCCGCTTGAGAGGCGCGTAAAAGGGCGAGAGGGGAAGGTCGTAGGCGGGAAAGCGGACCCGCACCCCGCCGAACCCTTCTTTGAAGCGATAGATCCCGTAAGCGTGTGAGCTGGGGTCGGGTATCCGGGGAACGCCCCAGAGGTCATAGTAGCGAAAGCCGTGCGCCAGCCCCCAGCGCATGGCCGCCCAGTGCATGGCGTAGGGGGCCATGACCTCTTTCTTTTTCCGCGTGCTTCCGCCGTAGAGGTAGTCGATGCGGTCCTTGAAGGCGATAAAAAGCCCTGCCGCGAGCACCTCGCCCTCGAGTTCGGCCAGCGAGATGAAGCTTTGGGCGTGGCGGGTGTTGAAACGGTGAAAGACCTCGAGGTAGTAACTCACGTCGTGCTGGCGGAGTTTCGCCCTTTGGTTGGTTTCCTGAAAACGCTCGAAAAAAGCCGCGAAGGCCTGGTTTGCCTCGGGGTCAAAGGGCCGCACGATGCGGGTCGTGACCCCCTTTCGCGCCGAGAGGCGGATGTTATAGCGGGTCTTCGATTTCATCCGCCCCAGCACCGCTGCCTCGTCGTCGAGGAGAACCTGGAGCGAAAATTCGGGCTGGATCGTCTCCGAGCTCGAAGCGCCGGGCAAGAGAGGCGGTGGCTCGGCTTCGGGCAGCGCCAAAGGCGGCTCGACTTTTAAATAGGCCCCTTTGAGCTGGGTTTTGAGGTAGCCCAGGGCCATCTCCAGCGACGCCCAGTCGTCGAAGGCGGGGCCCCGGGGCGCGTAATGGAGGGTGAGGGGTCCGGCGCTCCGGCGGAGGATCTGGAGCTGGGCCAGAGGGGTTCCCCCGTGCTCGATCAAGAGCCTTTGGACCTGCCAACCGGTACGTTTTTTGACCTCACCCCAGCCCCAGCTTTGCAGGGCCGAGGCGTAGCGCCAGCGTTTGAGTCGCTCGTCCCACTCCTCGGGTGATGTGATTTCGCGAATGTTCATCGTAGCTCCTTGAGCGCCCGCCGGATGAGGTCTTCGGTGGTGGCCTGGGGATGGGTCTGGGCGAGTTTGGCGACCACGGCCCTGACCCGGCTCTCCTTAAACCCCAGGGCGAGCAGGGCCTCGCTGGCCTCGAGGGCCGGGACCTGATCGGGCGAAATGGCCGGTGCGATCTCCGCCTCGACCTTGCCCTTGAGCTCGACGACGATGCGCTCGGCGAGGCGTTTGCCGATCCCCGGCGCTGTGGTGAGGCTTTGCAGATCTCCGCTGGCGATGGCGCCGGCGAGGGCCTCGACGCCCAGGGTCCCGAGCAGGGCCAGCGCCATCCGGGGGCCGACGCCGCTCACGGAAAGGAGTCGTTCGAAGAGCGCTTGCTCGCGCCGGTCCAAAAAACCGTAGAGGCTAAGGTCGCCCTCCCTCACGCGCAGATAGGTGTGAAAGGTGACTTCCTGGCCTTTGCTGAGCTTTGCGAGCGTCGGTTTGGTGCAGTGTACGGAAAGCCCAAGCCCACCTACCCACACCACCGCGGCGTCGGATTCGATCTCGGCCACCTGGCCCCTTAGGAGACGCACCATGCCGCAGACAGTATATTGAATGGCGATGAAGATCGCCTATCAAGGGACGGAAGGCGCCTTTAGCGAGGAAGCGGCGCTCACCTTTGCCCCCCAGGCCCAGCCCATCGGTTACCCGACCTTCCACCAGGTCTTCGAGGCGGTCAACACCGGGG
>WIAM01000042.1 GCA_015519965.1 Thermaceae bacterium
AGACGTGAAGGTCTTGATCACCGACGCCGAGTATCCCGACCTGGCGATCGAGCGCCAGGTCCTCGAGGCCGCCGGCTTCGAGGTAGCCCTCGCCCAGTGCCGGACGCCGCAAGAAGTCATCGCCAAGGGTCAGGGCGCCGCCGCCCTGCTCGTCCAGTACGCCCCGATCACGCGCGAGGTCTTCGCGGCGCTCCCGGAGCTCAAAATCGTGAGCCGCTACGGCGTCGGGGTGGACACCGTGGACCTCGAGGCCGCCCGCGCGTTCGGCGTTTGGGTCACGAACGTGCCGGACTACGGCACCGAGGAAGTCGCCGCGCATGCCTTTGCCATGGCGCTCGCCCTGGTGCGGCACCTGCCCTTTTACGACCGCGCGGTTCGCGAAGGAAAATGGCACTACCTCACCAGCGGGCCCCTCAAGCGCCCGAGCACGATGACCTTCGGCGTGGTGGGCCTGGGGCGGATCGGGCGCACGGTGGCCGAGCGGGCCCGTGCCTGGTTCGGCCGGGTCCTCGGGCACGACCCCTACCTTCCCGAGTCCGCCTGGCCGAGGGGCGTCGAAGGGGTGGGTCTGGAGGAGCTCTTCCGGCAAAGCCACGTCGTCTCGCTGCACCTGCCGCTCACGCCAGAAACCCGGCACCTGGCAAACCGGGCGCGGCTTGCCTCCATGCCTGTAGGCAGCTATCTCGTCAACACGGCGCGCGGCAGTCTGGTGGACTTAGACGCGCTCCTCTGGGCGCTTGAAGAAGGCCCCTTGGCGGGAGCCGCACTCGACGTGCTGCCCGAGGAGCCGCCGCCAAAGGGCCACCCCATCCTCCGCCACCCCCGGGTCCTCTTCAGCCCTCACGCTGCGTTCTTTTCCGAGGAAGCGGAAGCGGCCCTCAGGCGAAAGGCGGCCATGAACATCGTGACCTGGGCCCAAAAGGGGCGCCCCATGTATGTCGTTGTGGAGGGAAACCGTGGCTAAGGTAGTTGTCAGCGGAATCGCGGGATGCATCGGCAGCTGGGTAGCCTTGCATCTGCTCTCGGGCGGGCATGAGGTGGTCGGCCTCGACTTTTCCGAGGAACACCACCGGTTGCGGCTTTTGGGCATCGACGGAGCGTTTCCTCTCTACCGGGCGGACGTCCGCGACTTCGACGCCCTCCGCGACCACGTGCGTCAAGCCCAGCCAGACGCCGTAATCCACCTCGCCGCCTTTCAGGTGCCCACATGCAAGGCCAGGCCCCTGGCGTGTGTTGAGGTCAATGTCGGCGGGACGCTGAACTTCCTCGAGCTGGCCCGCTCGGAGGGCTTCCCCCTGGTCTACGCCTCGAGCGCCGCGGTCTTTGGGCCCGACCTGGGCCGCACCCTGGGGGAGCTCGAGGGCCTCACCCCCCAAAACCTCTACGGCGTGTTCAAGCGCACAGGCGAGGAGATGGCCCGAATTTACGCCCAGGACTACGGGGTGAGGAGCGCCGGGTTCCGGCCTTACGTGGTCTACGGCCCCGGGCGCGACGTGGGCATGACCGCCGACATCACCCTGGCCCTCCTGCACGCGGCCCGGGGCGAGCCCTTCCACATCCGCTTCGGGGGGACGGTGGCGCTCCAGCACGCCTCGGACGTAGCCCGGGCCTTCATCGCCGCCGCACTCGATCCCCCCGAGGGCGCCCGGGTCTACAACTTGCGCGGCGCCGTGGTGGCGGTGCCGGAGATCGTGGCCCTCATCGAACGCGTCACCGAAACCCGAGGGCTGATCACCCACGGCACGAGCCCCCTCCCCATCGCCGCCGACATCAGCGACGCGGCCTTCCAGCGGGACTACGGGCCTTTTGCCTATAAAGACCTGGAAACGGGGTTCAGGGAGACCTTGGAGGTGTGGCGTGCGGGCGCTCATGTTTAGGGAACGGAGAACGATGCGCCTCGAGGAGATTCCCGAGCCAACGCCGGGCCCGGGCGAGGCCGTCGTCCGCGTCGCGGCTTGCGGCATCTGCGGCTCGGACCTCGAGGGCTACGTGGGAACCCCGGGCATGCAAAACCGGCGGGTGCCGCCCTTGCTGCTCGGGCACGAGTTCAGCGGGATCGTGGAGACGGGGCCCGGGGCCTGGGTCGGGAAAGCGGTGGCGGTCAACCCCATGATCGCCTGCCACACCTGCGCCCGGTGCCGGGCCGGGCAGCCGCATCTCTGCCCCGAGCGCACCCTGATCGGCCTCGACCGCCCGGGGGCCATGGCCGAACGGGTCGCGGTGCCAACGAGCCAGCTCTACCCCCTCCCCCAAGGCGTTCCCACCTGGCGAGGCGCGCTGGCCGAACCCCTGGCTGTGGCCCTCCACGCCCTCGAGCTCGCCGGACCCCTCTTCGGGCGCCGGGTGCTGGTGATCGGGGGCGGGGCCATCGGGTTTCTCATCGCCTGGGCGGCCGAGCGGGCAGGTGCCCGGGTGCGGGTGGTCGAGATCAACGAAGCCCGCCGGCGGCTGCTGGAAGAGCTCGGCCTTCTGGGAATCCCGGCCCCCGAAGGCGAGGCCGAGGTCACGGTGGACACCGTGGGCATCGCCGAAACCCGCAGGGCGGCGCTCGAACACCTCTCCCCGGGCGGCACCGCAGTCTTTCTCGGCCTGCACGACGACGAAAGCGCGCTGAATTTTTACCCCCTCATCCTGCAAGAACGGCAAGTCCAGGGAAGCTACACCTACACCGACGCCGACTTCCGCCGGGCGGTGCGCCTTGCCGGCGAGATCCCGGAAGGCTTTTTCACCCGGCTGCCCCTCGCCGCCGGGGCCGAGGCATTCGAGGCCCTGGCCGAAGGCCAGGCCACCCATCTCAAGATCTTGCTGGAGGTGTGAGCGATGGAACTCACGAGGCATCTAACACCCAGGGGCCCGCGGTGGGCGGTCGACGGGCGGTGGTTGCCCGAAGGGCTCACGCTCGGCGCCCTGCTCAGCCTGCCCCGGGCCTCGATGCTCGAGGCCATCCAGTCCGCCGCGCTCGAGGAACCGGCGCGCGGCGACCTTTTGGCCCCCGTCGAACCCGGCCACGAGGTCTGGGCCAGCGGGGTGACCTACGTCCAAAGCCGCGAGGCGCGCCGGGCCGAGTCCGAGGTGGGCGACGTATACGCGCGCGTCTACGAGGCCGAGCGCCCCGAGCTCTTCCTCAAGGCCATCGGCTGGCGCGTCGTGGGCCACGAATCGCCCATTCGCATCCGTCAAGACAGCCGCTGGAACGTCCCCGAGCCCGAGCTGGTCCTGGTCATCAACAGGCAATTGGAGGTGGTGGGGTACACCGCGGGCAACGACGTTTCTTCCCGCGACATCGAGGGCGAAAACCCCCTCTACCTTCCCCAGGCCAAGATCTACGACGGCGCGTGTGCCCTGGGGCCAGGGATTCACCTTGCCGTGGGAGAAAAACTCCAAGACCTCACCATCGAGCTCACCATCGACCGTCAGGGGAAGACTGTGTTTTCGGGATCCACCGC
>WIAM01000043.1 GCA_015519965.1 Thermaceae bacterium
AGTCCAGCACTTCAAACCCCAGCGCTTCAGCGCGTTCGACGAAGTAGGCGATGTTCTCGCTCTTGGTCTCGCCACCGAGGCTCTTGCGCTCAAACGCGCCCTCGGCGGCGAGGATCATGGTCTCGGCGAGGCACGCAGGCACCAGGTCGGGGCCCCCGAAGTGCAGGTTCAGGGTGGAGTAGGCCTCGCCAGGGAGCCGGACCACGCCGCCGGGGATGACCCGCACGCCAGGAACGCGCTTGACGTCGGGGTGAACGTCGGGAGGCACGCCCTCGTCGTAGATCCAGGCCCCTTCCTTGACGTGTTCGGGAAAAATGACCGGCTCGGGGTCGCTGGTGGCGGTGAAGACCAGGTCGGCTTCCTTGATGGCGGCCATCTCGGTGGTGGCCACCACCTCGGTCGCCTTGCCTTTGCGCTGGAGGTTTTTCCTCAGGCTCTCGGCGACCTTTTGAAGCCGCTCCTGGTTACGGGCCACCAGGATCACCTTGCCAAAGAGTGGGGCGATTTGGCGGGCGATGCCAAAGGCCACCACCCCGGTGGCGCCCACGATGGCGGCGGTAGCGCTTTCGGGATCCTTTCCCTGGCGCCGGAAACGCTCGAGGATCCGCGGAATCGCCGCCCGCACCGTTCCCGCGGTCAGGGCACCGCCGTTGGTGATCTCGATTTCAGGCACCGCCTCCTGCACCTGCGTGCCCTTTTCGCCGACCACGCTCCAAAAAGCGCCAAGACCGAAGACCGTGGCTCCGAGCTCGCTCGCCAGGCGCGCTCCCTGGATGGCCCTTTGCACCGCGAGTTCGGGCTTGCCAACGATCTGGTGGGGAAGGAGCGGCGCCGAGATGAGGAGACAGAGGATCTCGCGACCGTCTGCGGTCTTGACCCCCCGGATCTCGCCCACCTTCATGGGGCGGAAGCGTTCCGCCAGGCGCTCGATCCAGGCCCTTTTGATGAGCCCGGCGTTCACCAGGGGGCGGAGCCAGCGGAATCGGGGCGATTGCCAGAAGTCCTCGAGCGTGAGGGGGTGGATCATGAAGGCCGAGACCACCTGCTGCTCGCTGGGCAGGGGCAGGGGCTGGCCCAGCTTGGGTTCGGTGCCCTCGAGGATCCGCCCCAGGTTTTCCTTGTAGCGCCAAAGGGCGAGGGCAAAGAGCACCCAGGCCAGCGCGCGGGTATAAGGGTCGTAACCACTCACCACCAGCGCCAGGGCCAGCGGCAGCGTGAGCGCGGCCAGGCTCGCATACCCGCTCACCGCGTAGACCACAAGGCCGGCGGCTAGGGGCACGAGGGTGTGGAGGTAGGCGATGCCGGCCACCGAAAGCCCGGCGAGGATGCCGATCAAGATGGCGGCGCCCCTCGCCCGGAGGGGCCAGCCCCGGGGCATGAAGGGCAGGGGGTAGAGGTGGCCGAGGTAGGCGAGAACCGCGGCCCCCATCGCCCAGGGGGCGCCGAAATTTTGCAGGAGGTACACGGCGACGTAGCCTTTGAGAAAGTCGGCGAGCGAGGCGAGCACGAGGGTTTTGGCGCCGACTTTCTTGAGGGCGCTCTCCAGGCCCAGGTTGTACACCGAAGCGGCGCGAACGTCGATGCCCGCAAGGCGCCGCGTGATCCAAAACCCCAGGGGCAGCGCCCCGATGACGTACGCCAGCATCAGAAGGAGGACGCCGAGCGCTTCCACGCCGACTACCTTACCAGGAAGGAAAGCCCCTTGAGTACGCCGGCGCTGGCCAGGGCCACCAGCACGCCGGCGGCCAGCACCCCGGCGACGATGGCGGGGAACGCGTAGCGCCGTTTGAGGCCCAGGATGACCGCCAGGATGCTTCCGGTCCAGGCACCGGTGCCGGGAAGGGGAACGGCGACGAAGAGGAAGAGCCCGATGGCGCCGTAGCGGTGCACCTGGTCTTCGCCTTTGAGGCGAACGCGGGCCTCGAGTTTCGCCCACAGCCGGGCGAGGGCCGGGATGTGCGTCGCGTACTCAATCGCCCAGGGAAGACCGAGGAGCAACACGGGCACCACCAGGACGTTTCCGGCGAGCGCCCAGAAAAACGCTTCCCAAACGGAAAGTCCGAGCGCCACGCCCAGGGGAATCGCGCCGCGGAGTTCGACCACCGGGGCCATGGCCAGGAGGAAGACGTAGAGCCCTTGCACGAAAAACGAGTATAAAGCGAAGCGGGCGCGCCCTTTGGGCGCGCCCGGCCAAACGCCACGGTTACGAACGCGCGGAGCGGGAAATTTCGACCAGCTTGGCGAAGACTTCCGGGTTGCGCACGGCGATGTCGGCCAGGACCTTGCGGTTCAGGGCCACACCGGCCAGTTTGAGGCCGTGCATGAACTCCGAGTAGCGCATGCCGTTTTGCCGCGCGGCGGCGTTGATGCGGGTGATCCAGAGCTTGCGGTACTCGCGTTTTTTCTTTTTCCGGTCGGCGTAAGAATGCTCGGCGGCGTTGAGGAGGGTTTCCTTCGCGCGGCGGTAAGAGATCGAGCGCAGGCCCCAAAAGCCCTTGGCCCGCTTCAGGAGTTTCTTGTGGCGGCGGCGACGGACGACGCCGGTTTTAACCCGTGGCATCCACTACCTCCCGGCGTAGGGGAGAAGGATCTTAAACTTGCGCGCTTCTCCCTCGAAGAGGACGAACTTCTTGCCCTTTTGCCGAATCTTCTTCCCCGACTTCTTGTAGTTCAGATGGCGTTTGCCCGGCCGCATGGCCATGACCTTGCCTCGGGCGGTGACCTTGACGCGCCCTTTGGCGCCCTTGTGGGTCTTCATCTTTGGCATGCCAAACCTCCTCCAGCTGGCGAAGCGCCCCGCAGGGACTTATGGGCTTCGACCAGCCTTTCCTTTATAGCATCATGCCTTGTTTTTGGCTAGGGGAGCGAGGACCATGTTCATATCTCGGCCGGCGAGCTGGGGGGGCATTTCGACGGTGGCGAGTTCCTTGAGATCTTCGGCGACCCGGTCGAGGATCTTTTTCCCGAGCTCCGGGTGCGCCATTTCCCGACCCCGGAACATGATGGTGACCTTGACCTTGTGGCCGTCCTCGAGGAACCGACGAACGTGTTTGAGCTTGGTCAGGTAGTCGTGCTCGCTGACCTTGACCCGGAACTTGATTGCCTTGATTTCCTGGCGCTTTTGCTTTTTCCGCCGTTCCTTATCCGCTTGTTGCTGCTCGTAGCGCCACTTGCCGTAATCGAGGATGCGGGCCACGGGGGGTTTGGCGGTAGGGCTGACCAGAACGAGATCGAGGCCCTTTTCACGCGCGATGTTCAGGGCCTCGCGGGTATCCACGACGCCGAGCTGGCTGCCGTCTTCGTCGATCAGGCGCACCTGGCGGACGCGGATCTCTTCGTTGATTCTATGTTCCCTTATTAACCATCACCTCCGTAAGCGTTCATAAAACGCTCAGAAACTGCCGACCATAAGTCTACCGGAGGGCCATGGGGCACGCAAGCCGGTGTACCCTTGGTCGTGTTACGGATCGTACTCTACCAGCCCGAGATCCCGCAAAACACCGGGAACGTGGCCCGGACCGCGGTGGCGCTCGGCGCTGAGCTGCATCTGGTTCGCCCTTTTGGGTTTCGCTGGGGAGACCCCAGGATGCGGCGGGCCGGGCTCGACTACTGGAAGCACCTCAATTACCACCTCCATGATTCCTGGGAGGCATTCCTCGAGGCCCTCCCCGGCGATGCCCGGGTGTGGGCGATGAGCGCTCACGCGGAGCGGAGCCTCTACGCCGCCCGTTTCCGGCGGGGCGACTGGCTGCTCTTTGGCCCCGAGACCCAGGGCCTCCCTCCTGAGGTGATGCAGCAGTTCCCTGCGTTGAAAATTCCCACCCCGGGTCCGGTTCGCTCCTTGAATCTCGCGGTGGCGGTGGGGGTGGCGGCTTTCGAAGCCTACCGCCAGGTGGCTGTGGAGTAAGCGCGGGGGTTTTGCGGCCTGAGCGCCCGGGCTCGCTAAACAGACGCCCTGGGCCGTACCACGGATGTCCTGACGCTTACCGCGTGGCAAGAAAAGTGAGCGCGGCCTTCAAGACCTCCACGCCCTTTTCGAACTCGGGGATGAGCACGTGCTCGAAGGGGGTGTGATCGAGCGAGGAGTCGCCGGGCCCGTAGGCCACCATCGGGGCTTGCCAGAGGGGGGCGAGGACGTTCATGTCTGAGGTGCCGGTCTTGTATTTGAACACCGGCTTGCCGCCCGCTTTACGGATGCCAAAGCGGAACGCCCGGGAGAGGGGCGAATCCTTGGGCCCTTTGTAGGCGACCTCCTTGCCCCAAAAGTGGAACTCGAGGGTGGGCGGGGCCAGGGCCAGGAGCTTGGACACCGCCTCTTCCGGCGAGAGCCTTGGCGGCAGGCGCAGATCGAAGAAGAGCTCGGCCACCTGGGTCATCTCGGGTTGCTGCACCCGGATGTCGCGCAGTGAGTACTGGACCTGGTCGAAGGGACGCTGGCCGATGTTGAAGGCTTCGGTCCAGTTCTTCATCGCCGTGAAGTACGCGATGAGTTCTTCGACCGCGTTGGGCTCGTGGTGGGCGGAGTGAAAGTGGTTTTTCTCCCTTCGCACCCGAACCAAAAGCCGGCCCTTGTACCCGAGGGTGATGCCGTCCCACCCCGAGGGCTCGCCGATCACCACCAGCTCTGGCTTGAGCTTTTGGGCCACGTAACGGGCGCCCTTGCTCGAGGGCACTTCTTCCTCGGTGGCGCCGATGAGGTGGATGGTCAACTTGTCTTTGAGGGCTTCGGGCAGGGCGCCGGTAGCCAGCACGAAGGCGGTGAACGGCCCCTTGGCGTCCACCGCCCCGCGGCCAAAGAGTTTGTCGCCCTCGATGCGCACCGGGACTTCGCCCGGCACGGTGTCGATGTGGCCTAAAAGGGCGATCTCCAGTGGGCCGTGGCCCCAGATACCGCGGGCGTTGTCGGCTTCGTCCACCCAGGCCTTCATGCCCATGGCTTTCATGCCGCGGGCGAAGTGCTGGGCCACCAACCGTTCCTGGCCTGAAGGGCTCGGGATTTCGAGCGCTTCCCTAAAAAAACGGATGGGGTCGCGGCGGGGATCGTAGTCGAGCGGGGGCAGACTCATGGCGGGCTAGGCCTCGTGCGCGAGGACGTCGGCGACGGCCTCCGCCGTCCGCAGGAGCTCGGCTTCCTCCACCACCACCGGCGGCAAAAAGCGCATCACCGTCGGCCCGGCCTGGAGCCCGATGATGCGGTGCGCTTCCGCCAGGCGCTTGAGGTAAGGGGCGGCTTTCTCCTTGAGTTCGATACCCACCATCAGCCCGATGCCGCGAATCTCGCGGATCTTGGGCGAGCGGATCTCGGCCAGGGCCTCGAGGAAAACCTTGCCCAGCGCTTCGGCGCGTTCCCAGAGGCGCCCTTCGACGATGGTCTTGATCGCCGCCGTTCCTGCCGCCATCGCCAAGGGGTTGCCACCGAAGGTGGTGCCGTGACCGCCCTTCGGCATCTTGTCGGCGACCTCGGGGGTGGTCACCATGGCCCCCAAGGGGAAACCGCCCCCGATGGGTTTGGCGAGGGTGAGGATGTCGGGGACGATGTCGAAGTGCTCGAAGGCAAAGAGTTTGCCGGTGCGTCCGAAGCCGGTCTGGATCTCGTCGATGACCAGCAGCGCGCCCTTTTTACGGGTGAGTTCGCGCGCCGCGGAGAAGAACTCACGCTTGCCGGGCCGAACCCCGCCTTCGCCCTGGACCGGTTCGAGGATCACCGCCGCGGTGTCGTCGTCGACAGCTTGCTCCAGGGCATCCACGTCGTTGTAGGGAATGAAGGTGACGGGCTCGACGAGCGGCGCGAAGGGTTCTCGGTACTTCTTTTCCCAGGTAATCGAGAGCGAACCGAAGGACCGGCCATGGAACGAGCGCATCGCGGCCACGAACTTCTTCTTCCCGGTGGCCGCGCGCGAGAACTTGAGCGCGGCTTCCACCGCCTCGGTCCCGGAGTTGGTGGGGAAGATGCGGCTGAGCGGATCCGGGAGCACGCCGACCAGGGTTTGGTAGAACTCGGCGCGTTTGTCGTTGGCGAAGACCTGGGGCAAGATCATGAGCTGCTCGGCCTGGGCTTTGATGGCCTCCACCACCGCCGGGTGGCCGTGGCCGAGAAATCCCACGCCGATGCCGTTGATGAGGTCGAGGTAGCGGTTCCCCTCGGCGTCCCAGACGTAGGCCCCTTCGCCCCGAACGATCACGAAGTCGGACTTGTTGTATACGCCCGAATCGTAGGTCTTTTCAATCGCGAGCCAGTCGTGCGTGTTTTGCATCTCGCTACCCTCCGCCCCAAAATTCGTCAGCTCACTTTATTTCCGGGCGCTTGGAAAGATCAAATCCTCAGTGAATGACGGTGCCCAGGCCCTCGAGGGCTCGCTGAATCGGCCGATCGACCCGAGCATCGGCAAAAATCACTCTTTTCACGCCCGCCCGGATCGCCTCGGCAGCCCCGAGCACTTTCTTCTTCATCCGCCCTTCGGCAAAGCGCATGAATTCTTCCACCTGGGCCGCCGGGATCTCGCGGATCAGGCTCGATTCGTCGGGGTAGTTCGCGAGGAGGCCGGGGACGTTGGAAAGGTAGACGAGCGCCCCGGCGCCAAAGGCCTCGGCCACCCTCGCTGCGGCCACGTCGCCGTCCGTGTTGATGGCTTCCCCCTCGTGGCTCACCGCCGGCGGGGTGAGGACGGGGAGGTAGCCGTTTTCGAGAAGGAGTTCGAGCAGCCCCTTGTTGATCCGTTCCACCGAGCCCGAGTAGTCGCCCCGGTGAATCTTAATCTTGCCGTTTTCCACGTACTTGATGGCTTTTTTTCGTTTGCCCTCGAAGACGCGGCCGTCGAGGCCACTAAGCCCCACCGCGTTCACGCCCCGCCGCTGGAAGAGTTCTACGATGTGCTTATTCATCTTGCCGGCGTAGACCATGTTGAAGATTTCGAGCGTTTTCCTGTCCGTGAGGCGGCTTTGCATGCCGCCGGGATGAATCAGAAATTTTGGCGGGTGCCCGAGCGCCTCGGCGACGCGGTTGGTCTCGGCGCTCGCACCGTGGACCAGGATCAGCTTTTGCCCCTTTTCCCAAAGGGCGGCGGCGTCTTCGACCACGGCCTCGTAGTCAATCCCCTCGGCGCCGCCCACTTTTACGACAATCAGCCCTTCGCTCACGCCCGTATCTTTTCAAGATTATGCGCAGTCGGCAAGGTCGGCCGACTCCCGTATCGGGTGAGCTTTCTGTAATGGATTCGATGTGGTGCAGCTTCTCTGGGTGTTGGTGCAGACTCCGATCGCTGAGTCGTGGGTTTTTGAGATCGGAGTTGCTGAGGGGTTCGACGTGCCCCTGGGTGAAGGCTGTCAAGAGCAAGGAGCTTTGGGAGGCATTCGCCTTTTGATCCGCCTACGCCTCTCCCACTTCCAATGCATGTTCGTAATCCACTCGGGTGAAGCCGAGTCTGGTGTAGAGCTTCCTGGCGAAACCTGTCGCATCCGCCTGGATGTAGATACGGGCAAGGGGAAAACGCTCCCTTGCGTATTGAGCGGTGGTGTAGACAAGGTTGGCTGCGAGCCAGAGGCGACGGTAGTCGGGATGGGTTTCCACCATGAGGATGATGAATGAGGGTAAATGGCTATACTTATTGTCTCATGATCCTTTGTTTCGCGTTTTTTGGACGAGGCTGTGCCAAGGCAAAAAGATTACTGCGAAAGGTACAGGTGCAAAAAGCCAGGGGCTGACGTGAATAATGGTGGCGATTTCCCTTAGCCCCCAGCCCGTGAGGGCGCCGGCCAGACCCGCGATGAAAAGGATGAATACATGCCTCCACATAACGACAAGAAGACCGAGAGCGATCCACAAGGTGGTTCCAATGGGGTCGTCTATTACGAGAAAGACAAACCCCATGAGCGGATAGACAAATCGCCACACAGCTAAGTGAGTGTTCTGGGTACGGTCAGCCATTTTCTTTGAGCCTCCGTTGCTGCTGATGTAGGTCGAGCTCTGGGCACTTTCCCACGCCAGCGATTTCTTAACGTCGATATTCCCACAAGCTCTCTTGATTGATCCGATGCCGCCCCAAAGGCAGATGTCCGCCGTAGCAAAGCGGAGTGTAACTCGCTGGAAAGTTGGCCCGACACCCCTCTCGGCATGCTTTCAAGATGAAACTGGGGCCTATTGCTTCCGGAGCCATAGGGAAGTGAAATGCCGGGGAAGTCCTCTGGCAAGGAAATAGCCGGCTATTAGGAGCAGGGGTGTAAGGAGCCAGGGGTTCACGTGTACTTTGAAGGCCAACCTCCTTAGCAAAGTGCCCAGGAAAGCTCCGGTTACAATGGCTGATATTGTTGTTACGCGGTACCGCCATGTGACCAGTAGGAGGGCAACCACGATCCAGAAGCTATCGTAAACTGGATAATCTCTGACTAAAAACCCCACGCCGATCGATGAAAATGCGATCATCCAGGCTGCCCACCGCTCTCTGTTGATGGGTGCGCTGTGCTCTGGTTTAGGGTTAGCAAGCTTTTTCCTTTCCATCCGCCTTTGCACCTTTTCTTCTGTCAAATGGTATGCGAAGATCTAGCTCTTTCGACTAAGCGGCGCTCGATTAAGTAGAAGAGTAAGAATCCGATTAGGAAGTGGCCAAGCAGCAACGGCCAAAACCCCCATCCGATCTGTGCCCCAAAGCTACGTAGACCGATAGCAATAGCGGTGGCCGCGAGCCCTGCCCGGGCAAACAAAAGAAAGTCCTGGAGCTTACGCAAGGCAAGTAGCAAAAGAACGGTGAAGAGCGTGACGATTTTTATCAGAGCATCCGTGCCGATGCCATTCGATAAAATCTCAGAGCCGATGAAATAGAACGTTACAAACCAGATGGCGGCTTTTCGAGAAGGAGTCTGTTGACTATTCATCTCGTTTTCCTAAAAGTGCATCCTGGCCTACTGGACTGGGCAAGCCCAGTAGACCAGGACGACTCACTCGTGCCGGTATTCCCACCAGCTTTCCTGGTTGATGCGGCACTGGCCCGAGGGTAGGCGTTCGCCCCAATAATGCCATACCCGACGTTTTTCCCCGTCCTGGACATAAATCAGTTCGTAACTTGTATGCGTGACGTCAATTGAGTCACAAACAATTTTGCTTACTGCACTCCCGATTGCGGCTCCAATGGCTCCACCCGCCGTTGATCCCATGGCAGTTCCCGTTGCGAACACCCCTGCCGCTACTCCTGCCGTGCACAAGACTTCGGCCCAACCCCGGTAGTTCGCCACGTAATTGGGTTACCAGTCCCCGTACTCATACACATCGTAGGCTTCGCAGGAATCAATGGGCCCCGGATCCACGTAGTTGATTCCGATGCGCCCATTTGATGCAAGGGGCACCCCCGAGCCTCGCTGGGTCAGCGGGCATTGTGAGGATGCGAGGTTTGATTGACGGGCCACGGTTTTTGACGGGGCTTGCGCAGTGGCCGGGACTGCCAGGAATAGGCCCAATGCACCAAGCAGTCCCACCAGACCAAACCTGGCGACTTTCCTCAGCACTGAAACCTCCCGCTTTTCAGTGTGGCACGGGTTAGCGGGAGGTCCGGGTGCATATGACACAGGCTCAGGGATGGAGCCCTGGGAATATAAGGCCGGTCTTTTCGTCCCAGCCCATGCGCAGATTCAGGGCCTGGATGGCGTGGCCGGCGGTGCCCTTGACCAGGTTGTCGATCGCGCTGATGACCACCAAGCGGCCGGTGTCGGGCTCGAGCTCAAAGCCCACGTCGGCGAAGTTGGTGCCCTCGACGGTCTTGGGATCGGGCATGCGGTGGATGCCCCGCCTTTGCTTGACGATGCGCACGAAGGGTGCGTCTTGATAGACCTCCCGGTAGGCGCTCCACACGTCGCGTTCCGAGAGGCCGTCTTGCAAGAAGAGCTGGGCGGTCATGAGGACGCCCCGGATGCGGTCGGTGGCGATCGCGGTCATGTGGACCTCGACCTCGCCGGGGAGGTATTCGACGATCTCGGCGGTGTGGCGGTGGCCCACCGCTTTGTAAACCCGATAAGAGCCCGCGCGCTCGGGGTGGTGGCTCGCCGCGCTAGCCTCGGCGCCGCCCTCGGAGGTGCCCACCAGCACGGTGACGAAGACCGGGCCGGGTCGCGCGATCCCGGTTTTGTAGAGCGGGTAGAGCCCGATGAGGGCCGCGGTGGCGTTGCAGCCGGCGCCGGCGAGGTAGTC
>WIAM01000044.1 GCA_015519965.1 Thermaceae bacterium
AAGTGGAGCGCCGTGCGCGGCCAGCGCCCCATGGACTCGCCCCTGAACTCGAGCAGCTTCTCCAGGCGGTGGACGTCGGCCAGGAGGACGAAGAACTCAGCCGCATCCTCGATGTGCTTTTGGCCCCCGGCGAGCCGGGCGAGCTCGGCCCGGAGCGCCCGGTCCTTGATCCTGAGGATCGAGTAGAGCTGCGCCGTGGCGTCGGTGGGCGCCCGCTGAGCGGCCTCGAGCATCGCCAACACGTCTTTTTCGGGGATCGGCGTCCTTTGGTAGTCCCGGACACTGGCCCGGTTTCGCAGGCGTTGCAAGAACTCCATGAGGACAATCCTACCTCGGGGATGTTCGGGAAAGCGCCGTTATAATCGCACTTGGGTAGAGCGTTCTTCAAAGGAGGGGAGATGGCGATACGCGTAGCGGTCCCAAAGGAGTCGGTGCCAGGCGAGCGCCGTGTTGCGGTGACCCCTGACGTGGCAGCGAGGATGCACAAACAGGGGTATGAGGTATGGGTTGAACGGGGCGCAGGCCTGGAGGCGTTCTTCGTTGACGAAGCTTACGAGCGAGCGGGTGCCAAGCTCATCGATGATCGGGAGGCCCTTTTCGCAGAGGCCGACCTGGTCCTCAAAGTGCAGCCACCGGCGGAGGATGAGGTCGCGCTCATGCGTGAAGGCTCGATCGTCGTCGGTTTTCTTCAGCCCCACAAATACCCAGACCGGGTACGCCGGTTGATTGAAAAGGGCGTCAACGCGTTCGCCCTGGAGCTGATCCCGCGAATCACCCGCGCCCAGGCCATGGACGTACTCTCGAGCCAGGCGACGGTGGCGGGGTATCAGGCCGCGCTGCTCGCCGCCGAGCTCTCGCCCAAGTTCTTCCCCATGCTGACCTACGCCGCGGGGACCATCCGGCCGGCGTTGGTCCTGGTCCTCGGCGCGGGGGTGGCGGGGTTGCAGGCGATCGCCACCGCCCGGCGTTTGGGTGCCCTGGTCGAGGCTTACGATGTGCGCCGTGCCGCCGGAGAACAGGTCCGTTCACTGGGCGCGAAATTCCTCGAGCTCGACATCGACGCCGAGACCGAGGGCGGCTACGCGCGGGAGCTTACCGAGGAGGAAAAGGCGCGCGAGCGTCAGATGGTCGAGGACGCGGTGGCCCGCGCCGACGTGGTGATTACCACCGCCCAGATCCCGGGCCGGCCCGCGCCGAAGCTGGTCACCGAGGCCATGGTCGAACGGATGCGCCCGGGCGCGGTGATCATCGACTTGGCGGCGGAGTCGGGTGGCAACTGCGAGCTCACGGTTCCCGGCGAGAAAGTGGTTCACCGGGGGGTGACGATTTACGGCCCAACCAACGTACCGTCCCAGCTTGCCGTTCATGCATCCGAGATGTACGCCAAGAACCTGTTCAACTTCATCTCGCTCTTGACGGGAGACGGAAAGGCTTTGCAGCCGGATTGGGACGATGAGATTTTGGCCAAAAGCGTGTTGGTTTGGGACAGTGTGGTGAAGCACGAACCCACCAGGAAACTGCTTGAGGAGGCGGAATGATCGACCTGGGTTTTTGGCCAACGCTTTATATCTTTATTCTCGCGGCGTTTACCGGCTACGAGGTGATCAGCCGCGTTCCGGTTATCCTGCACACCCCGCTGATGTCGGGGTCCAACTTCATCCACGGCGTGGTGGTGGTGGGGGCGATGTTCGCCCTGGGCCATGCCACCACACCGCTTGAACAGGCGATCGGTTTTGCCGGGGTTTTGTTGGGCGCGGCCAACGCCGCCGGGGGGTATGCGGTCACCGAGCGCATGCTGGAGATGTTTGAGCGCAAGGGCAAGGGAGGCGAGGCATGACCTGGGTCATCCAAGCCGTCTACATCGTCACCGCGTTCGCGTTTATCTACGCGCTCAAACAGATGAGCCATCCCAAAACCGCCCGGCAGGGCGTGGTCTACGCCGGCATCGCCATGGCCGCGGCGGTCCTCGTGACCTTCCTCTGGCCAGGAATGCAGAATCTGGGGCTGATGGTGGTCGCTTTGGTCCTTGGTGGAGGGGTGGCCTGGTGGGCGGCCAAGGTCGTGGCCATGACCGACATGCCCCAGATGGTCGCGATCTACAACGGCATGGGCGGTGGCGCGGCCGGGACGATCGCCGCAGTCGAGCTGTTGGGTGGCAATTTGGAGCCGGCCCTGGCGGCGCTGGCGGCGCTCGGCGGCCTCATCGGGGCGGTGAGTTTTTCCGGCTCGCTCATCGCTTTTGCCAAGCTGCAACGGTTAATGAAGGAGCGCCCGATCACCTTCCGGGGTCAGCAGGCCTTCAACCTGATCTGGCTCGCGATCACCGCGGTGTTGGGCGCGGTGTTGGTCTTTACCCAGCCGGTGAGCCTGATCATGTTGTTCTTCGTCATGGCCTTGATCTTCGGGGTGCTCATGACGCTGCCCATCGGCGGGGCCGATATGCCGGTGGTGATCAGCCTCTACAACGCCTTCACCGGTCTGGCGGTGGGCTTTGAGGGGATCGCGCTTTCCCAGCCCGCCCTGATGGTAGCGGGCACGGTGGTGGGCGCGGCGGGCACCTTGCTGACCCAGCTGATGGCCAAGGCCATGAACCGCAGCCTGGCCAACGTGCTCTTTGGTGCGTTTGGCGCCGTGGAGCAGGAGGCCGAGATCGAGGGCGAGATGAAGCCCATCGGGGTCGATGACGTGGCGGCGATGATGGCTTATGCCTCCAAGGTCATCATCGTGCCCGGCTACGGGATGGCGGTGGCCCAGGCCCAGCACAAGATCAAGGAGCTCATGGACGAGCTCGGCAAGCGCGGCGTGGACGTGAAGTTCGCCATTCACCCCGTGGCTGGGCGTATGCCCGGGCACATGAACGTGCTCCTTGCTGAGGCCGGCGTTCCCTACGACAAGCTCTATGACCTCGAGGACATCAACCCCGAGTTCGAGACCGCCGATGTCGCTTTGGTGATCGGTGCGAACGACGTGGTCAACCCCGCCGCCCGTCGCGAGGGCAGCCCGCTTTTCGGCATGCCCATCCTCGACGTCGACAAGGCCCACAACGTGATCGTGATCAAACGGGGCCGGGGCAAGGGGTTTGCCGGCATCGAGAACGAACTCTTTTTCAAGGACAACACGCGCATGCTCTTTGGTGACGCCAAGGACGTGGTCACCAAGCTCGTTCAGGCCATCAAGCAGTACTGAACCTGCCGCCGGCCCTGGGGGCGGCGACGGCCCTCGCGCCGCCCCCAGGGCTTTGATGGCGGGGAAAAAGAAAAAAGGCCCGGGCCAAAGCCCGGGACCTTTCTTAGGGGGGCTTAAACCCCTGCTTTTTGCCGAAGTTCTTCAGCGCGGGCGGTGGATTCCCAGGGGAACCCTTCGCGGCCAAAGTGGCCGTAGGCCGAGGTCGGGGTGTAGATCGGCCTGAGTAGGTCGAGCTCCTCGATGATCGCTGCCGGTCGGGGGTCGAAGACCTGGGCGGCGAGATCGGCGAGCTTGTCGTCGGCGAGCTTGCCGGTGCCGAAGGTCTCGACCCGAATGGAGACCGGGCGGGCTTTACCTATGGCATAGGCGAGCTCGACCAGCGCTCGGTCAGCGAGGCCTGCGGCCACGATGTTCTTCGCCATGTAACGGGCGTAATAGCTCGCCGAGCGGTCAACCTTGGTGGGATCCTTGCCGGAGAAAGCGCCCCCGCCGTGGGGGACGACCCCGCCGTAGGTGTCGACGATGATCTTCCGACCGGTCAGACCGGCATCGGCGTGCGGTCCGCCGAGAACGAACTTGCCCGAGGGGTTGATCAGGTACTCGGTCTCCTCGCTCAAAAGCCCTTCCGGGATCGCTTTTTTGATGACCTGCTCGACGATGTCCTTTTCGATCGCTTCCCGGTCGACATCCGGCGCGTGCTGGGTGGAGAGCACGATGGTCTTGACGAAGAGGGGACGGTCGTTCTCGTAGACGACCGTGACCTGGGCTTTGCCGTCGGGACGGAGGTAGGGGAGAATCCCCGATTTCCGCGCCTCGGCCAGGCGCATGGTCAGCGCGTGGGCCAGCGTGATGGGCAGGGGCATGAGCGACGGTGTTTCGTTGGTGGCGTAGCCGAACATCAGCCCCTGATCTCCGGCCCCCAGCTTGTCCTTGGGATCCGAAGAGTTGAATACCCGTACTTCGTAGGAGGCGCCCACCCCGCCGGCGATGTCCGGGCTTTGTTCGTCGATCGCGGTGATGACGGCGCAGGTGTCGGCGTCGAAGCCGAATTTGGCCCGGGTGTAACCCACCTCGCGCACCGTTTTGCGAACCAGCCCCGGGATGTCGACGTAGCCTTTGGTGGTGATTTCGCCGGCCACGAAGACGAGGCCGGTGGTGACCATCGTTTCGGCCGCAACCCGCGAGCCGGGGTCCTGGGCGAGGAGCGCGTCCAAAATGGCGTCCGAGACGCGGTCGGCGAGTTTATCCGGGTGTCCTTCCGTGACCGATTCCGAGGTGACAAGTTTCCTCAACTCTCGACCTCCTTAAAAAGTCCGGCCCCTGGGGCCGGATTAAGAGTATAGCACGGCCGGGCAAGCGACCCTGCCGTGGCTTTTGCCACGGCGGGAGCCTTAAAAACGTGAACGGTTGCCATGCTCTTTCCCGCAGGTTGAAAGGCTCATGCGGGCTTCCTCAGTCCTCGAATCTCTTGAAGAGGAGCACCGAGTTCTGTCCACCGAAGGCGAACGAGTTCGAGAGCGCGTAACGGATTGGTTGCTCGCGTGGTTCATTCGGAACGAAGTCGAGATCGAGCTCGGGATCGGGGTCGTCGTAGTTGATGGTCGGTGGGAGGATGCCGGAATAGAGCGCCTGGACCGTAGCGATGCCTTCGACCGCCCCGGCCGCCCCCAGCAGGTGGCCGGTCATCGACTTGGTGGAAGAGACCGCGAGGCGCTTGCTCGCTTCGCCGAACAGCTTTTTGATGGCCAGAACTTCCGCACGGTCGTTGAGCGGGGTGCTGGTGCCGTGGGCGTTGATGTAGTCGACCTCCTCGAGGCCGATGCCGGCGTCCTCGATGGCGGCTTTCATGGCGAGCAGCGCGCCGCGACCCTCGGGGTGGGGCTCGGTGATGTGGTGGGCGTCGGCGCTGCGTCCGAAACCGACCAGCTCGGCGTAAATTCGGGCGCCGCGGGCCTTGGCGTGTTCGAGGGTTTCCAGAACCAAAACGCCCGCCCCCTCACCGAGGACGAAGCCGTCGCGGCTTTTGGTGAAGGGCCTCGAGGCCTTTTCCGGCTCATCGTTGCGGGTGGAAAGGGCGCGCATCACCGCGAAGCCACCGATGGCCATGGGGGTCACCGCCGCCTCGCTGCCGCCAGCGATCATGACGTCGGCCTTGCCCGCGCGCAGGACCTCATAAGCGCTTCCGATGGCGTCGGCACCGGTGGCGCAGGCGGTGACTACGGTCGAGGAGGGGCCGCAAAAGCCCCAGCGCATGGCCACGTGGCCCGAGGCCATGTTGGCGATGACCATGGGGATGAAGAAGGGGGAGAGCCGGTGCGGCCCGCGCTCGAAGTAGATCTTGAACTGGTCCTCCCAGGTCTGGATGCCGCCGATGCCGCTCCCGATCAGGGTGCCGACCCGCTCGGGGTCTTCCTTTTCAGGGTCGAGCCCCGCGTCCTTAAGCGCCAGCTCGGCAGCGATGAGGGCGAGCTGAACGAAGCGGTCCAGCCGCTTGATCTCCTTGCGGCCGAGGTACTGTTCGACCTCGACGTCGACTTCCGCCGCGATCTTCACCGGAAGCCGGTAGGCGTCCACGTCGTAGCGGGTGATGTGGCGCACACCGCTTCGCCCCTCGAGCTGGGCTCGGTGGAAAGCCTCGGCGCCGACGCCGATCGGCGTCACCGGACCGAGGCCGGTGATCACGACCCGAGACATGGTCCTATCCCATGCGGGACTGGATAAAGTTGACCGCGTCGGCGACGGTGCGGATCTTTTCCGCCTCTTCGTCGGAAATCTCCAGGCCGAACTCGTCTTCCAGTCCCATGATCAGCTCGACGATGTCGAGGCTGTCGGCCCCGAGGTCTTCGATGAAGCGGGCCTCGGGCACCACCTTTTCAGCTTCGACGTCCAGTTTTTCCACGATCACTGCCTTCACTTTCTCAAAAACGTCCATAGTCCGCCTCCAGGGGGGGATTTTAACACGGGCCTTCAGTGGGGGGTGAGTCCGCCGTCGATGCAGATCGTTTGCCCGTTGATGTAGGCCGCATCATCGCTGGCGAGGAAGGACACCAGCTTGGCGACCTCCTCCGGTTTTCCGAATCGGGCGGCGGGAATTTGCGCCAGGTAGCTTTCGCGAAGGGTTTCGGGGAGGTTCGCGGTCATGTCGGTTTCGATGAATCCGGGCGCCACCGCGTTGACCGTGATGCCGCGGGCGGCGTACTCCTTGGCCACGCTTTTGGTAAACCCGATGAGTCCGGCCTTCGCCGCCGCGTAGTTGGCCTGGCCGGGGGTGCCGAGTAGCCCCGAGACGCTGGCCACGTTGATGACGCGGCCGTACTTTTTCCGCATCATGTGCTTGATGGCCTCGCGAGTGGTGAAAAAGGCCGCGTTCAGGTTGGTGGCGATGACCTGGGACCAGTCCTCGTCTTTGAGCCGCACCAAAAGCCCGTCGCGGGTGATTCCGGCGTTGTTGACCAGCACCTCGAGGCCACCGAACGCCTCGATCACCGCGGCGACCAGCCCCTTGGCCTGGTCTTGATCCGAGAGGTCAGCGGCGAAGACCTCAACCCGCGGAGCCCCCTCGGCCGCGGCTTCTTCCGCCACCTCGAGCGCGAGTTCTTTCCGGCGGCCGTAATGAATGGCCACCGCGTAACCCCGACGGGCCAGCTCGAGGGCGATCGATCGGCCGATGCCCCGGCTCGAACCCGTCACCAGCGCGCGTTTCACTTCCATAGCGTCCTTTATACCGTATCCCCGAGCTCGTCGGGCCCCTCGATGCTCCGCGCCCGGGCCTCGGGGAGGGTTCGTTTGACCAGGCCGGTCAGGACGTTTCCCGATCCGAACTCCAAAAAGGTGCGGAAACCGTCAGACCCAAGCCGGGTGAGGATGTCGACCCAGCGCACCGGAGCGGTGACCTGCTCGATGAGCAACGCCTTTGCCGTATGGGCGTCGGTGACCGGCTCTGCGCTGACGTTGGCGTAGACGGGAAAGGCGGGGTCGTTGAAGGTCGTCTCTTCGATGGCGGCGGCGAGTTTTTCCGCCGCCGGTTGCATCAGCGGCGAGTGGAAGGGGGCGCTGACCTTGAGGAAGACCACCCGGGCCCGCTTGGCCTTGAGCGCCTTGGCCGCTTCCTCCACCGCTTCCCGGTACCCGGAGATCACCGTTTGGGCGGGGGCGTTGAGGTTGGCGATCCAGACCCCATCGAGCCCGCGGAGCGCTGCTTCGACCTCCTCGCGGCCGACCTTCAGCACCGCGGCCATGGCGCCGCGGCCGACCGGCACCGCCGCCTGCATCAACTGCCCGCGCAGCCTGACCAGGCGGAGGGCGTCCTCGAGGGCAAGGCTGCCAGCGGCGACATAGGCGGTCCACTCCCCGAGTGAGTGCCCGGCTGCGGCCTTTGGGGCTTGCCCCCCGGCTTCCAGGTAGGCGCGGAACGCGGCGTACCCCACGGCGAGCAGCGCCGGCTGGGCGTTCTCGGTGAGGGTTAGGGTTTCCTCGGGGCCCTCGAAGATCAGCGACAGCAAGCCGGGCAGGGTGGCTTCGGCTCGGTCGAGAACTTCCCTGGCTGCCAAAGCGTGGGTGTAGAGGTTTTGCCCCATCCCAACCTTCTGGGAGCCCTGTCCGGGGAAGAGTGCTGCGATCATCGCGTCCTCCTAGGCCTCGTACCAGGTGTGCACTGCCGCCGCCCAGGTGAGCCCGGCGCCAAAGGAGACGAAGAGGAGATGGTCGCCCGAATGAACCTTACCGGCCTCGAGGGCCTCTTTGAGGGCGATGGGGATGGAGGCGGTGGAGGTGTTGCCGTACTTATGCAGGTTGACGATCACCCGCTCCCAGTCCAGCCCGAGCCGCGCCCGCGCCGCGTCGACGATCCGGAGGTTGGCCTGGTGGGGAACGAAGAGGCTGATGTCTTCCTTTTTGAGTCCGGCCTTTTCGATGGCCTCGACGGTGGCGGTGTCCATGACCCGTACCGCGAATTTGAAGACCTCGCGGCCGTTCATGTAGATGGTGCGCCCGGTGCGGACGCCACCGGGAAGGCTGCTCGCGAGGGCCCCCATGTGCAACGCGCCGCCGCCGCTGCCGTCGGCGCCGAGGACGAAGGAGCGAAAGCCAAAGCCCTCGGGCACCGGCCCCACGATGGCGGCCCCGGCGCCGTCGCCAAAGAGGACGGCGGTGGAGCGATCGCGCCAGTCGGTGATTTTCGACAACACTTCGGCGCCAATGACCAAAACCTTTCTCGCCAGGCCCATCTGCACCTGGCCGGTTGCCTGGGCGAGCGCGTAGAGCCAGCCCGGGCATCCGGCCAGGAGGTCGTAGGCGGCTGCGTTCAGCCCGAAGTGATTCTGAACCAGCGCCGCGGTGTTGGGAAAGAAGGCGTCAGGCGCGTTGGTGGCCACCACCACCTGGTCGACGCCCTCGAGGGCCTCCTCGCCGTGGCGGGCGAGGAGGCCCTCCACCGCCTTGACCGCGAGGTCGTAGGCGAACTCGTTGATCTCGGCGATTCTACGTTCCTTGATTCCGGTGCGGCTGGTGATCCACTCGTCGGAGGTATCCAAAAAGGAAGCGAGGTCCTCGTTGGTGAGAACCTTACTTGGAACGTAGGTCCCGAGGGCTAAAAGCCCGACGGGCATGTTAAGCCTCCGAGACCTCGAGGACCTTCTCGCCTTTGTAGTAGCCGCACTCGGGGCAAACGGTGTGCGAAGGCCTGGGCGCGCCGCAGTGAGGGCAGGGGCTGAGGTTGGGTGCAGTCAACGCGTGGTGGCTCCGCCTTTTGCCTTGGCGCGATTTGGAAGTCTTTTTCTTAGGCACCGGGTGTTTGGCCATTGCAATCCTCCTCTGGCCTTGGGTCAGGCCGACTGGGCATTATAACAGATTCCTCGCTAGTCGAGTTTTCCCAAAAGCGCCCCGAGGCCCGAGAGGGGGTGGGGCGGTTCGGCGTCCTGGTCGTGTCCGCAGTCGACTTCGTTCCGGTTCGCGCCGCAAACCGGGCAAAGGCCGGCGCAGTCTTCCTTGCAAAGCGGCGCGAGCGGCAATTCCACGACGAAGGCTTCGGCCAAAAACCCCGAGAGGTCGAGGTCGGGGGTGCCGAAGAAGTAAACGTCCTCTTCCGGTTCTTCCACGAGCTGTACGCCCTCGGTGCCGGGCTGGTAGCGGAGCAGGTGCTGGAAGTAGGCGTGCACCGGGACCGGGGTGGGGGCGAGACAGCGCCGGCACTCCATCATCGCGGTGCCGTGGATCTCCCCGGCCAGCCAGAACTCCTCGCCGACGTTGGTCACGGTGACCGACCACCTGGCCTCTTCGGCGAGCGCGATCTGTTCTTTCTCCAGGCCGATGGCGTCCTCGATCACCCCGCTCGCTTCTTTGGTGCCCGGGGCCTCGAGGATCTGGGCCAGGTTGATGCTCTGGATCCGCTTCAGGTCCATCCCTCCCACGTTAGAACCGGGGCCCGGTTTTGTCAAGGCATATGCATTCACTATGCATAAATATAGGAAAGCGCCAGGAACGCGGGATCTGGGTTTTTCTGCTAGCATTGACCTGGTATGGAAACCGTGGCGATCTTGGGTGTTCCGATGGACCTCGGCGCAGGGCGAAGGGGTGTGGACATGGGGCCGAGCGCGATGCGCTACGCGCGGCTGCACGAGGCACTCGCCGAGCTTGGATATCAGGTGCTCGACCTCGGCGACATCGAAGTTCCGGTGGTTGAGACCCTTGCTGAACGCAGCGAACCGCCCTACCATGTCGACGAGATCCGGGCGGCGTGTGAGCGGCTCTATGCCCGTCTGGCTACGCTGGGACGGGGCGTGTTCCCGCTCATTCTGGGCGGCGACCACTCCATCTCGATCGGGTCGGTGGCCGGGGTGACACGGGGGCGGCGCACTGGGCTTTTGTGGGTGGACGCCCACGGCGACTTCAACACCCCCGAGACCAGTCCTTCCGGCAACGTTCACGGGATGCCGCTGGCGAGCCTCCTGGGGATCGGCGACCCCCGGCTGACCGGCGTCGGAGGCGAGGGGGCCAAGGTTCGCCCTGAGGATGTGGTTTTGGTCGGCATCCGCTCGCTCGATCCCGACGAGCGCCGTTTGCTCAAGACCCACGGGGTGACGGTCTACACCATGACCGAAGTGGATCGCCTGGGCATTGCCCGCATCGCCGAGGAGGTGATCGAGAAGTTTTCGGGCCTTCCTCAGGTTCACGTTTCCTTCGACGCTGACGTCCTCGATCCCGAAATTGCCCCCGGGGTGGGCACGCCGGTTCCAGGCGGCCTGACCTTCCGCGAGGCCCACCTGCTCATGGAGCTCCTCTCGGAGTCGGGCTTGGTGACGAGCCTGGACCTGGTCGAGGTGAATCCGATTCTCGACCGGAAGAACCGAACCGCCGAGATCATGGTGGGGCTGGCGGCAAGCCTCCTGGGGCGGCGGATTCTCTAAAGAGACCGGCCGGGAACGGGGCATGGTGGCGGGCCCGACCTTTTGTGCCCGGGTGAGTGCCTATTCTGGACGCGCCCGCCGCCAGGCCCAACCGGCCAGGGCGGCAAACGCTAGGGTGTAGAGCGCGAGGAAGAGAAGGCTGGTTTGGGGCCAGGGGCGGTCCCGGACCGCGGCCCAGACGAGTTCGGCCCAGTGGCGCGTGGGCAGGGTAACGCTGATGCTCTGCGCCCACCGGGGCAGGATCTCCGGTGGCATCCACAGGCCGCCCAGGAACGAGAGCGGGAGGTAGATGAGGTTGGCCACCGGAAGCGCGGCTTTTGGCGAGAAGAGGTAAGCGAGCGAGACGCCGAGCAAGCCCATGGGCACGGCGCCCAAAAGGAGCGCCAGCGACAAGCGGGCCCAGGTTCCGGCGTTGATTTCGAGGGGCGTGGAAAGCGCCCCGGTCAGGGCCACGGCCAGCGCCGCCAGCGCGGCGAAGAGGAGGCCGGTGGCGAGCAGGGCGAGCGTTCGCGTCAGGGGTGGGGCGGGAAGGGTCTTGAGGTAGGTATACCAGGGGTTTTCCCGTTCCTGCGCCGTGTTCACGCCGAACTGGAAGAAGACCACCGTAAAGACGGCGAAGGTCATGAAGCTGGCGGTGAGCTGGTTGGCGACCTGCGTGTTCGCTGCGTTCGGCGCCGCGAACATGATGAAAAAGAGCGGGGGAAACCCGATGGAGGGGATGAGGAAGCCCGGCACTCGGAAGAGGGCGAGGAGCTCGGCCTTAAGGTGGATTCCGACGAGGCGCATCACGTTTTCTCCTGGGTGAGCTTAAGGAACGCCTCCTCGAGGCTGACCGGGGTGATTTCGAGGTTTGAAAAGGGGTGGCCGTTCGTGACCAGCATGCGGACCAGCGCGTCGGCGTCGCTGGTGTAGACCGTTACCCGGGTGCCGTTTTCCCGAATGGCCTCGAACCCGGGGAGCGACGGGGGATGTGGGCTCGTAAAGCGAACCTTTTTGACGCCCACCATGGCCCGGATCTCGGCCACGCTGCCCTCGGCCAGCACCCGGCCCCGGTGGAGGATGACCACCCGGTCGGCGAGCGCCTCGGCCTCCTCGAGGTAGTGAGTGGTGAGAAGGACCGTGCCGCCCCGGTCGCGAAAGGCCCGGATCTCCCGCCACAAAGCCCGTCGGCTTTCGACGTCGAGCCCGGTGGTGGGTTCGTCGAGCAGCGCCAGCTTGGGGTTGCCGGCAAAGGCCAGGAGCACGGCGAGCTTCCGCTTTTCGCCGCCCGAAAGCGCGGCGGTGCTTCGGCCGGCGAGACGATCGAGACCCAGCCTCGCCAGCAAGGGCGAGAGGGGGAGCGGGTTTTCGTAATGAGCCTGGACCAGCTCGATGACCTCTCGAACGCGCAGGGTGGGTGGAAATCCCGTTTCCTGGGGGGTCATCCCCAATAGGCGGCGGGCACGGTGGTCGCCGGGGTCCCGGCCGAAGAGCTCGGCCCGTCCCCGATCGGGGCGGAGGAGACCGGAGAGGATCTTGACCAGCGTGGTCTTCCCGGCGCCGTTGGGGCCGAGGAGGGCCAGCACCTCGCCACGGTTCAGGGTGAGGTCAACCCCTTGCAGGGCGGGATGCGCACGGTAGCGCTTATGGACCTGGTGGAGCGCGGCGACGGTTGGCATCAGGCTTTTCTCCGGGTTCAGTTTATCGTTTATAGTTTTCGCGTGCGGGTGATACCGGCGGTCGATATCCAGGGTGGGCGCGCGGTGAGGCTCTTTGAAGGGGATCCCGAGCGGGCGACGGTCTATTTCGAAGATCCCATCGAGGCCGCGCGCCACTGGCAGGCCAAGGGGGCTTCGTTCCTCCATCTCGTCGATCTCGACGCCGCCCTGGGTCGGGGAGATAACCAGCGGGTCATCGGCCGGATCGCGTCGGCGCTCGACGTTCCCTTCGAAGTTGGCGGCGGGGTTCGCAGTCTCGAGCGAGCCCATGCGTTGCTCGAACTTGGGGCCCGCCGCGTGGTGGTGGGGACGGTGGCGGTGAGGCAGCCTGAGGTGCTGGCCTCGATGCTCGAGGCTTTGGGGCCCGAAAAGGTCGTCGTGAGCGTGGACGCGCGTGGGCTCGAGGTGGTGGTCGCCGGCTGGCAAGAGCGAACGGCCCTCGAGGCCACCGCGCTTTCCGAGCGGCTCTGGCAACAGGGGGTGCGGGCTTTGATCTACACCGATGTGCGCCGGGATGGCACCCTCCTCGGTGTTGACCCCACGCTCATGGCCACCATGCGCCGGGCGTGGCCGGGGGAACTCATCGTCGGCGGCGGTGTGGGTTCCGATCGCGACCTCGAGACCTTAAGCGAGCTTGGGGTTGACGGCGTGATCGTGGGCAAGGCCCTTTATGAAGGCCGGGTTTCCCTGGAGCGCTGGGTGTAGGGGAGCGATGCCGGAACTTCCTGAAGTCGAGGTGACGCGGCGCTTTTTAGCGCCGCGAGTGGTGGGACGCCGGATCCTCGAGATCGTCCACGATGACACCGCGCGTTATCAGGGCACCCAGTCGGCTGTCGGCCTGCGGGTGATCGAAGCCGGCCGGCGGGGAAAGTTCTTGCGCTTTCGCCTCGAGGAAGATCGGGAGCTCATCGTGCATCTGGGTATGAGCGGCGGTTTCCGACTCCAGCCCACCGGGCATACCCGGGTGGTGTGGAAGGTTGGCGATCAGGTGCTCTATTTCCACGACCCCCGGCGCTTTGGCCGCTGGTGGGTGATCGCAGAGGGCGACGAGAGCCGCATCCCCCTGCTCGCTCGGATGGGGCCCGAGCCGCTCGACCCCGGCTTTTCAGCGGCCTTACTCGGGGCGCGGCTTGGGAAAAGGCAGAGCCCGATCAAGGCGGTTTTGCTCGATCAAACGGTGATCGCCGGCCTCGGCAACATCTACGCCGACGAGTCGCTCTTTGCCGCTGGGATCCGACCCGACCGCCCGGCGAACACCCTGGAACTGGCGGAAGTCGAGGCGCTCGCCGCTGCGATTCGCCGGGTGCTGGCCGAGGCCCTCAAGGCCGGCGGCTCCACCCTCGGCGACGGTGCCTACCGCTTGCCCGATGCCCGTCCCGGATACTTTCAGCACGCCCACAAGGTCTACGGGCGGGCGGCCCAGCCGTGCCGCCGGTGCCAAACGGCCATCGTCCGGATCAAAATCGCCGGTCGGAGTACGCACTTTTGCCCCGTGTGCCAGCGCTAAGCTCCCGCCGCGGCAAAAGCGAACGACCGCCAGTCTTACGCGCTCCGTGGAGCTCGTTGCCGCTTATGCTATCCGGGTGTATACTGCCTTTGTGTGAGCTCCCGCTGAATGGGGGTGGGTTTTGACCCACCCCTTTTTGGGTGAGACCATGGGTGAGTCTTTGGAGAAGATCGCGAAGGATGTCCTGGAGCCGCTGGGGTATGAGGTCCTCGAGGCGGTGCTCCTCGGGAGCGGCCGGGGTCGGGTGTTCCGGGTCCGCCTGGATCGGGCGGATGAGGCGGCGATCACCGTGGCCGACCTCGAGCGGGCAAGCCGCATCCTCTCCCTGGAACTCGACCGGCTGGACCCCATTCCCGGGCGCTACCGGCTCGAGGTCGAATCTCCGGGCCCCGATCGGCCGCTTTTGAAGCGGCGCCACTTCGAGCGGTTTATGGGGCTCAAGGCCCGGGTGAGGACGGCGAGCGGGCGCTTTCAGGGCAAGATTGCTCGGGTGGATGAGGATTCGGTGACTTTCGTACTGGCAAACGGCGAGGCGCGAACCTTGAAGCTGGGAACCTTTAGAGCCAACTTGGCCGAATGGCCAAAGACGCCCAGGTAAGGGCACGGCGCGAGGATTTTGGAGGGAGAACAGGGAGATGAACAAGGAGTTTGTGGAGGCGTTGGAGCAGGTGGCCCTCGAGCGGGGCGTGAGCGCCGATGAGCTCATCGACGCGTTCGAAGACGCGTTGGCCAAGGCCTACTTGCGTCAGAAGGGCTACCGGCAAAAGGACATCGACGAGGGGCGGGGGCCGGTGGTCGAGGCGCACCTCGATCCCCGCAGCGGGACCATCGAGGTCATCGAGGTCAAGACCGTCGTCGAGGAGGTGGAGAACCCGGAGCGCG
>WIAM01000045.1 GCA_015519965.1 Thermaceae bacterium
GCTCGGGTTCGGTCACCGGCGGCTCGGGCTCGGGGACCAGCGGCGGCGGCTCGACGGGTTCGGCCTGGGCCGGGGTTTCCGGTTCGGGTGGCGGGGGCGGTTCCATAGGGGGCTCGGGTTGGGCCTTGCGGGCCCGGGCCACGTGGGCCTTGATGTTTTCGAAGAAGGCCTTGAGCTCGGCCAGGTCGAAATCGGCCACCTTGGCCTCGATGAAGGTGGCGTCGGGGCCGGCGATCGTCAGCCGCCCGGACTTTCCAGCCGAAACCTTGCGGACCTCGCGGAGGGGGGCACGTTGCGTGCCACCCTGGTCGATGTAGATCAGCTCGCTCTCGGTGACGGCGAAGAGTGCTCCCCGGCCCTCGAGCTGGCTCAGGATCACTTCGGAGGTGGCCTTCCGAAGTTCGGCTTCAAGATCGGAACCCATAGCGTGTCCATTCTAAGGCGTTTGGGCGATGAATAAGGCTTGTGATTCACGGCGGGAACCGTCGATGGGACGTTTGCCCTCCTGGTAAGGTGTGGCCATGGAGGAGATCCGATTCCGGGTGGTGACCGGCACCGATCCCGATCTCTTCGAGGAGCGGCTCAACCGGCTCCTGGCCGACCTTCCCGAGGGCGCGCTGTTGCTCGATGTGAAGTTTTCCACCACCGCGGAGCGGGGCAGCGTGGTGTTCTCGGCCCTGGTTTATTACAAGATCGTCGCCAGCTGGGACGAGGCGTCGGGGCCGTGAGGGTGTGTACGGGGAAAGGAGGCTTGGGTGGCTGAGAAATGGATCTCGCTCTTGGGGGGCATCCCCGACGACCTCCCTCCCTCGCCGGGCGCGGAACTGATCATTTACCTGGCGGCCCGGCCGGGCTGGCGCCCGGTGGAAGAGGTGCGGGCGGTGATCCCGCCGTTGGCCGAGGCGCTCCAGGCCATCAAGGGGTCGCCCTATGACGAGCGCCTCGAGGCCCAGGGGACCGACCTCCGGCTTTCGGTGACCAGCGACGTGGTGGATTTTTGGCAGGAGGCCTACCGCGACCTGGAAAAGGTGCGCGCACTCTATGGGGTTTTGGCCGAGGGGTTCGAGAGCTCCCTGCCGACGTTTGCCGAGTGGTTGCAAAAGGAGCGGCAGGAGACCCTGGCCGGGCTCTGGGCCACCGCCCTTGGGTATGCCGCTCACCTGCTGGATCAGCGGCGGTCGGATGAGGCTGAGCCCTTGCTTCGGTCCATGGAGGCGGAGTTCCCCCTCGAGGCCCGCACCGCGCTCGACCTCGCCGACCTGTACTGGCGGATGAACCGGCCCGCAGATACCGCCCGGGTGATCGAGGCGGTGATGGATGGGGTCCCGGAGCGGACACGCCCGCGGGCGATGCTCAACCTGGGGGCGGCCCGGTTACGCGCCGGCGAGCTGGAGGAAGGCCGCCGCTGGCTCTCGGCGCTTTTGGAGACCGAGTACGACGAGCGCTACTGGGCGCTCTTGCACCTGGGCGGCGTCGAGGTGCTCACGGGGGCGGCCGAGACGGCGCTTTCGCGGGCGAGGGAGGTTCGCGAGGTGGCCGAGCGGGCGAGGGCGGCGGACCTCCTCTTGATGGCCCTTTTGCTCGAGGGCGAGGCGCTTTTGCGCATGGGAAAGCCCAAGGAAGCCGCCACCGGGCCCCTGGCGGTGGCGATGGGATTGCAGGAGATGGTGGGGCGGCCCTTTTCCGCCGTCAGCCAGGCGCTGCTGGCGGAAGCGCAGGCTGACTGGGGCAAGGGAAAAACCAAGGCCAAGGAGCTCGCGGAAAAAGCCTTCCGCAAGGCCCGCGAGATGCGCGACGCCTACGCCGCAAGCCGTGCCCTCTTCGCCCTCTATAAGGCCAGCGGCGACCCCGGAGCCCTGGCCATGGCCCGGCGCGAGGCCGAGGCCGCGGGGCACCGGCCCTGGCGCGATTACCTAGAGCGCCTGGAGTCGTCGTAACGCCTCGGTAACATCCTCGGGAGCCAGGTCGCGGTGGGTGACGAAACGCACGCGCCGGGCGCCAAGGGGCAAGGCCAGGATTCCCAGGGAGGCCAGGCGCTGGCAAAAGGCGGCGGCGCCCTCGACCTCGAGGTAGACCATGTTGGTCTCCGGCGGTGGATCGACGCGGTAGCCGAGGGCGGCAAGTCCATCGGCGAGGGCCTTGGCCTTTTGGTGGTCCTCGGCGATGACCGCTTCCCAGTCGCCAAGGGCCACCAGCGCCGCCGCGGCGAGCACCCCGGCCTGGCGCATGCCGCCCCCGAGGATTTTGCGGTAGCGACGGGCCTCGGCTTCAAGTGCCCGGGGCACGAGCAGCACGCTCCCCACCGGGGCGCCGAGCCCTTTTGAGAATGAGACCATTGCCGTGTCAAAGCCGCGGGCGAGCTCGCTGAGCGGGGCGCCCGTCGCCACGCTGGCGTTCCAGAGCCTGGCCCCGTCGAGGTGGGTGGAAAGGCCGGCGGCCTTGGCCGCCTCAAGCAGGGCGTTTTTGAGTTCGAGCGGCAGCACCGTCCCCCCGGCGAGGTTGTGGGTGTTTTCCAAAAAGAGGGCGGTGGTGGGGGCCTGGTGGGGGCTATCGTGCACCGCCTGGGTCAGTGCCTCTGGCGCCGGGCGGCCGCCCGGCGCCGGGAGGGTGCGGATGAGGGCCCCGGCCAAAAGGGCGGGCGCGCCGAGCTCGAACTCGAAGACGTGGGCCCCCTCGGGGGCGAGGACCTCAGCCCCCCTCGGCGCGTGGAGCAGCACCGCGATCTGGTTGGCCATGGTGCCCGAGGGGGTGAAGACCGCGGCTTCGAACCCGAGCCGCTCGGCGATGGTGGCCTCGAGGCGACGGACGGTGGGGTCCTCACCGTAGACGTCGTCCCCGACCTCGGCCTCGGCCATGGCCCGGCGCATGGCCGGCGTGGGGCGGGTGAGGGTGTCGCTGCGGAAATCGATGGGCTCCATGTTCCTAGCCTAAGCCCCCGGCGGGTCGGATGGCGCGACCGTGAGCGCGATCCGGCACCGCTCGGTTGAAAACTCGCTGGCCTTCGCTTAGCATGCCGGCAAAGCAAAGGCTTGGCCGTTGTCCGGGATCGACAACCTCCAAAGGCCGCGATTGTCGTTTGGGGACATGGCCCATCGGGGCAGGCGGGGTTAGGTTGGCCCTACGCCAGAGCGCGGGAGGGAGGCAAGCGAGGTGAAACTCCTGGTTGTGACCCCGATTACCACGCCGGGGCTGCACGTTGCCGACGAGTTTTCGGCCATGGTCGATCCCGATACCGAGATCGTCCACACCACCCTCGAGGTGGGCCCGGCCTCGATCGAGTCCGAGTTCGACGAGATGCTGGCGGTGCCGCAAACGGTGGCCAAGATCATGGAAGGCGAAAAGAACGGGGCCGACGCGGCCTTCATCGATTGCATGGGCGATCCCGGTCTCAAGGCCGCCCGCGAGGTGGTGCGCATTCCGGTCGTGGGCCCCTGCGAGGCGAGCATGCACCTGGCGGCGATGCTCGGGCAGCGTTTTTCCGTGGTGACGGTCCTGGATTCGGTGGTGCCGATGTTTTGGAACCACGCCAAGGTTTACGGCGTCGCCGAGAAGCTGGCCTCGGTGCGGTCGGTGGATATTCCCGTCCTCGAGCTGCACCAAGACCCCGGGGCTATGGTCCAGGCCCTCGTTCGTGAGTCGCGGGCCGCCGTAAACGACGACGGCGCCGATGTGATCATCTTCGGCTGTACCGGAATGTGCGGCGTGGCCAGGGAGGTTCAGTCGGGGGTGGGCGAGGTGCCGGTCGTCGACCCGGTCGAGGCCGGGCTCCGGCTGGCCGAGCTCCTGGTGAAGACGGGGCTTTCCCACAGCAAAAAGACCTACCCCTACCCCCGCCCGAAGTCGATCCGCGGTTACGACTTCGTGCCCGAAATCGGGGAGGTGGAGGCGTGAGCGAATCCCGTTTGCCGAAGGACACGCCCCTCAAGGACCTCCGGGCGGCGATCCGGGCAGGGCGCTATTCCGGGCACACCGCCGGGTACGCCAGGGGGCACGTGCAGGGCAACGTGGTGATCCTCCCCAAGCGCTGGGCCTTCGACTTTCTCGCCTACTGCCAGCGGAATCCCAGGCCCTGCCCGCTGCTCGCGGTCTCGAGTCCCGGCGACCCCACGCTCCCCGAGCTGGGCGAGGACCTCGACATCCGCACTGACGTGCCCCGCTACCGGGTCTTCCGGGAGGGGGCGCTTTTGGATGAGCCCACCGACATCCGCGATCTCTGGCGGGATGACCTGGTGACCTTCGTGCTCGGCTGCTCGTTTTCCTTCGAGGAAGCCTTGCTCGACGCCGGGGTGCCCGTGCGCCACCTGGAGCAGGGGAGCAACGCGGCGATGTTCCGCACCAACATCATGACCCGGCCCGCCGGGCCCTTTCGCGGCGAACTGGTGGTCACCATGCGGCCGATGCCCCCGGCGGCGGCGATCCGGGCGGTGCAGATCACCAGCCGCTTTCCCTTCGCCCACGGGGCTCCGGTGCACCTCGCTGACCCCGAGGCGATCGGGATCGAGGACCTTTCGCGCCCCGACTGGGGCGACGCGGTCGAGGTCCGCCCGGGCGAGATCCCGGTGTTTTGGGCGTGCGGGGTCACCACCCAGGTGGCCATCGCCAACGCCCGTCCCGAGCTCACCATCACCCACAAACCCGGCTCCATGCTGATCACCGATCTGAAAAACGCAGAGATGACCACGCTGTAGGCAACAAGCGGCCAGCGGTCGCGGAAGGAGGAAGCGATGAAACGGTACGGATGGATCTGGGCAGCAGCGGCGTTCTTCGCGGTGGCCTTGGGGCAGGGCTTCCCCAAGCTCCACCTCAACGTGGTAGGCACCTGGGGCCACCTCACCATGTTCAAGGGCTACGAAAAGCCGTTTTGGGAAAAGACCATTCCCGAGAAGACGGGCGGTCAGATCACCACCGAGGTGCGCCCCTTCAACGAGATGGGCCTGAAAGGGGGGGAGATCTTCCGTCTCCTCGGCAAGGGGCTTTTTGACGTGGGCTCGACGGTGCTGGATTATGTAGCCTCAGACGCCACCGAGGTCGAGGGGCTCGACCTCGCCGGACTGGCCATGGACATCCAGACGGCGCGCAAGGAGGCCGAGGCCTATAAGCCCTTCCTCGACGAGGTGGTGCAAAAGAAGTTCGGCATCAAGGCCCTGGCGGTCTATCCTTACCCCGCCCAGGTGCTCTTTTGCAACGCCCCCATCACCAGCCTTGCTGATTTGAAGGGCAAGAAGGTGCGCACCAGCGGGCGCTCTCTGGCCGAGTTCGTCGAGGCGCTCGGTGCCACCGGGGTCACCATGCCCTTCAGCGAGGTTCCTCAAGCCTTGCAACGGAAGGTCGTCGACTGCGCCATCACCGGGACGTCTTCCGGTTATAACGCCAAGTGGTACGAGGTGGTGACCCACGTCTACCCCTTGCCGCTCGGCTGGGATCCGGTCATGGCGGCGATGAACAAAAAGCGCTGGGACGGCCTGGACCAAAAGACCCAGGCCTTCTTGCTCGAAGAGGCGGCAAAGCTCGAGGACGCCATCTGGAAAGCCAGCGAGCGCGAGACGCAGGAGGGCCTGAACTGCCTCACCGGCCAGGGCGATTGCAGCCTGGGCCAGCCGGCAAGCCTCACGCTGGTTCCGGTGTCCGAATCCGACCGGGCCCTGGTGCAAAAGATCCTGGTGGAGACGGTGGTGCCGAAGTGGGCGGCGCGCTGCGGACCCGACTGCGCCGAGCGCTGGAATCAGACCATCGGGCGCGTGGTTGGCATTCGGGCTCCGGTGAAGTGAGGCCGGGACTGGCCGGGGGCCAACTGGCCCCCGGCCGCACCGTTTCTTAAAAGAAGGAGCGTGCCGGTGCGCGTTTTTGACCGTTTGCTCGACGTTTCAAGGCGACTCTCGCTCTGGGCGGCCTGGTTTGGCGGGGCCCTGCTCATCGTCGCGGTCTTGGTGGTGAGCCTCGAGGTCATCCTGCGAAAAGGGTTTGGCCGCTCGCTCGGCGGGGCGGACGAGATCTCCAGCTACGCGCTGGCGGTGGGCGCAAGCTGGGCCTTTGCTTACGCGCTCTTCGAGCGCAGCCACATCAGGGTCGACGTGGTGTATGCCCGGCTCGGGCGCCGAATGCGGGCAGGGCTCGACCTGATCTCGCTTTTGGTGCTGGCCGGGGTGGTCCTTTTGCTCGCTCGCTACGCCTACGACGTCTACGCCACCTCCTATGCCCGGGGGGCCACCGCCAACACCCCGCTCGGGACGCCGCTTTGGTGGCCGCAGGGGCTTTGGTTTTCGGGGCTTTTGTGGTTCTTCTTGGTGAACGTCATGATCTTTTTGCGCAGCCTCATCGCCTTCGCCGCCGGGGACTTTGAGACTCTGGAGAGCCTCGCCGGGTCGCAGGTCATCGAGGACGAGCTGGAAAGCGTGGCCGCGATCGAGCACGGGGAGGGTTAGATGCTGGTCACGGTCGCGCTTTTGCTCCTGCTGGCGCTCCTCTTCCTGAGCGTGCCGGTGGCCGCGGTGCTCCTATTGCTCGGGCTCTTGCTGAGCAAATTCTTTTCGCCGCTCCCCCTGGAGATGGCCATGGGGGAGATCGCCTGGTCCACCAACACCGACTTCGTGTTGGTGGCGATCCCCCTCTACGTCCTTTTGGGCGAGATTCTCTTGCGCTCCGGTATCGCCGCCAAGACCTACCAGGCCCTAAACCTCTGGCTCTCCTGGCTTCCCGGGGGGTTGATGCACGCCAACATCGTGACCTCGGCGCTCTTTGCCGCCACCTCGGGCTCGAGCGTGGCCACGGCAGCCACGGTGGGGACGGTGGCCCTGCCCGAAGCCCGGCGCTACCGCTACGACGAGCGCCTCTTCGCCGGCACCATCGCCGCCGGCGGTACCCTCGGCATCCTCATTCCCCCTTCGATCAACATGATCATCTACGGCTTTTTGACCGACACCTCGATTCCCCGGCTCTACCTGGCGGGCTTCATTCCCGGGGCGCTGCTCGCTTTGCTCTTCATGTTCACCGTGGCGGTGGCGACGCTCCTTCGCCCCGAGCGGGGAGGGATCCGCGAGGCCCGGCGGATTTCGGCCAGGGACCGCTGGCAAAGCCTCGGCCACCTCCTGCCGCCCCTGTTTTTGTTCCTAGTGGTCATCGGCTCGATCTACGCCGGAATCGCCACCCCCACCGAGTCGGCGGCGCTCGGGGTGCTCGCGGCCATGGGGCTTGCGGCGGCCAACCGCAGACTCTCGCTCCGGATGCTGGCGACCGCCGTCGCCGGGACCATGCGCACCACGGCGATGATCATGCTGATCATCACCAGCGCCTACTTCCTCAACTTCGTGCTGGCCTCGATCGGGCTCACCGACCGCCTGACCGCCTTCGTGCGGGCGCTCGGCTGGACGCCATTTGAGACCCTGCTGGCGGTGATCGCCCTCTATGTGGTGCTCGGCCTTTTCATGGAGACGCTTTCGATCATGATCACCACCATCCCGGTGATCACCCCGGTGATGTTCGCCCTCGGCTACGACCCGGTGTGGTTCGGCGTTTTGCTGATGATCCTCATCGAGATGGCCCTCATCACCCCGCCTATCGGCCTCAACCTCTACGTGGTGCAGGGGGTTCGCCGCCGGGGCACGCTGCAAGAAGTCATCGTGGGCACGCTGCCCTTCGTGGTGACCATGGCCCTGATGGTGGCGGTGCTCATCGCCTTCCCCCAGTTGGCGCTGTTCTTGCCCCGGCTCTTTTCCTAGTAGCGTTCGGGGAGGGCCTCGGTGGTGTAACGGTGCTCGATGGCGCGGCCGGATTCGGGGTCGGTCAGGCGGAGGGTCACGGGTGAAGGAGCCGGGGGCCAGGGAGCGCGGGCGGGGATGGTGCCGCAGAAAAGGACGCCGCTTTGGTCCTCGGCGATCGCACGGCGGGCCAGGCGCACCAGGGCCGGGTAGGGGAGGAGTTCGGCGAGGGTTCCTCTTTGCACCATGCCTTGGGGGCTGCTGGCTTCAAGGCCGAGCCGGTCCCAGCGATCGAGCACCGTCTCGACCGGCCAGGCCTCGGTCGCAAGGGGTTTGGGGCAGACGTTCTTGCTCAGGGTGACGTGGCTGGCCTCGAGGGCCCGGTCGGTGTGGTCGCTGCCCACGGTGAGGAAAACGCCGCGCTCCGAAAAGAGGAGCACCGGCTCGACCTCCGGCGTGGTGTGGGGCCCGATGACCGGCACCCGGGTGGCCTGGAAAAGGAGCAGCGGGAGCAGGGGAAAGAGGACGGGGACGGCGTCAGGAGGGGGGATCCCCTGGGCCTCGAGCTCGGCGATGTGGGCGGTGACGGCCTCTGGGTCCCTGCCGGTAAAGCCCGCGGCCAGGGCCAGCTCGGGGGAGAGCTCTAAGCGCTCTCCGCCCGGGAGCGAGAACAAAAGCGGCGGCATGCCCCATTATGTCCCGCCGGGAGTGTGGCCGCGGCGACACTCACTTCACAAAGGCGGGCTAGGATGGGGTCAAGTGCGGGTGTGGGTGCGCGGGGTTCTCTTGCTGGTGCTCCTTGCTTGGGGGCTGGTGCTTGCGAGGGCACCCGAGCCGATTTGGATCGGCACCACCACCGACGAGCCTTCGGCCTTGCTCAAAGACTACCTTCCCCTGGCCCGCTCCCTCGAGGCCGCGCTCGGGCTTCCGGTGCGGGTGATCTTCCCGCAAGACCTGACCGAGGCCCGGGCCCTGATTGAGCGCGGCCAGCTCGATGTGTACGTCGACAGCGTCTACCCGGTGCTTGCCCTGGGGCTGACGCCGATCCTGGTGCGCTTTAAGGGGGGCGTGGCGAGCTACCGGAGCCTGGTGGTGGTGGGAACGCAAAGTTCCATCGCCGACCTTTCGGCGCTTTCGGGGAAGCGGGTGGGGTTTGAGGAGCCCTGGTCGACCTCGGGCTACCTGGTGCCCGCTTTGGCGCTCGAGGCGGCGGGGTTGCGCCTGGTCGCCCTCGACTCGCTAAAAGCACCGGTGCCGCCAGGGGCGGTGGGCTACGTTTTCACCTACGACGACGAGAACACGCTCTTTTGGCTTAAGCGGGGCTGGATCGACGCCGGTGCCATTTCTGACCAGGCCTTGCGGGCGCTGACCAAAGGCAGGGCGGCGGGGCTCTCGGTCATTTACCAAAGCGAGCCGATCCCCCGCCACCTGGTTGCGGTGCGGCCCAGCCTCGACCCGGGCATCGTCCGCCGCCTGAAGGCGGCGCTGCTCAAAATGAACGACGATCCCGAGGGCCGGCGCGTCCTCCTTCGCTTTGGCCAGACGACGCGCTTTCGCCCCCTCGATCAAACGGCCGAGCGGTTTCTCGAAGAACTGAAACGGAGACTTCCTTGAAGCATCGGACCATGAGCCTCTACCGGAGAATCATCCTCCTCGCCGCCGCGGTGGCCGCGGTGAGCGCGCTGCTGGTTGGGGTGTACGGGGCGCTCTACCTCCGGGGCATGATCTTGGAAGAACGCACGGGA
>WIAM01000046.1 GCA_015519965.1 Thermaceae bacterium
ATCGAGGGGTTGTTGCAGGTGGCAAGGCTCGCCCCGCCCTTGCCCCGGGGCCGGGCCCCCTACCCTCAAGACCTCCGCTTCACCCCGGCCCGTATCGCCCTCGCCCGGGACGAAGCTTTCAGTTTCTATTACCCCGAAGTGCTGGAGATGCTCGAAGATCTGGGGGCCGAGTTTCTGCCCATGAGCCCCTTGCGGGACCGGGCCATCCCCGAGGGCGCGGGTGCCCTTTGGCTCGGTGGCGGTTACCCCGAGCGCTACGCCGAGGCGCTTTCGGAAAACCGGGCCATGCGCGAGGCCATCCGGCGTTTTCCGGGGCCGATCTACGCCGAGTGCGGCGGGTACATCTACCTCTCGAAAGCCCTTTGGTGGCAGGGACGGCGCTACCCGATGGTCGGCCTTTGCCCCGGCGAAGCGAGGATGAGTGAGCGCCCGACGCTGGGCTACCGCGAGGTCCGGGCCATCGCCGACACCCCTTTTGTGGCCCGGGGAACGCTGGCCAGGGGGCACGAGTTCCATTACGCCGAACGCCCGCCTGCGCCCCGCCCGGTTTGGCAAAACGTCGCCGACGGGACGCTGGAAGGGTGCGGGGACTCGCGGGTCCACGCCAGCTTTGTCCACCTGTATCTGCTCGCAACCCCGAGCGTTGCCAGGCGCTTTCTGGAGGCGGCCGGTGGTCGTTTGGCTTTCGGGCATCCTTGACCTCGCATTCGGCGAGCTGCCGACGCGCCTGCACCCGGTCGGCTGGCTCGGGAAGTGGCTTGGTCGCTGTGAGCGGGCGTGTTATCGCGATTCCCGCCGGGCCGGCGCCCTGGCCTTGGCGCTGGTCCTGGCGCCGGTTCTCGCCGTCGCGGGGCTGGCCGAGTCCCTGGCGCTGGCCCTGGGGGATCCCTGGCGGGCGATCGTCTTTGCGCTTTTGCTCAAGCCGAGCTTCGCCCTTCGGGGGCTCTTCCAGGCCGTCGCCGCCGTCGAGCGGGCGTTCGACCGCGGCCTGGATTCGGCCCGGGCACGGCTTTCGGAGATCGTGAGTCGTGATACGAAGCGCCTCGATGCCGGCGCGGTGCGGATGGCGGCGATCTCGTCTTTGGCCGAGAACCTCTCCGACTCGGTGGTGGCGCCGCTTTTTTACTTCGCGCTCTTCGGCCTTCCCGGGGCCTGGATTTACCGGGCGGTCAACACCGCCGACGCCATGTGGGGGTACACCGACCTTGGGGGCGTGGCGGGGACGGGGGATCCTCGAGGGCGCCGCTACCGTCACTTTGGCTGGGCCGCGGCCAGGCTCGACGACCTTTTGAACTCGATCCCTTCCCGCCTCACCGCGATCTTGATCTTCCCCGGGGCCTGGGCCCTGGCAGGGGAGGCGCGAAAAACGCGGTCTCCCAACGCCGGCTGGCCCATGGCGGCGATGGCTTTGGTGCTCGGCGTTCGCCTGGAAAAGCGCGGATACTACGTTTTGAACCCAGGTGGTCGGGTTCCTGAGGCGCGCGACGTTTGCCGCGCGCTTTTTCGGGCAGGGGCCGCAGCCTTTGGGGCCGGGCTCCTGCTGGGCTTGCTGGCCGGCTTGGGGGGCGGACGGTGAAGCGGGACGGGTTTTTCGACGCCTCGATGCTACCGCGTCGGCACGGCGGCGCCGACGACGGCCCCGAACCCCGTTACGACTTCTCCACCAACGCCAATGCCCTGGGGCCGAATCCGGCGGTCCTCGAGGCCATCAGGAACACCGATCTCTCGCGTTATCCCGAACCCACCTACCGGGAACTGCGCGTCTGGCTGGCCGACGATCTTGGCGTCTCGCCCGAGGCGGTGGTCGTGGGCGCGGGGGTGAGCGAACTCATCTTCCGTCTGGTGGGGTTGCTCGGTGGCCCGGTGCTCACCCAGCCGCCCACCTTCGGCGAGTACGCGCTGGCGGCCGGGGCGATGGGGCAGGAGGTCCAAAAGGCCAGGGATCCGGCCGCCTTCCTGCGGCTTTTGCCCGGAGCCGCGCTGGCCTTTCTCTGCGTGCCCAACAACCCCACCGGGGAAGTGCTGGACGACACGTTTTTGCAACGGGCGGCGTCGGTTGCGGCCCGCTCCGGCACGGTTTTGGCGCTCGACCTCGCCTACCTTCCCCTTTCCGAGGTTACGGTGGTCCTGCCCGATTCCGCCCTCTTGCTCTTTTCGCCGAACAAGGCCCACGGCCTCACCGGCATCCGCGCCGGCTATGCCCGGGTCCCAGACCCCGACCTGGCCGGGGCGCTGCGGAACCGTGCGCCCTCGTGGGTCCTGGGGGCTTTGGGGGCGGCGTTTTTGGGCGCGAGCCTGAGCCCCGAGGCCCGTCGCTGGCTTTCGCGCACGGTACCCAGACTCCACGCCTGGCGGCGATCGCTGGCGCGGGGCTTGGCCGATCTTGGCTACCCGGTGATCGAGGGGAAGGCGAACTTCCTCATGGCCCGTCTGGGAAGGGCGGCGGCGGAGAGGCTCCGCCGCCAGGGCATTCGCGTGCGGCCGCTCGGCGATAAAGGCCTGCCGGCGTGGGCTCGGCTCGCTGCCCTGGGACCGGTGGCCCAGGCGGCGCTTTTTGACGTTTTGCGGGGTGAGGGATGAATCGGGCGATTGCCGTTTGGGGGACGGGCTCGCACGTGGGCAAAAGCCTCTTGGTCGCGGCCCTTGCACGCTGGTACCGCCGGCAAGGTTTTCGCGTGGCGCCTTTTAAAGGGCAGAACATGTCGAACCATGCCCGGGTGGCTGAAGGCGGCGAGATGGGCGCCGCCCAGTATTACCAGGCCCTGGCCGCGGGCGCGGCGCCTGAGGTGCGCATGAATCCGGTGCTCTTAAAGCCCGAGGGGGAACGGCAGAGCCAGGTGGTGGTGCTCGGCCAGGCCGACCTCGAGCTCACGCGGATGCCCTGGAAGGAAAGAAAGGCACGGCTTTGGCCGGTGGTCCGGGAGAGCCTGGCGGCGTTGATGGCCGAATATGACCTTTTGCTCATCGAGGGGGCTGGGAGCCCGGCCGAGATCAACCTCATCGACGCCGACATCGTGAACCTTCGGGTGGCCCGCGAGGCCGGGGCACCGGTCTTGCTGGTGGCCGATATCGACCAGGGCGGCGCCTTCGCCCACCTCTACGGGACCTGGGCCCTTCTTCCCGAAAAGGGGCGCTCGTTGCTGCGGGCGTTCGTCCTCAACAAGTTTCGCGGCGACCCCGAACTCCTGGCTCCGGCGCCGGAGATGATCTGGCAAAGGACGGGCATGTACCCCCTTGGCGTTCTCCCGATGCTGCAGCACCGGCTGCCGGAAGAAGACGCGGCCTCGCTCGGTGCGGAGGCGGGGGTGAGCGGCGGGCCGCGGGTGGCGGTGGTGGCCTATCCTTATGCCTCGAACCTCGACGAGTTCTGGCCCCTGGGCGATCTGGCCCGGCCGCGCCTGGCGCGGGTGCCGGCCGATCTCGACGATGCCGATTTGGTGGTGCTCCCGGGCTCGAAGAATGTCGGCGCGAGTTTGGCCTGGCTCTTCGAGGCCGGGATGGCCGAGGCCCTTCGTGCCCGAGCCGAGGCCGGGATCCCCATCCTCGGGATCTGTGGGGGCATGCAGCTTTTGGGCCGGGAGATCGCCGATCCATTGGGGGTAGAGTTTGGTGGCAAGGTCCGAGGGCTCGGGCTCTTGCCGATCGTGACCGAGCTAGAGTCCAAAAAGCGGGTGCAACGGAGGGTGGTGCGCTTTGGCCGGGCCGAGGGTTTTTTCGCCCCGCTCGGCGGGATCGAGTTTTCGGGGTACGAGATTCACCACGGGAAGACGGTGGCCCTCGAGGCGGCGAGCGGGGTTCTTCCCGACGGGCTCGGCTTTCAAAAGGGCAACGTCCTTGGCGTTTACCTTCACGGCCTCTTCGAAAATTCCGGGGTTCAGGCAGCGCTCTTTGGCCGGACGGCAAAGGGGCTCGACTCGACGTTCGATGCACTCGCCGATGCGGTGGAGGCGCATCTCGACCGGGCCTTCTTGCTCGAACTCGCGGAGCGGGGTTTGGGGGCCGTGCGCCCGGTGAAGGCGAGGAAGGTGTTCTTTCTCGGTGGAGCCCGGAGCGGCAAGAGCCAAAAGGCCCAGGCCCTGGCCCGGCGCCTGGGGGGCGATGCGGTCAGCGTGATCGTGACCGCCAGGATCGGAGACGAGGAGATGCGTGAGCGGGTGCGGGCACACCGGCGCCAGCGGCCCTCGAGCTGGGAGGTCATCGAGGCCCCGCGCGGTGCGGCGCGGGCGGTCCAGGCCGCAAAGCACCAGGTGGTTTTGCTCGACTGCCTCTCCTTGCTCGTGGCGAACGCCCTCCTCGACGACGGTGAGGCGGCGGCCCGGGCCGAGGTGGAAGCGCTGGCAGGGGCCGTACGGGACACCGCCAAGACCGTGATCGTGGTCTCCAACGAGGTGGGCATGGGCGTGGTTCCGGCGAGTCCCCTCGGCCGGCGCTACCGCGATTTGCTCGGCTGGGCCAATCAGCGGCTCATGGACGTGATCAGCGAGGGGTATCTGGTGGTGGCGGGACGGACGGTCCCGCTGAAAGGAGGCTGTGATGACGTTTGAAATCGAGACCGTATCCGACGAATGGCGCCAGCGGGCCTGGCATCGACTCGATCGTCTCACCAAACCGCCTCGCTCGCTGGGGCGCCTCGAGGCCATCGCCGCCCAGATCGCCGCCATCCTGCGCGACGATCGGCCGGTTTTGGGCCAAGGGGCGGTGGTGGTGGCCGCCGCCGATCATGGGGTGGCTGAGGAGGGGGTGTCCGCCTATCCGCCCGAGGTGACCTGGCAGATGGTGCAAAACTTCCTCGCCGGCGGGGCGGCGATCAACCAGATCGCGCGCGTTGCCGAGGCCGAGGTCTGGGTTCTCGACGTGGGGGTCCGGGGCCCGGCGTTCTCGGACCATCCGCGCTTGATCCCAGCGCGCGTTCGACCGGGCAGCGGAAACATTGCCCGGGAGGCGGCGATGCGACTGGAGGAGGCTGAGGCCGCCCTTGTCGCCGGGTGGCAGGCGGGGCGGCGCGCGATTGAGGCTGGGGCGACGTTGCTCGCCGCCGGCGACATGGGCATTGGGAACACCACCGCGGCTGCCGCCTTGGTCGCTGCCTTTCTGGACCTGCCGGCGGCTGCGGTCACAGGCAGGGGCACCGGGGTCGGAGACGCGGCCTACCAGGCCAAGCTGGCGGTGGTCGAGCTCGCGCTCCGTCGTGCCCGGGAGGTACTCGGCGATCTCGATCGTGCCGATCCGCTCGCGGTGGCGGCCGAGGTCGGAGGCGTCGAGCTCGTGGCCATTGCCGGGGTGTTCTTGGCCGGGGCAGAGGCAAGGGTGCCGCTGGTGGTGGACGGGTACCCGGTGAGCGCAGGCGCCCTTCTCGCGACCCGCCTTGCGCCGCCCCTCAGGGATTATCTCTTTGCCGGCCACCGGTCGCTCGAGCCGGGGCACAGCCTGGTCCTCGAGGCGCTGGGCCTGAGGCCGCTCTTGGAGTTCGAGATGCGTCTCGGGGAGGGGACGGGGGCCGTTTTGGCCTTTCCCTTGCTCCGGGCCTCGGCGGCGGTTCTCTCGGGCATGGCGACGTTTGAGGAAGCGGGGGTCAGCGAGGGCGAGGAGCCTTAAGTAAAGCGGTTTCTTACACCGTTTCGAGGCGTTTTTTGGCCTCGGCTCTCGCCAGCTCGGCCTCGCGATGGCGCCCCAACCGTTCGAGGGTCTGGGCCAGGTTCTCGTAGAGGTAAGGATCGTCGGGGTCGATGGCGGTGAGGCGGTGGTAAATGGCCAGCGCCTCCTTGGCCCGACCGAGTTCGGTCAGCTCGGCGGCGGCGCGCTCGCCCACGCGCACCGCCTGGGCTTTGAGGTAGGCGCGTTCCGACATCAGCCAGTCGCTGTAGCGTTCTTCGGCCATGAAGTCGCCCCGGTAGAGGTCGAGGGCTTCCAGGTAGGCGCGGATGGCCTCCTCGCCCTTTTTCGCGTCCCCCTCGCGAATCTTAGCCTCGAAAGCGTCGACATCGAGGTGGTATGCGAGCGAGGGTTCCCAGGCGTAGCCCTCGCCCACGGTCTGGATGATCTGGGGCTGGCTGGGGTGGGGCTCGATCTCCTGGCGCAGCTCGTGCACCACCTGGGGCACGCGGCGGGTGGCCTCGAGGGGATCTTCGCTCGGCCAGAGGGCGGCGGCGATCTCCTCCTTGCTCAAAGGGCGTCCCCGGTGCGCGAGCAGGAGTTTAAAGAGCTTCCAGGCCCGCTTTTTCGCCAGATCCTGGGAGGGAATGCGCCGGCCCTGGACGCGCACCTTCAGGTTGCCAAGGGCCTCGACTTCCAGCCAGTGGGAGCTGCCGAGCCTGAGCGCCGGCTGGCTCGGCGCGCTCAGCGTTTCCCAGACCAGGCGCTGGAGCCACATCAGGGGGACGATGGCCCGGGTGGGGGGCGTCGGGCTGCGGGCGAAGAGCAGGGTTTGCACGCCGACCACCGCGTCGCCCGCCCATACCGGCAGGCAGTAGCGGGGGCGCCCCTGGCTCTCGGGGCAGGGTTTGACGCCCATGCGCACGGTGTAGACCTCGCCGGAGAAGGCCGGGCAGCTCTCCACGCCATCGCAGGCCGGGGGGAGGTGGGCGGGGACCGAGATACGCTTGCCGTCCTGATCCAGGAAGGTGGCCGAGCTGGCGCCGGAAAAGGCCGCCGACTCGGCGAGGAGGTGCTCGATGGCGCTCTCACGTGACCCGTGCTTGAGCGAGTTGAGGGAGCGTGAGAGCTGACGCTCGCCGAGTCCGGTCAGGGCGGCGTAGATGCCCGAGGCCAGCATGGGGGCGATGAGCTCGAGCAGCTCCAGCGCCTCATCTCCGGCGTCCTTGTTCTTGCTCGCGAGGTTGAGGACGCCGATGATGCCGTGGGGCAGTTCGAGGGGGTAGCTCAGGTAGGTGTGGTAGCCGGCGCGCTTGACCATCACCCGCAGGTAGCGTTCGTCGGCCTCGAGGTCGTGGGTGACGATGGGCGTCTTTTCGGTGGCGACGATGCCGGGATACCCTTCGCCCCAAGCAAAAAAGGGGCGTTCGAGGAAGGCGCGGACGTTTTTCCCCACGTGGGCGGTGAGGATGAGGTAACGCTGGCGGGGGTCGGCCAAAAAGAGTTCGGCGGCCTCCATCCCCGAGGCGTGGCGGAGCCGATCGAGGAAGACCTCGAGCACCTGGAAGAACCTGAGCGGCGCCTGAACCATGCGCCGGGTCGCCCAGGAGAGCGAAGCCAAGATCTCCTCGGCGTTGGGCTTCTTTCGGGATCGGAGGTGGATGACCGTGCCATCGCTCCCCGCGACCCCGTGGCAGCGCAGGCGCTCGCCCCGGACCACGAGCAGGGTCTGGGCTTCGTAGTCTCCGCGTTCGATGCGGGCGAGAACCGGGCAGCGGGCACAAAGCGGACGGCCGAAGTCGTCGGTGCCCTGGACGGCCTCCCAGCAGAATTTGCCGAGGATCTCGCTTTCGCTGCGACCGAGGAGTGCCCCGACCTCGGGGGATAGCTCCAGGATCCGTCCCTCCCGGTCGAGTCGCCAGCGCGCTTTCTCCATTACCCCCCACTATAGCAGCTGGTACAGATGTCCCGGCCAGTGAATTTGGGGCGAATTGGTGTCGGCTAAGGTTCGCTCTAGGAAGGGGGAGTGTGGAATGCGAATGCAAAGAAGCTGGCTTTTGGCCCTGCTCCTCATGCTCCTGGGCCTGGCCACGGCTCAGAGCGGGGCGGCCCTCTACGGGAACAACTGCGCCGCCTGCCACGGCGCGAGCGGTGAGGGCGTGCCCGGGGTTTTCCCTCCGCTCAAGGGCAATCCCAACGTTGAGGACCCCGCCTACGTGGCCAAGGTGATCCGCGAGGGCAAGAGCGGGCCCCTCGAGGTCAACGGCCAAACCTATAACGGCGCCATGCCGCCGTTCCCGCAGCTCTCCGACGCCGAGGTCGAGGCGCTGGCGCGTTATATCGCCGCCGGGCTGAGCGAGGCTCCGGCCCCAAAACCCGCGCCCAAGGCCGCCAAGCCAAAGGGTGATCCGGTCCGGGGACGCGCCCTCTTTTTGGGCGAGCAGCGCTTCCAAAACGGTGGATCGCCCTGCGTTGCCTGCCACACGGCTAAGTCGGTGGGTGCGCTGGGGGGCGGCGCGCTGGGGCCGGACCTTTCGGATGTGGCCCAGCGCTTTGGCAGCGCGCTCCCCGGGGTGATCAAGCAGCCCGGTTTCAAGGTGATGCGCGTCATCTATCGGGACAAACCCCTCACCGACCAGGAGGCGCAGGATGTGGCCGCCTTTTTGGCCGAGGGCGGCAGCGGTCCCAGCGTCGCCACGGCGGGCAGCCGCCTCTTGGGGCTCGGTTTCCTGGGGTTTTTGGTCCTCTTCCTCGGCATGTTCCCGTTCTGGCCCAGGCAGCGTGAAACGTACTTGCAGCGCTTAAGGAGGAGAAAATGAAGAACTGGATCAAGGAGATCGAGTCGCCTGCCGAGCGCAAGTGGGAGGAGTTCTACCGCAACCGCCATCAGCACGACAAGCGGGTGCGTACCACCCACGGCGTCAACTGCACCGGCAGCTGCAGCTGGGAGGTCTTCGTCAAGGACGGAATCGTGACCTGGGAACTCCAGGCCACCGATTACCCCCACCTCGAGGACGGCCTTCCCCCATACGAACCCCGAGGCTGCCAGCGGGGGATCAGCTATTCCTGGTACCTCTACAGCCCGATCCGGGTGAAATACCCCTTCGCCCGGGGCGCGCTGCTCGATCTTTGGCGCGAGGCGCGCCGCGAACACAAAGACCCGGTGAAGGCCTGGGAGACGCTGCAGTCGGATCCGGAAAAGCGCCGCCGCTACCAGCAGGCCCGGGGCAAGGGCGGCTTCCGCCGCAGCACCTGGGAAGAGATGCTCGAGCTCATCGCCGCCAGCGTGGTTTACACGGTGAAGAAGTACGGCCCGGACCGGGTGATCGGCTTCTCCCCGATTCCGGCAATGAGTCAGGTGAGCTACGCTGCCGGCAGCCGTTTCCTCACCCACCTCGGCGGGGTGGTGCTTAGCTTCTACGATTGGTACTGCGACCTTCCCCCGGCGTCGCCGGAGATCTTCGGCGAACAGACCGACGTCAACGAGTCGGCCGACTGGTACAACAGCCGCTTCATCGCGGTGATGGGGTCCAACCTCAACATGACCCGCACCCCCGACACCCACTTCATCTCCGAGGTGCGCCACGCCGGGGCCAAGCTGGTGGTGTTCAGCCCCGACTTTTCCCAGGTCGCGAAGTACGCCGATTGGTGGGTGCCGACGAACCCCGGTCAGGACGGCGCGTTTTGGATGGCCGTCGACCACGTCATCCTCAAGGAGTACTACGCCGACAAAAGCACGCCCGAGTTCACCGAATACCTCAAGACCTACACCGACGCCCCCTTCCTGGTCGAGATCAAAGACGGGCGGCCCTACCGCTACCTGCGGGCGGGGGAACTGGCTGCCTACCGGGACGTCGAGCACAAGGAATGGAAGCTCCTCATCTGGGACCGGGAAAAGGGTCCCAAGATGCCCCAGGGCACCATCGGCTTCCGCTGGGCCGAGAAGGAGACCGGAAAGTGGAACCTCGAGATGAAGGACGGGAAGACCGGCGAGGCGCTCTCGCCCGAACTGACCTTCCTCTCGGCCCACGACGAGGTGCTCGAGCTCGAGTTCGACGATTTTGCTGGCGATCGCACCCTGCGGCGCGGGGTTCCCGTGCGTTACGTCGAGACCGAGCGGGGGAAGGTTGCCGTCGCCACCGTCTTTGACCTCATGATGGCCCAGTTCGGCGTCGACCGGGGCCTGCCGGGCGAGTATCCGAAGGGCTACGACGATGACCTTCCCTTCACCCCCGCCTGGCAGGAGGGCTACACCGGGATTCACCGCGACACCGTGATCCGCTTTGCCCGGGCTTGGGCGGAAAACGGCCGGAAGACCGGTGGCAAGAACATGATCATCATCGGTGCCGGGGTGAACCACTGGTACCACAACAACCTGATGTACCGGGCCGGGATCGTGGGGTTGATGCTGACCGGTTCGGTGGGCAAGAACGGCGGCGGGCTCGCCCACTACGTGGGCCAGGAGAAGGTGGCGAACCAGGCCTCGTGGAGCACCATCGCGTTTGCCCTGGACTGGGGCATGGCCCCCAGGCACCAAAACACCCCGAGCTTCCACTACGTCCACACCGATCAGTGGCGCTACGAGCGCGGCGCCGCCGACTACGACAAAACCACCGAGGCGGTCGAGGACCACACCATCGATCACCAGGTGCGGGCGGTGAAGCGGGGCTGGCTCCCGTTTTACCCGCAGTTCAACAAGAGCTCCCTCGAGGTCGTCCGCGAGGCGGAAGCGGCCGGGGCCAAGAGTGATGCCGAGATCGTCGCCTACGTGGTTGAAAAGCTCAAAAGCGGTGATCTGAAGTTCGCGGTCGAGGATCCCGACGCGCCGGAGAACTGGCCCCGGGTGTGGTTCATCTGGCGGGGCAACGCCATCGGGACCAGCATGAAGGGTCACGAGTACATGATGCGCCACTACCTCGGCACCCACTCCAACGCCGTGGCCAAGGAGTGGGCCAAGGAAGTGGTCAAGGAAGTGGTCTTCCGCGACGCGGCTCCCGAGGGCAAGTTCGATCTGGTCGTCGACCTCAACTTCCGCATGGACACCAGCGCGCTCTACTCCGACATCGTGCTCCCGGCGGCGAGCTGGTACGAGAAACACGACATCAACACCACCGACATGCACACCTTCATCAACCCCATGCAGCCCGCCGTGCCCCCGGTTTGGGAATCGAGGCCCGACTGGGAGATCTTTAGCGAGATCGCGAGGAAGGTCAGCGAGCTGGCCGAGGTCCACCTCCCCGAGCCGGTCAAAGACGTGGTCATGCTCCCCCTGCAACACGACACCCCGGACGAACTGGCCCAGACCGAGGTCAGGGACTGGTGGACCGGTGAGGTCGAGGCCATTCCCGGCAAGACCATGCCCAAGTTCCGGGTGATCGAGCGGAATTACCGCGACCTCTACGAGCGGATGGTTTCGCTCGGACCGGCGGTGAAGAAGAACGGCGTCGCGGCGCACGGCCTCAAAATCCCCGTCGACGACGTCTACGAAGAGCTCAAAGCTCGGCAGCCGCGGAAGAGCCGCCGGCTCGGCGAGGTCTACCCGAGCTTGGAGAATGGTCGCGAAGTAGCCGAGGCCATCCTCCTTTTGGATCCGGTGTCGAATGGGGAGCTCGCCTACCGCGCTTTCCTCGCCGAAGAGAAGAAGACCGGCCTCAAGCTGGCCGATTTGGGCGAAGGCAGCCGCGACGTGCGCATTGACTTCGACGCCATCGTGGGGCAGCCCCGCCGCCAGCTCACCACCCCCACCTGGTCGGCGATCACCACGAACGGCCGGGCCTACAGCCCCTTCACCCTGAACGTCGACCGGCTGGTGCCCTGGCGCACCCTTACCGGGCGCATGCACTTCTACCTCGACCACGAGGGGTACCTGGCCTGGGGCGAGCATTTGCCGACCTACAAACCCCGCCCCGATCACACCATGCTGCTCGAAACCGAGGTGAGCGCCAAGGAGGCGCCCGGACGGCTGATGAACTACATCACGCCCCACGGCAAGTGGTCGATCCACTCCACCTACTCGGAAAACCACCGGATGATGACCCTCTCCCGGGGCGGGTACCCGGTCTGGATGAACGACAAGGATGCCCGCGAGCTGGGGATCGAGGACAACGACTGGGTCGAGGTCTTCAACGACAACGGCGTGTTCGTGCAACGGGTCATCACCTCGGCGCGCATTCCCAGGGGAACGATCTTCGTCTACCACGCGACGGAACGTACGGTCGGCATTCCCAAGTCGCCGCTTCGGAAGCGCCGGGCCGGCATGAACAACTCGATCACCCGGGCCCGACTCAAGCCGCTTTTGATGAACGGCGGGTACGCCCAGTTCACCTACTTCTTCAACTACTGGGGCCCCACCGGCGTGAACCGCGACACCTGGGCCTTCATCCGGAAAGTCGATCGGCCCGAGTTTTGAGGGAGCTGAGAGGAGGATGCGATGAACGTACGTGCCCAAATGAGCATGCTGTTCCACCTCGACAAGTGCATCGGTTGCCACACCTGCTCGGTCGCGTGTAAGAACCTCTGGACCGACCGCAAGGGGACCGAGTACATGTGGTGGAACAACGTCGAAACCCGGCCGGGGACCGGTTACCCGGTCGGTTGGGAAGACCAGTCGCACTACCAGGGGGGATGGGTTTACGACGGTCGCGGGGAGCTCAAACTGAGGCTGCACAGCAAGGCCCAGGGGCTCACGCGGCTCTTTTTCAACCCCGCCCTGCCCGACCTCGAGGACTACTACGAACCCTTCACCTTCCGCTACGGCGATCTCTTTTCCGCCCCCGCCGGCGACGATCAACCCACCGCGATTCCGATCTCGATGATCACCGGCGAGCCCATGAACATCGAGTCGGGCCCCAACTGGGACGACGACCTCGGCGGCTCCAACATTTACGCCAAGAACGACCCCAACAGCCAGGATCTCCCCGACTCGGTTCGGGCCCAGCTCGAGGAGATCGAAGGGGTGGTCTTCAACTACCTGCCCCGTATCTGCAACCACTGCCTGAACCCCTCCTGCGTCGCCGCCTGCCCCACGGGGGCCATCTACAAGCGCGGCGAGGACGGGGTGGTTTTGGTCAACGAGAACAAATGCAAGGCCTGGCGGATGTGCATCTCGGCGTGTCCCTATAAGAAGGTCTACTACAACTGGTCGACGGGCAAGAGCGAGAAGTGCATTCTCTGCTTCCCGCGCCTCGAGACCGGTCAGGCCCCAGCCTGCGCCCATTCGTGCGTGGGGCGGATCCGTTACATGGGGGTGTTGCTCTACGACGCCGACCGGATTCCCGACGCGGCGATGGTGCCGGATGAGGCGCTGGTCGAGTCCCAGCTCGACGTGATTCTCGACCCCTTCGACCCCGAGGTGATCGCTGCGGCCAAGAAGAACGGCATCAGCGACGACTGGATCAAGGCGGCGCAGAACTCGCCAGTTTACAAGTTCGTTAAGGTCTGGCGCCTGGCACTGCCGCTGCACCCCGAGTTCCGCACCATGGCCATGATGTTCTACATCCCGCCGCTCTCGCCAGTCATGGGCGTGATGGAAAACAACACCCTGAACCTGGCGGTCGACGCGCGGGGCCCCGAGTTCGAGCTCTTCGCCGACCTCTCCAAGGCGCGCCTGCCCGTGAAGTACCTGGCCAATCTCTTTTCCGCGGGCAACGAGAAGATCATCGAGGACGTGCTCCGGAAGATGCTGGCGGTGCGCATCTTTAAGCGGGCGGAGACCGTGGATGGGGCGTTCACCGACGAGGCCAAATCGGCGCTTTCGGAAGTGGGGCTCGATCCCGAGACGGCGGAGGAGATCTACCGCCTGACCACGCTGCCGACGCTCGAAGACCGCTTCGTGATTCCGCCCTACCACCGTGAGGCCTCGATCGAAGCCTGGAAGGATCCCCTCGAGCACAAGGGTCTCACCGGGGTGGGCTACATCCAACCGCCGGTAAGGGGGGAGTAGATGTTCCGGACGCTGGCCCTGGCCCTCAGCTATCCCCGCGCCGGGCTTTTGGAGGAGCTCAAAGCCCAAAGCTCGGCCTGGCCGAAGCATCCGGCCAAGCAGGCGTTCGCCAAGTTCCTCGAGGCGATCGAAGGGCTTGGGCTTTCGGCGTGGGAAGAACTCTACACCGAGACCCTCGACATGAACCCCAAGCTGGTTCCCTATGTCGGCTACGTGGTCTGGGGCGAGAGTTACCGGCGGGGCGACTTCATGGCCAGTCTCAAGGCCGAGATGGACCGCCTCGGCATCGACACCGCTGGTGAACTACCCGATCACCTGGTGCCGATCCTGCGCTACCTGGATCTGGCCGAGCACCCCTTGCCCAGCCTGATCGAGGTCCTCGAGCCGGCGGTGTTGCGAATGAAGAAGGACCTCGCCGCGCTCAGCCCGAAAAACCCCTACCTCCACCTGCTCGACGCGATATTGGTCAGGGTAGGGGAGCGCTTTCAAAAGGAAAGGAGGAAGGGATGAACTGGAACGCGTTGCTCTTTGAGATTTTCCCCTACGTGGCCTTGGCCCTGGCCATCGGGGTCACCGCGTACCGCTGGGCTTACCGCCCATTTAGCGTGTCGGCTCAGTCGAGCCAGCTCCTTGAACGGCGGCTCCTCTTTTGGGGTTCGATCCCCTTTCACTGGGGCATCAGCATCATTTTGACCGGGCACCTTCTGGCCTGGCTTTTCCCCAGCGCCATCTTGGGGTGGAACGCGGCGCCTTTGCGGCTCTACCTGCTCGAGGTGACCGGTTTCGCCCTGGGGCTTTGGACCCTTTTCGG
>WIAM01000047.1 GCA_015519965.1 Thermaceae bacterium
CCGGAAGAGCGGATCACCCGCGACGCCTTGCTCCAAGACCCGCCCGACGCCATCATCGCGGTTCTTGACGCGGGCAACCTCGAACGCAATCTCCCCCTGCTGCTCGAACTCCTCGAGCTCGGCCGCCCGGTGGTGGTAGCCCTCAACATGATCGACGAGGCCAAGGCCAAGGGGTACGAGATCGATCCACGGGCCCTCGAGGCCGAGCTCGGGGTCCCGGTCCGGCCCACGGTGGCCAGCCGCAACCAGGGCCTTGTGGCGCTGCTCGATCTCGCCCTTACCGCCAAAGCCCCTCGTAGCCTCACGCGCTACCCCCCGGCCATCGAGGCCGCGCTCGAGCCGCTCACCCGCACCGTCCAGCGCCCGGAGGGGCGGTGGATCGCGCTCGCGCTCTTGGCCGGCGAGGACCTGCCCCTAGACCCCGAGCACACGCATCAAGCCGAAAAACGCCGCGCCGCCCTGGTGGCCGAGGGCGTCGACCCCTTCCTTGAGATCACCGGCGCCCGCTTTGCCCTGGCGCGGGCCCTGTTCGAAAAGGCGCTCAAGGGCCGGCGGCCCGCTAAGAGCGTGACCGATCGCATCGATCGCTTGGTCCTGCATCCCTGGTTGGGTCCGCTCTTTTTCCTCCTGGGCATGCTCCTCGTTTTCCGTTTCACCTTTTCCCTCAGCGCCCCCTGGGTCAGTTTCATCGGGACCGCGCAAGCCGTTCTTGCCGGCTGGATCGAGGCGCTGCCGCTGCCCGCCCTCCTCGCCAACTTTTTGGCCGAGGCGCTGGTCGGGGGCGTCGGCACCGTGCTGGCCTTCACCCCGGTCCTCTTTTTCCTCTACCTCGCCATGGGGTTTCTGGAGGCCAGCGGCTTCATGGCCCGGGCCGCCTTCATCGCTGACCGGTTAATGCACGCCGCCGGGCTGCCGGGCCGGGCCTTTATCCCCATGGTTCTCGGCTTCGGCTGCAATGTGCCCGCGGTGTATGCCACCCGTACCCTCGAGGCCTGGACCGACCGGGTGCGCACCGCGCTGGCCATACCCTTCATGTCCTGCAGCGCCCGGCTCCCGGTTTTCGTCCTCTTCGCCGCCATATTCTTCCCCCAAAACGCGGCCCTGGTCGTCTTTGGGCTCTACCTTCTCGGGCTCGTGGTCGGCCTCGCCACCGCCTGGCTCCTCGGACGCCTCCTCAAGGCCGACCCGAGCACCGGCGTCATGGAGCTTCCGCCCTACCGCTGGCCCCGGACGGGTGTTCTGTGGCGTCAGGCCAAGTCGAGAACCATGCGCTTCGTCAGGGGGGCCACTGGCCCCATTTTGCTCGCGGTCATGCTCATCTGGGCCCTGTTGCACTTCCCACCCGGCGCCGTCGACCAAAGCCTCTACGCGGCGGTCTCGCAACGCCTCGGCGTCCTGTTTTCCCCCATGGGACTTGGCGACTGGCGGGTGGTGGGCGCATTGATCCCGGGCTTCGTGGCCAAAGAGGTCGTCGTCGGCGCGCTCGGGCTCGGGTTCCTCGGCGCCCAGGCGCCGGACGCCGTGGGCTGGCTGACGGGACTGACCACCCTCGCCGACGCCCTGCTCGAGGCCATTCGCCAGACCCTCGCCGCCCTGCCCGCCCTCGTCGGCCTTTCCCTGCAGCTTCCCGGCCCCACCGTCGCTCCGAGCCCGCTCTCGGCTTCGCTCCAGTCGGTCCTCAGCCCGGCCGCCGCGGCGGCCTTCCTCGTCTACGTGTTGCTCTACACCCCCTGCGTGGCCACCCTTTCCGCCCTCCGCCAGGAGTTCGGCCGACGCTGGATGCTCATCTCGGTGGCCTACCAGCTCACACTGGCCTACCTGCTGGCCTTTCTCACCTACCGGATCCTGGCATGACCAAGCACCTCTTGCGCGCCCTATCCCGCCCCGCCAGGGTGAGCACCCTGGCCGAGCGGCTGGGCGTCGAGCCAGGCACCCTGGTGGCGATGCTCGAAGTCCTCGAGGCCAAGGGCTACGTCGCCCGGGCCTATGAGGGTTCCCCCCACTGTCCGCCCAACTGCGCTTCCTGCGCCGTCCAAAGCCTGTGCCCGGCCGCGTTCGCACCGGCAGCCGCGCCCACCACCTGGCGCCTCACCGAAAAGGGACGGCGCGCCGTAAACTAAAGGCCGTGACCCAGCGAGGCTATTGGGAAAACCCCTACCAGAGCGAGTTCGAAGCCACGGTCCTCGAGGCCTGGCACGAGGACGGCAAGCACTTCGCCATCCTGGACCAGACGCTCTTCTACCCCACTTCGGGAGGCCAGCTCCACGACACGGGAACCCTTGGCGAAGCGAGGGTCCTCGATGTCTTTGAGCCAACGAAACACGGCGAGACCATCGTCCACGTTCTCGACCGGCCCCTGGCGGCACGGACACGGGTGCGGGGAAAAATCGACTGGCCCCGGCGCTACCGGCACATGCAGCGCCACACCGCCCAGCACATCCTCTCCCAGGCGTTTCTCCGGGCCGGGCGGTGGAACACCGTGGCCGTCAGCCTGAAAAACCCCGTCTTCACCATCGACTTCGACCTGCCGCCCGATGAAGCGGTGGTCAAACAAGCCGAAGCGCTCGCCAACTGGGCGGTCTACGCCAACCTCGAAATCCGGGCCCGCCTGGTCGAGGAAAGCCAAGTTCCCCTTCTGCCCCTGCGACGCCTGCCCAAAGTGCGGGGGACGGTGCGGGTGGTGGAGATCGAAGACTGGGACCTCGCCCCTTGCGGTGGAACCCACCTGCGGCGCACCGCCGAAGCCGGACCCATCAAGATCCTCGGCTTCGAGCGGGGCAAAAAGAACACCACCCGCGTCTACGCCATTGCCGGCTGGGAGGCCCTGGAGGACTACGCAGCAAAGCACGAGGCGCTGAAATCGCTGGCCCTCAAGTTTTCATCGCAGCCCCTCGAGGTCCCAGACCGGGTGGAAAAGCTCGAACGCGAACTCTTCGAAGCACGGGGGGAGGCCTTAAAGCTCAGGGAAAAGCTCGCCGAGTTGATTGAAGCCAAGCTGACGGCTCGCGGCCAAACCATCGCCGCCGAAGTTCCGCTGGAGGCGCTGAATGAACTGGGCAAGCGCCTCGCAGCCCGGCCGGGGACGCTCGCGCTGCTCGCCTCACCCCAACCACCCAAGGCCCGCCTTCTGCTGGTCAAGCACCCCGACCGCCCCGAGGATCTCAAGACCATCTGGGAACGCCTCCGCGCCCTCGGCGCCCGGGGCGGGGGCAAGGAGCGTTATCAAGGCGTGATCGACCTCGAGAAACTGAAGGACGCCTTACAAACGCTGGCCCCAGATGAAGGAAGCTAGGAGATATGGCGTTCGAACTCCTCGAAGAAGCCCAGAACTTAAAACCCGGGGACCGGCTGCGCGACCCCCAGGCCAGGCGCTACTTTCTCGTTTTTGGCGTACGCATCTACGACGACTACGACAACGGCATGCTCGATACCTACTACGACCTGGTGGGGGAAGATGGCAAACGGATCGTGCTCCAGGCCATGGCCGTGAGCCGCTGGGAACGGATCTGAAACCCTGGTTTTTTTCCGGTCTCACCTGAGGTAGGGAAAGGGAAGGCCCCCCGGGAATCCCCGGGGGGCCGCTCTGGAGCGGGAGACGGGACTCGAACCCGCGACCCTCTGCATGGCAAGCAGATGCTCTACCAACTGAGCTACTCCCGCAATCAAAAACCCCCCGCACCGACCTACTCTCCCAGACGGTCGCCCGTCCAGTACCATCGGCGCTGGCGCGTTTCACTTCCGTGTTCGGTATGGGTAC
>WIAM01000048.1 GCA_015519965.1 Thermaceae bacterium
CGCTTTACCGGTCGCCGAAGCACCCGTATACGGAGGCGCTGCTTTCGGCGGTCCCGATTCCGGACCCGACGGTGAAGCGGGAGCGGATTGTGTTGGAGGGGGATATCCCGAGTCCGATCAACCCGCCGTCTGGGTGCGTGTTTCGGACGCGGTGCCGGTATGCGATTCCGGAGTGTGCGACGGCGGTTCCCGAGCTGCGGGAGGTTTCACCGGGGCACTACAAGGCCTGCATTCGTGACGATATCCTTTGAACCATGGTGTTTTCACCTGGTCCTCGTTTCGCCCCCTCGGCCGCTTCCGGGACCGAGGGGGCGCCGGCTGTTTTCCCTCCCGGCCCAGGGCCGGGTTTGAACCGGGGGGCGCGATGAATGCGGCCGGCCAGCGCGCTCGAAACCTGAAGCTCGCGCTCGCGGCGTTGGGCGTGGTCTTCGGCGACATCGGCACGAGCCCGCTCTATGCCCTCCGCGAGTCGCTGGCGCCCCGGCACGGGATCGCGCCGAGCCCCGAGGCCGTGCTGGGCGTTCTCTCACTCATCTTCTGATCGCTGATCATCGTCATCTCGGTGAAGTACCTCCTCTTCGTTGTGCGCGCCGACAACCAGGGCGAAGGCGGCATCATGGCGCTGACGGCGCTGGTCATGCCCGGCGAGGGCCGGGACGAGCGCTGGCGTGCCCTGGCCGTGGTCGTGGGGATTTTTGGCGCCGCCCTGCTCTATGGCGATGGAATGATCACCCCGGCGATCTCGGTGCTCAGCGCGGTTGAGGGGCTCGAGGTCGTCTCCCCGGGCCTTTCGGCCTGGGTGATCCCCATCACCGGGGCGATCCTGGTGGGACTTTTTGCCCTTCAGGCTCGGGGCACCGAAGGGGTGGCGCGCCTTTTCGGCCCGGTGATGCTGGTGTGGTTCGCGGTGCTCGCGGTGCTTGAGGTGCACCAGCTGGTGATGGACCCGGAGGTTCTCGTGGTGATCTGGCCCCACTACGCGATCGGGTTCCTTTTTCACCACGCGCTTTGGGGCTTTTTGGTTTTGGGTTCGGTGTTCCTCGTGGTGACCGGTGGTGAGGCGCTGTATGCGGATTTGGGTCACTTTGGGCGCCAGCCGATCAGGCTCGCCTGGTTTTTCTACGTGCTCCCGGCGCTCCTTCTCAACTACTTCGGTCAGGGGGCGCTGATTTTGCGCGATCCTGCCGCCAGGGAGAGCCCCTTCTTTCTCATGGCGCCCGCCTGGGCAGGCTACCCGCTGGTGTTCCTGGCCGCGCTGGCGACGGTGATCGCGTCTCAGGCGGTGATTTCAGGCTCGTTCTCGCTCACCCGCCAGGCGGTCCACCTCGGTTATTTACCCCGGATGCGGATCGTGCAGACCTCGAGCGCGGAGCGGGGACAGGTCTACGTTCCGATCGTCAACTGGACGCTGATGGTGCTTACGCTCGCCCTGGTAGTGGGGTTCCGTTCCTCTTCGAGTCTCGCCGGTGCCTATGGGGTTGGCGTTTCCACCGATATGGTCTTTACCACCGTTTTGTTCTCCCTGATCGCGTGGCACCTCTGGCGGTGGCCGGTCTGGAGCGTGGGCGCGATGTTCGCCGTTTTTATGACCGTCGACCTTGCCTTTTGGTTGACGAACCGGGTCAAGGTCCCGCTCGGAGGCTGGGTGCCGCTGGTGGTGGCGGTGGCGGTCTGCCTCACGATGAGCACCTGGAAGCTCGGCAAGGCCGCCGTGGCCCGGGCGCAGGCGCAAAACGGCGACGTGACCCTCGAGGCCCTGGTTGAGATGCTCAGAAGCGGAGAGTACCGGCGGGTTCCCGGCACCGCTGTATACCTGACCGCGAACCCCCGTATGGCGCCGGAAACGCTGCTCGCCCACCTCCGGCACCACCGAACCTTGCACGAGCGGGTGGTCATCTGCACCGTCCGCACCTCGGCCCAGCCGCGCGTGCGCTATGAGCGGCGGATCTTCTCGCAATCGGTGGGCGAGGGCGTCGAGCGCCTCATCATGCGCTACGGCTTCATGGAAACCCCGAACCTCACGATCGACCTCCACGAGCGCCCGGCGCTGGGCATCGAGCCCTACGAGTCGGTCTTTTTCCTGGGGCGGGAGCTGGTGGTGCCGGCGGGGCGTTACATGCCTCGGTGGCGTGAACAGCTCTACGCCTTCATGCGGCGAAACACGGAAAGCCCGGTGAGCTTTTTCTGCCTGCCGCCAGAACGTTCGTTCGAAATCGGCATCTTCGCCCGGATATAGCCCTCGGGGATGACCGCCCGGTCAGGTAAGATGGCCTTGTGCGTGTGCTGATCTATCCCATCACGGCGGTTTCGCTGTGGGGGTTGAACTTCGTACTCCTCAAGGCACTGGTCGGGGTCGTTCCCCCGCACGTCATGAACGCCCTGCGCACCATGATGGCGGCGCTGGCGTTCATGATTTTGGCCCGGGGGGTGGGGTTTGGTCGCCTTGCCCCGAGGGATGCCCTTTATGTGCTGCTCTTTGGCATCGTCGGGAACGGCGTGTTCCAGTGGTTTTTGATGGAGGGCGTACTGCGCACCCCAGCTTCGGTGGCGGCGGTGACCAATGCCACCAACCCGGCCTGGCTTGCCCTCGTGGCCTACCTGTGGCTCGGCGAGCGGCTTTCCCTGCCGGGCTATCTGGGCATCGCCCTGGCGGCATTCGGCGTGGCCATGCTGGGGATCGGCGGCGGGAGCCTCGAGGTCGGCGTGGGGGTGCTGATGCTGGTTGCCGCCTCGCTGGCCTGGGCGATTTACTCGGTGTCGGCGCGTACGGTGGGGGAGCGCTACCCCCTGTTGGTCTGGGTGACCTTCGGCTACGTGGGCGGGATGCTGCCATACTGGCTTTTAAATGCGCCCACCCTGCTCACTTTTGACTACGGCACCATTCCAGCGTGGGCCTGGGTCGGGATTTTGGTCAGCGGGCTCGGCGCCAACGTGCTCGCCTACCTGGCCTGGATGCGGGCCATTCAGCTGCTCGGCGCGTCGAAGGCCGGCGTGTGGCAAAATCTCGCCCCCGTCCTGGGGGCGCTGGGTGGGTATTTGGTGCTCGGCGAGCGCCTGCCCCCGCTCGCCTTGCTCGGTGGTGGACTGGTGCTGGCCGGCGTGGCCCTTACGCAGCGCGCCAGATCCACGGATCGGCGGGGTTCCGGATCGCGGTGAGGGTGGCCACGGCCTCTGGGTTGGCGGAGGTGAGTTCGGCAAAACGGCCCGGCTCGAGCACAGCCTCGTAGAAGTGGCGGACGCCCTGGGCGCTCAGCCAGCGAACGAGCTCGGCCAGGGCCGCGCGGCCTTCGTCGCCGAAGGCGCCGCCAAAGGCGGGCTGGGTGAGGATCGGGGTTTTGTACCCTTCGATGAAGATCGCGTAGGGGAGGGCTTTGCGCTCACCTTGCCAGGTGGTGACCAGCGTGACCTGCAACTTGGGCCAGTGCGCGCCTTTGAGCGCGTCCCGGAGCGCGGCAAGGGTGTGTTTGGGTCGTCCGTAGCTGCCGATCAACTCCATGGCTCCATCATGACACGAAACCCCCGCGCCCGCGGGGGTTTCGGTCGATTGATCTCCGGCACTACGGCGTTTTGAGGACCTCGAGGGCCTTTTGCAAGATGGCGTCGTTTTGAAGATCGAGCACCGCCTTACCCGGGATGTTGGACATGGGCCTCGGCGGAACCTCTTCGCTGAAGGAGAACTTGCCTTCTTCGTCGACGTTGGCCTTCAGACGCTTGATCACCTTGCCCGCTTTGTCTCGGACGACGAGCTCGACCTGGCCCCCAGCCGGCGCGCCCAGCCCCTCAAAGGCCAGCGGTTCCTGGAAACGGGTGTCCTTGACCGTGATGTCGGGCTCGATGCCCTTGCCGTGGATGGCCCGCTTTTTGGGGGTGAGCCATTCGAAGGTCACCAGGGTGAGTTCGCCCCCGTTGGCCAGGGTGAAGACGTTTTGCCCGACCCCCTTGCCGAAGGTCTTCTCGCCGATAATCTTGCCCCGGCCGTCGTCCTGGATGGCGCCGGCGACGATCTCAGAAGCCGAGGCCGAGTTGCGGTTGACGAGGACCACGAGCGGGCCGCTCCAGCTCGTGGTGGGGCTGGCTTCACAGAATGGGCGGGTGACATCCCGGGAACGGGTGTAAACGATCACTCCCTGGTTCAGGAAGGCGTCGGCGACCTGGCAGCCCTGGTCGAGGAGACCCCCGCCGTTGTCCCGAAGGTCGAGGATGAGCTTTTTCGCTCCTTGTGCCTTGAGTTCCTGGATGGCCTTGTTGAGCTGGTCGATGACCTTGACATTCAAAAAGGTCTCGATGGCCACGTACCCGACGTCCTTGCCGATCATCGTTTTCGACACCGAGACGATCTCGATCTTTTCCCGGGTGATGTTGAAGCGGAGCACGGCCCGGGAGCCCTTTCGCCGGACGCCGAGCTCCACCACGCTCCCTTTGGGTCCCCGGATCTTGCTGACGATGTCAAAGAGGTCCATGTTGGTCACGTCTTCGCGGTCGACCTCGACGATCTCGTCGCCGGCCTGGAGCCCGGCCCGGAAAGCGGGGCCGCCCCGGAACACGTTGAGGATCCGGGCCCCGGTGCCGTCGGGGCGCGCGGCCTGGATCACCACCCCGATACCGAAGAACTCGCCCCGCACGTCCTGGTTGCGGATTTCAGTTCGCCGGGGCGGGCTGTAGCTGGTGAAAGGGTCATCGAGCGCGTCAATTTGACCGCGGATCGAGCCCTCGAGGACCTTTTTCAGCTCCTGCGGGGGCAACTTTTTAAGGTAGCGGTCCTTAATCAGCTGGTAGGTCTCGACCGCCGCCTGCCCGTTTGGGTCCTGGGTGAAGGCGGAGGCGCTGGGGCGACCGAACTGGGCGATGCCGATCGCCGCCAGCATGGCAAGGGCCGCGACGAAAATGCGATTTCCTCTCATAGCCGCCATTGTAAGGCCTCGGCATGAGAAGGAGGTGCTGCGTCTCGGGCCCAGCTCGGCGTTCCTGGCCAGGGGGTCCGTGCGTATACTCATGGGTGTGATCCATCTTCACCGGGTCTCCCTCGAGTACCCTCGGACCAAGACCATGGCCCTTTACAACATCAACCTCGAGGTTCGTCGCGGCGAGTTCGTTTTCCTGGTCGGACACTCGGGGGCGGGGAAATCGAGTTTGCTCGGGCTTTTGCTGCGCCGGTATCACCCATCCTCGGGTGCCGTTTACGTCAACGGCGTTGACCTGCGAAAGTTGCGGGGCAACCGCCTGGCGCTCTACCGCCGCAAGGTCGGGGTGGTCTTCCAGGACCACCGCCTTTTGGCGGACCGGACCGTGCAGGAAAACCTGGCCTTCGTGCTCAGGGTCCAGGGGGTCCCCCGACGCGAGTGGGAGGCGCGGATCACCCGGATCCTCCGCACCGTGGGGCTGGTGCACAAAAAGCGGGCCTTTCCCTACCAGCTCTCGGTCGGGGAGGCGCAGCGGGTGGCGGTGGCGAGGGCTCTGATCGGGGAGCCCGAGGTCTTGCTCGCCGATGAGCCCACCGGCAACCTCGACCTGGAAAATGCGCTCGGGGTTTTACAGCTTTTTAAGCTGGCCCACGCCAAAGGCACCACCGTGATCGTGGCCACCCATGCTCCGGAGCTTGTCCGGGCCTATCCCCAGCGGGTCGTTCGCCTCAAAAACGGACAGCTGGTGGCCGACGAGCACGGTGGTCGCTCGCTCAGATAGGTAGGGTAGGATCGAGGTGAAAGGAGGGTGCTATGCACATCTATAAGCTCGTAGGTCGAAACGTCGAGGTCACCGAAGCCCTCAAGAATTATCTGGAGAAAAAGCTCGATCGCCTCGAGCGCTACTTCGATCACATTCAGGACGCCAAGGTGGTCCTTTCCCTGGCCGGGAGCCCGCACGTGGAGCAACGGGCCAAGGTGGAGATCCAGCTCAACGTTCCCGGCGGATTGATCCGGGTGGAGGAGACCGATCCGGATATGTACGCCGCCATCGATCGCTCGGTGGAGGTCCTCGAAAAGCAGCTCAAGCGCTTTAAAGGGCGCTTGATGGGGAAGCGCCACAGCGGGCGGGTGCCGCCGCCCGCGGTTGAGGAGGCCCCCGAGGAGGCCTTTGAGCCGGAGATCGTACGGGTCAAGCGCTTCGAGATGAAGCCGATGACTCCGGAGGATGCCGCCATTCAGATGGAGGCCCTGGGGCACAGCTTTTTTGTTTTCAAAAACTCCGATACCGACAAGATCAACGTGATCTACCGCCGCAAGGACGGCAACTACGGCTTGATCGAGCCGCGCTAAGTCGCCTGCCGTGGAGAGAGCCACGGCGGGAGGGCCAGAAAAACGCAAACGGCCGCAATCCCGCATCATGCGTTGAAAAGCTCGTGGATGCTCACTTAGCAGACCGGCCAGGCTGAAGGCGGCGGGGCCAGCTTGAGGCCCCGCCGGGGTGGTTTTGCCGGTCAGTAATAGGGTTCGGGGTCGACGTAGTTGAACGTCCCGTTCTTCCAGACCGCGACCCGGAACCACAACACGTTGGGGGGGATCAGCGCCCCGCCGCCGAGGTAGCCGATGATTTCACCCTGCTCGACGCGATCCCCGGTTTTCACCAGTGGCTCCTGAAGGTTGACGTACTGGGTGAAGAGGGTCTCCGAGTGCTGGATCATCACCGTCCATCCGACGTTGCCGTAATAAAGGGTGGCGAAGACCTGCCCCCCCGCCGCGGCCCTGACCGCGGCGGCGGCCTTGGGGGCCTCGATCCACTCGAAATCCTGGGCGTTTTCGCCGTACTTCTGGGCGATTCGCCCGCCATCGACCGGAAAGAGGAGCTCTCCGACCAGCACTCGAGGAACCCGCGTTTTTTTCAGTGCCGCTTGGCGGCGCTGCTGCTCGATCCGCGACTTGAGGCTCGCGATCTCTTTTTCCAGGGCCGACTGGGTGCGTAAGAGCTCGCTCAGCTTGAGGCGTTTGGCCTTTTTGTTCTTTTCCAGGGCCTTGATCTTTTGCTGGACTTCGGCCTTCTTCTTGGCCACGGCCGCGCGTTTTTGGCGCAGGACGGCCTCGTCCTTGGCCAGCCGGTCGAGGAGTACCTGACGCTTTTTGGCTTCCTCTTGCAGCGCTTCGGTCAGCGTCACGACCTTTTGCGCCAGTTCGAGATCGGCCTGACCCAGCGTAGCGAGCCAGCGGCTGCGCACCGCGAGTTCGGTAAAGGAGCGGGCCTTGAGGAGTGGCAGGTAGCGGCCGGCCCGCTTTTCCCAAAGCGAGACCATGAGGTGGGAGAGTTGCGCTTTGAGCGTTTCCAGGCGGGTGGTTTCCCGGTCGATTTTGGCCTCGAGGGCCGAAAGCGCCCGACGGTTTTCTTCGATGCGCACCAGGGTGGCGTGGCGCGCTCTTTCCAGTTCGCCGAGCTCGCGTGAGAGGCGCTCGAGGTCCGAGAGCAAGGCCTTGCTTTGCTGATCGAGGTTTGCGAGTTCACGCCTTAGGGCTTCGGCCTGGGCGGCCCGCTGGGCGCGGAGGGCTTCGGCGCGGCGGAGCTGGGCCTCGAGGTCGGCGGTGCTGAGCGCGGGAAGCACGAAGAGGAGGAGCACCAGCAGCCAGCGTATCGGCGTGGCGGGGAAAAGGCGGGGCTCGCGATGCATCTTCACCCCTCGACTTCCTTGAGGTGGGCCCGGCTCGAAAGCCAGCCACCGACGACGCCCAGGAACGCCGCCAGGGCCAGGAGAGCCTCGGCGGCGATGAGCAGATCGCTCGGTCCCAGGATGGGCAGGAAGGGAAAGAGCGCCTGGAGGTTTTGGCTCAGGTAGCGGTAGGCCAAAATCCCGACCGCCAGCGAGACCAGCGCCGCGACGAGGGTGAGCAGGAGCCCTTCCAGGACGAAGGGCGCGAGGACCATGCCCCGGGTGGCACCGACCAGCTGCATGACCTCGAGCTCATCCCTTCGGTTTTCGATCGAGAGGCGGATGGTTCCCATGACGCTAAAAAAGGTATTCAGGATGAGCAGCAGGATCAGGGCGATGGCGCCGCTCCGGACCGTTCGCGAAATCTGAAGCAGCTTGAGGGTGAACGCCCCGCCGTATTCGACGTCGTCGACGCCGGCCAGGTTGGCGAGACGGCGGGCGACCTCGCTGACCGCCTGTGGGTTTTTGAGCCGCAGGATGAGGGTGTCGGGCAGGGGATTGGCCACCAGCTCGCTGGCCTCGCGGAGGTAGGGGTAAGCCTCTATAAGGGTTTTGAGGGCCTGGGTTTTGTCAATGAGTCTGACCTCGGCCACCTCGGGCCAGCCGCGGACCTCATCGAGGAGGACGCTGGTGATGGTCCCCGGGGCGAGGAAGGCCGCGACCTCGAGCTCGCCTTCGGCGGCGCCGATGGCTCGGTCGAGGTTCCAAAGCGCCATGCCGGCGATGAAGAGCAGCGTGAAGGAGACGGTGGCAGTGGTGAGGGTGGCGAGCGAACTCACTGGGTGACGAAAGAGGGCGAGCACAGCTTCGCGGAAGGCGTACACGTTGAAAGTCTACCCAACGCGGGGCGCCAAGACCCTGCTTTGCCCCGGGGATATGCTGGTTGTGTGCAGGTGCGGCAGATCATTCTCCTCACCGCCCTGGTGACCTACCTGGTGCCTTTGGTGGTGGGGCTGTGGTTGGTGGCCTTTCGCGAGGTGGGGAGCCTCGCCCGAATCTACTACCGCCACCATTACCTCTTCGACCTCGGATTCACCGCCCTGGCCTCGGTGGGAACGGGGCTTGCCGCGTATTTCTTGCTTCGCAGTATGCTCTCCCCCTGGCTCCGGCTGGAGGCGCAGCTTGGGGCCCTCATCGAAGGCCGAGGCCGGCTGGAGCCGGTGGGCGATGCGCACGCCGACCGAATCGTGAGCAAGATCAACGAACTCCTCAGCCTGCAGCGCGACGTGCAGGCCCTCGAGGAGCTCACCAAGAACACCGTGGCCCAGGCCTTGCATGACGGTGCGGTCCAGAGCCTGATCGCCGCCCGCTGGGCGTTGCGGCAGGGGCGGATCGAGGCGGTCGAGGCGGCGATTCAGGAAGCCGAACGCGCCATCCGCTCGGGGATCGCCCAGCTCTCGCCGCCTGAGCTCACCCACCTCCCCCTGATCGAGGCGATCGTGACCCTGGCCCGCCGGATGGGGCTTGAGGTCGAGGTCTTCGAAGACGGTGTTTTCTCTGAGGCCGAGCGGGCCGAAATCTATCGCATCGTCCGCCACGCGATGGAAAACGCCCGGCGCCACGGCGGGGCGAGCCGGGTGTGGGTGCAGCTCTCGGTGGCCGACGAGGTGGTGGTGGTGGTCGAGGACGACGGCCGCGGGCTCCCCGAGCCCTTCGAGGAGGGGCAGGGGCTTGGTATTCTGAGAGCGCGCATGCGAATGCGTGGAGGCCGGCTCACGCTTTCAACCTCGGAGCGCGGCGGGGCCCGCCTCGAGGCCCGGTGGCCGGCGGAAGGGAAGACGGATGCGGGTGCTGATCGTTGAAGACCATGCCCTGGTCAGGGAGGGCATTTCGCGTTTGCTCCAGGAATCGTTCCCCGGCGTGGTGGTGCGGGCGGTGGCGCGTGCGGAAGAAGCCGAAGCGCACCTGGCCTGGGCTGAACGTGTTCTCCTCGATCTCTCGCTGCCAGGGAAGCCGGGGCTGGCCTTCTTGGCCGAGATCGCGGAGAGTTATCCCGATCTGCCCGTCATCGTGCTCACCGCCTACGATGAACCCGCGTTTCGCAGTCGGGCCGAGGAGCTCGGCGCGTCCGCCTTTCTTTCCAAGAACGAGCCGCCAGAGCGGCTCATTCAGGCCTTAAACGGGCTCCTGCCTTTTGAGGGGCCCCGCGTCGACCGGCTCTCGCCGACCGAGCGCGAGGTGCTCTTGCTCTTGGGGCAGGGCTTTTCCAACCTCGAGGTCGCCAGGCGGCTCGGCGTTGAGGAAAAGACCGTTTACACCCACCGCCGTCACCTGATGTATAAGCTCGGGCTCAAAAACGCCAGCGAACTCATCCGCTTTGCTGCGCTCTACCATGCCGGCATGGTCGGAAATGGCTAAGCGAGCGCCCATGCGCTTTTCAGCATGTCGGAGGGAGCATGGAAGCCGTTCACATTTTTTAGGGCCCCCGCCGTGGCTTTTGCCACGGCGGGGTAGTTAAAAGGGCATCCCGAGCACGGCACCGGGGCGACGGCCGCGACCTTGGCGTCGCCAACCCAGGGTGGCACGCGTCACGGTGGGGGTCTTCCAGGAGAGCGCGAACGACGGCGAGTGTTGTGTTGGCATGCCAAAAAGCTCGCAGCGGCTCACGCTTCACCGACAGACGATGACTCGGCCTCGGCCAGGAGCTGCGCCGCGTGCCGCAGGGCTTCCTGGCTGTAATCCCCGGAGAGCATGCGCGCGAGTTCGCGGACCCTGGCCTCGCCTTCCAGTTTTTCCACAACGGCCTTACCCTCCTTTTTCGTGACCCGAAAGTGGGTGCGGGCGAGGGCCGCGATCTGGGGCAGATGGGTGACCACGATCACCTGGTGCCGCCGGGCCAGACGCGCCAGCCGCTCGGCCACGGCCCGCGCCGCCTCACCGCCGATTCCGGCGTCGACCTCGTCGAAGACCACGGTTTCGGCCTCCAGGCCGGTGACCAGCAACAGGGCCAGCATGGTGCGGGAGAGCTCGCCTCCCGAGGCGGCTTTCTCCAGCGGCGCCGGTGGCAGCTCGGGGTTGGCTTTGAGGGCAAAGTGCACCTGCTCGCGGCCAAAGGGGCCGGGGGCATCGAGCGGCAAGAGCTGCACCACGAGCCGCGCCTCGGGCATCCCGAGCTCGGTCAGCTCCCTGCCGACTTCAGCCTCGAGGCGTGCCTTGGCCTCTTGCCTGGCCCGCGTGAGCGCCGCGGCAGCCGCTTCGAGTCGGGCTTGGGCCCGTTTCAATTCGGTCTCGGTCGCCTCCAGGCGAACCTCCGCCTCTTCGAGCGCCTCGAGGGTTTTCTTAGCGTTCTCGAGATAGGCAAGAACGTCCTCGACGGTATCGCCGTATTTTCGCTTGAGCCGTTCGTAGAGGGCGAGCCGGCTCTCGATCGCTTCCAGGCGCCCGGGTTCGGCCTCCAGCCCGAGCAGGCGGTCCTCGATCTCGCGGGCCAGCGCCCCGAGGACCTCCTCGCTCTGGGCGAGCTCCTCGGCCAGGGGCGCGAGGGCTTCGTCGTAGCGAGCGGCGGCCGCGAGTTCGGCCGCAGCCCGCCCCACGGCGCCCAGAGCATCGACCTCCCCGGTCAGATACTCAAGGGCGCTGCCGAGGCGCAGGCGAAGGGTCTCGAGGTGAGTCAGGCGCTGGCGCTCGGCCTTGAGCTCGGCCTCTTCCTCGACAGAAAGCGCCGCTTCGGAAAGCTCGGCGATCTGGAAGCGCAAGAGGTCGAGCCTTTGCGCCCGTTCCCGGGCCGCTTCCTTGAGCCGCCCGGCTTCCTCGAGGAGCGTCCGGTAATGGCCATAGGCTGCCCGGTACTCAGAGAGAACGCCCCCTGGCAGCAGGGCGTCGAGGCGCCGGCGGTGGACCTGGGGCCGGGTGAGCGACTGGGCCGCGTGCTGGGCGTGGAGGGCCATGTGCTCGCCGACGGCCTGGGCCAGCTCGTCCAGGGTCACCACTTCGCCGTCGATCCTGGGCGTGCTCCGCTTGCCGATGCGCCGCCCGTAAGGTCGGCCGTCGAACCAGGCCACGACCGTGGCCGCCTCGGCACCGGGCCGGATCATGGCGGTTTCGGCTCTGGCCCCGAGGAGCAGGGAGAGCGCGTCCACCAGGAGCGATTTGCCGGCCCCGGTTTCGCCGGTGAGCACGTTGAGCCCCGGCGAGGGCTCGATCTCGGCCGATTCGATGACGGCGAGGTTCCTCACCTCGAGGCGTTCGAGCATCTTCGGCCCGAGTATACAGCGCTTATTCCGGGGGCGAATCCCAAAGCAGGTCCTGGCGGAAGAGCACGACCACCGCTATGGCCATGGCCCGTTCGTGGCTGATCGAGACCCGGGCCTTGAGGCCGCTCTCGGACCAGGTTTTCGCGAGCGTACCGCGGAAGACGAGCCTCGGCTTGCCTTCCTGGATCACCAGGCCCACTTCGCTGATCCGCGCCGGCAAGGGGAAAGCCTTCACGAAGGCTTCTTTGGCCGCAAAGCGTGCGGCCAGGCTGGGGGATGGGTCCTGGTGCGCGAGGGGCCGCGCGAGCTCTTCGGGAAGAAAAACCCGGCTGAGGAAGCGCGTCCCGTAGCGCGCGTAGAGGTGGCGGATCCGATCCACCTCGACCAGGTCAATGCCAACCCCTGCGATCATTGCAGCGTGTCCGATGGCGAGGTCTCGACTTCGTAGTTGACTTCTTTAAGCGTGCGGATAGCGAGCTGGAGATAACTCTCGCGTACGAGGATGTAGTCGGTCTCAAAGGCGGAGTAGGCGAAGATGCTCACCCCGACCTCGGCCAGGATGCTCCCCACTCGCCCCAAGACGCCGATCATCTCGATCGGGAGTGGACCAACGAAAGCCAGGGCGCGAAACGGTCCCTCGGCGTTCACCCCTTCGGGGACGAGGGACTCGGGAAGGACGACGGAGCGATGGCCGTCCACCTGCACCAATGCAAAAAACGGCGCTTCGAGGGCCCCTTGGGGGAGGGTTTCGACCTCGGCGAGGAGCAGGCGATGGGGCAGGAGAACGAGCTTCATGAACGCATGATATAGGATGCTTGGCGTGGAGTTTCCCGGGGCCTTCCTCAAGCGCATGGCCGGACTTTTGGGCCCGGCTGAGTTCGACGCTTTCCTAAAAAGCCTGACCGAGGGGGAGGCGGCGCGCGGGTTGCGCTTGAATCTGGCCAAGCTCTCTCCCCACGAGTGGGCCGAGCGTTCGCCCTGGCCGCTTGAGCCCGTGCCCTGGTGTCCGTTTGGCTATTATTACCCGCACGAAGCGCGCCCCGGCCCGCACCCCTATTTCTTCGCCGGCCTCTATTACATCCAGGAGCCCTCGGCCATGGCGGTGGGCGAGGTTTTGGCGCCGGCCCCCGGGGAGCGCGTGATCGATCTGGCGGCGGCGCCGGGGGGAAAGACCACCCATCTCGCGACGCGGATGGAAGGACAGGGGCTCTTGGTCGCCAACGAGGTGGACAGCAAGCGCATCCGGGGGCTTTTGGACAACGTCGAGCGCTGGGGAGCGAGGCTTGCCGTGGTGTCGGCGCCGGTCGCGCGTTTGGCCTCGGCCTGGGGGGCTTTTTTCGACCGGGTCTTGCTCGATGCCCCGTGTTCCGGCGAAGGGATGATGCGGCGGGATCCACAAGTTCGCGCCCACTGGGGGCCCGGGGCTCCGGGCCGGATGCGGCGCGTCCAGGAGAGGCTGCTTGAGGCCGCGGCCCGTCTGGTCCGCCCTGGCGGGGTGCTGGTCTACGCCACCTGCACCTTTGCCCCGGAAGAAAACGAGGGGGTGATCGCCGGGTTTTTGCGTCGGAATCAGGAATTCGACGTCCAGGAGGCCAGAATTCACCCCAGCTTCGCGCCGGGGGTACCGGAATGGGGCGGGGGCGATCGGCGCCTCGCCCGAACCGCCCGGCTCTGGCCGCACCGTCTGCGGGGCGAGGGGCACTACATCGCCCGGCTGGTCCGCCTCGAGGGCAGCCCGGGGACCCCTTCTCACCACGTGCCCCCGCCACCGAAAAAGGCGGCCCTGCGGGAGCTCGAGCGCTTCTGGTCCGACCACGTGGGCCGACCCCTGCCTGAGATCCTCTGGGAGCGCGACGGTCATTTCTATCAGCTTCCGGATGGGCTGCCGGAGCTCAAAGGGATCCGGGCCCCGGCGCCGGGGATCTACCTGGGGGCTGCCAAAAAGGGACGCTTTGTGCCGGCTCGCGCCCTTGCCCTGGCGCTCGAGGCTGCGGATGCCGGACCGCGGATTGAGCTTTCACCCGATGATCCCCTTTCGCTCAAGTTCGCCCTCGGCGAGCCGGTCAAGGTCAGGGGCGAGACCGGTTGGCATCTCGTCACCACCGACGGTTTCCCCTTCGGCTGGGGGTACTTGAAGGGCGGCGTTCTTCGGGCCAAGCACGCCCGCCTATAGGGCCTCGGTTTCCACGATGCCCTCTTCGGTCACCAGGACCTTCACCGGAACGTCCCAAGGGTCCCGGGGCAGTTCGGGGAGTAGGAGGCGGCTGGGAACGAGCCCCACGGTGAGCACGCCTTCGGGCAGGCGCATCAGAAAGCGGTCATAAAACCCTTTGCCGTGACCCAGGCGGTGGCCCGTTCTGTCGTAGGCCAGAGCGGGGACGATCACCGCCTCGAGGTCTTGGGGTGAAACCGGTGTCTGGCGGGCTGAGGGCTCGAGGACGCCAAACGGACCGCGTTCGAGCGGTTCGCGGTAGGGGAGGGCCACGATCTCGTTGCCCTTGATTCGGGGCAGGAAAAACGCCGCCGCCAGCGTGCATCGGAGCGGGGTGGGGTCGAGCTCGCCCGGCAGGGGGTGGTAGATGAGGATGCGGCGTTTTCC
>WIAM01000049.1 GCA_015519965.1 Thermaceae bacterium
CCTCATCTCAGCCCCGCCGCCCCCCTTGGGTGAGGAACCACAGGCCGAGCCCCAACAGGACCAGGGGCACCGCGATCTTCACCAGCGCCAGCCCGACCCCGATCAGGGCCAGGATTGGAATCAGCATGAGCGCCCCGAGGATCAGAAGGGGCAGGAGGCCGACCCCGATCGCCACGAGAACGGCGAAGACCACCAACCCGCCGACGACCAGCAAAGGGCCGATCAAGGGCAGGAGCAAAAGCGCCGCCAAAACGAGAAGAATCCATCCGATCCATCGCACATCCCCAGCTTAATCGCCGGGGCAGTGCTCGGGTGTGTCATCGGGGCTTCAGACGAGTGTGCTAACCTCAGTAGCGATGAGCGCGGCTGCGAACTTGGTCGAGGGGGCCCGGCGGGCGCGGCTCGTTGCCCGGGGTCTGCGCAAGCGTTACGGCAAGCGGCAGGTGGTGCGCGGCGTCGACCTGGAGCTTGGCCGGGGTGAGATCGTGGCGCTTTTCGGCCCCAACGGGGCGGGGAAGACGACGACGTTTTACATGGTCGTGGGTTTCGTGCGCCCCAATGCCGGCCGGATCGAGCTCAAAGGCGTCGACGTGACCCGAATGCCCATGTACCGGCGGGCACGGATGGGGCTTGGGTATCTGCCCCAGGAGCCTTCGGCGTTCCGCCGGATGACGGTGCTCGAAAACCTGCTCGCGATCCTCGAGTACCGTCCTCTGCCCAAAAAACAGCGCTTGGAGGCGGCCCTGGCCCTCCTGGATGAATTCGGGCTCACCCGCCACAAGGATAAGTACGCCTACATGCTCTCTGGTGGGGAGCGGCGCAGGCTGGAGATTGCCCGGGCCCTCACGACCGATCCCGACTTCATCCTTTTGGACGAGCCCTTTACCGGCGTCGATCCCAAGAGCGTGCGCGAGATCCAGCGGTTGATCGAAGAGCTGAGGGCACGGCGCGGGGTCGGGATTTTCATCACTGACCACTCGGTGCGGGAAACCCTCGCGATCACAGACAGGGTCTACCTGATGTACGACGGTCAGGTGGTTTTTCACGGAACGCCCGAGGAGTTCGCCCGGGATACCGGGGCCAAGAACTACTACCTCGGCGACGAGTTCGAGCTTTAGCGATGAGTCTCTGGCCCATCCTTTTGGCGCTGGTCGCGCTCGGCGGTCTGATCGCTTACGCTGGGGACGTCGTCGGGCGTCGGGTGGGCCGGAAGCACGTGCGGCTTTTCGGCCTCAGGCCCCGGACCACCGGTCTGGTGGTGGCGGTGGTCAGCGGCATGATCATCGCCGTGGTGGTCTTTTTCGCCTTTTTCTTCTTGGCTAAAGACGCCCGGGAAACGATTTTAGAAGCGCAAAAGGTCCGCCTCGAGCGCGACCAGTTGCTTACCGAGCGCGACCGGCTGACCGAGCAGGTCGAAAACTTGAAGGCACAGGCCGCCCGCGCCTTTGCCGAGGAAGAACGGCTGCGAAATCGCGAGCGCGACCTCACGCAGCGGCTCGAGCTGGCGCAAAAGCGGCTGGCGGAAGTCGAGGCGACCCGGGCGGCGCTCAAGGAGAAGCTCGCCAAAGTGGAGGCGCAGCTGGCTGACCGCGAAAAGATCCTCGCAGACCTGGAATCGAAGGCCAGGGCCACCGAGGCCGAGCTTGCCCATCTCCAGGACGAACAGGCGCGTTTGGCCCTCGAGGTCAAAAACCTCGATGCCGCGAGGCGCGAGGCGGAGCGCCGGGCGAGCGAGGCCATGAAGGCCCTCGCCGCCTTGAAGTCCGAGCAGGAGCGGCTCAGCAAGGAGGTGAGCTCGCTTCGCCGTCAGGCGCAAACGCTCCAGGCCGACCTCACCGAACTCGATGCCCTTCGCCGTCAGCTGGAATCGAGGAACCGGGAGCTGCGCAGAGAGAACGAACAGCTCACCCAGCTGCTGGAACGGAGCCGCCTCGAGGCCGCGCGGCTCAAGGGTCAGGTCAGCGAGTTAAAGCGCCGGGGCGGCGAGCTGGAAAAGGGGCTTTCCCAGGCGCTCGAGGGCCGGGTTCTGGCTGAAGTGTTCCTGAATCCGGGGGAAAAGCCCCAGGATGAGCTTTCGCGAGCGCTCACCCAGGCGGCGGCGATGGCCAAGCTGATGGGGCTGCCCGAACTGGCGCCGGTTAAGGTGGTGACCGAGACCTGGCGCGCCCCCGGGCTGATCATGGTGCAGGTCACGGGGGTAACGCCCGACGGGCGTTTGTCGGTGGATGTGGCCTTCGTGCCCACCCGCATCCTGTTTGAGACCGGCGCGGTGGTGGCGCGTACCCGTCTGCCGCGGGACCGGGGCCAGGCGCTCCAGGCCCTGGTCCAGCTCCGGCGGGCGGCCGAGGCCCGGCTGAGGGCGCTGGGGGTTCCGGAGCCGCACCTCGAGGAGGGGCGGATCCCCGACCGCGAGCTCAATGCCTTTTTGGCCACGCTCCAGGGAGAGAGCCCGGAGGTGGCGGTGGTGGCGACGGCGACGCTCACCACCACCGGCCGGGTACGCCTGGCGTTCCGGGCGCTCGAACCCTAAGTACCCCGCCGTGGCTCTCGCCACGGCGGGGGCCCCGAGATCACCGAGATAACGAAAGCAGAGGCCAATTGCCCGCCGACATGTTGAAAAGCTCGAGGGCCCTCACTTAAGCCTCTGCGTCGAGGTGCTGGAGCGCCACGCGCGCGGCCGCCAGATCGAAGATGGCGTGGCCGACGCTTTTGAAGACGATCGGGCCTTTGGGGACCTGCCCGGTTAGGGCGTTTTCCAGGGGGACGACGCTTTCCCAGTCAATTCCGGCCTGAATCAGGTCCCCGGCTTCCTCACGGGCGCCCTCGAGGGTATCGACGACGACGTAGGCCCGGCGGACGAGCTCTGGCGGCAGCTCGGCGGCCTCGGGGGTGAAGGCGCCGATCGCGGCCACGAAGGCGTCCGGGGCGACGCGATCTTCAAACAAAGGCACCTCGCTCGTGGTCGCGGTGACGATCAGGCGGGCCTCGGGGAGGACGCGTTCGGGCCGGTCCACGATCGCGCCTTCAAGCCCCAATTCGCGGGCACGGGCCAGCAGTTTTTCCGCTCGCTCGCGACCGCGCGAGGCGATCCATACCTTGCGGGTACCGAGTTCGCCGGCCAGTGCCTCCAGGTGGGCCCGGGCCTGGCGCCCCGCGCCAACGAGCAGCAACGGACCTTCGGGTGCGGGCGCCAGTTGCTTTGCCGCGGCGAGGGTAAGGGCGGCGGTGCGTCTCGCGGTGAGCGTCTTGCCTTCGAGCAGCAGGCGCGGCGCGCCGCTTTCAGCGTCGAACACGGTGAGTTCGGCCTGGACCGTTTCCGCCTGCCCGGGGTGCACGCCGACCCGCTTCACGATCCCGATGTCGTCGGCCCAGGCGACCATGAAGAGGAGCGCCCCGCCGCCTGGCAGCCGGTGCTGGGTCCGCGGCGGGGCGAATATCCGCCCTTCCTCGTAGGCTTTGAGTACCGAGACAACGGCCTCGGCCAGCTCATGGTAGGGGAGGAGGGCTGCGGTTCGTTCGGCGTCGAGAATCCGCATGCCTCCCCTCCGCCAGGCTCAGTCGAGGAAGTCCCGGAGCTTCCTGGTCCTCGACTCGTGGTACTTGAGTTTGCGCAGCGCCTTGTTCTCGATCTGACGGATCCGTTCCCGGGTGACCCCGAAGTAGGCGCCGACCTCCTCGAGGGTGTGCTCCCGCCCGTCGATGAGACCCTTGCGCAGCTTCAAGACCATGGCCTCTCGCTCGCTGAGCTTGGAAAGGGCCTTTTCCAGCTCTTCCGAGAGCAGGCTCTGGGCGGCGGTGTCCACCGGGGAGGGGAGGTGTTCGTCGGGGATGAAGTCGCCGTAGAAGGAGTCCTTTTCGTCGCCGATCGGGGTTTCGAGCGAGACCGGCTCCTGGGCGATCTTGAAGGTTTCCTCGACCTTTTTCGCGTCCCAGCCGGGCCCCATGGCGTCTGCGATCTCGGCGTAGGTGGGCTCGCGCCCGAGCTCCTGCTGCAGCTGGCGGGCCGTGCGGGTGAGTTTGTTGATCGTTTCCACCATGTGGACTGGGATCCGGATGGTCCGCGCCTGGTCGGCTATGGCCCGGTTGATGGCTTGGCGGATCCACCAGGTGGCGTAGGTGGAGAACTTGAAACGGCGGCGGTATTCGAACTTCTCGACCGCGCGGATGAGCCCCTGGTTGCCTTCCTGGATGAGGTCTAAAAACGACAGGCCCCGCCCGGTGTATTTCTTTGCGATCGAGACCACGAGGCGGAGGTTGGCTTCGATCAGGTGCTGGCGGGAGAGTTCGCCGTCGCGGGCGATGTGGAGGTAGCGCTTTTGTTCCTTGGGCAGGCTGCGGAGTTTGGCGTCGACCTCCTGGATGATGGCATCGTCGACCTTCTTATCGACGCCGGGGATGTGGGGCACGCGTCCGCCGTGCCGGATCTGGGCCCGGATGACCTCGCGAATGGTGTCGGCGTCCAGGCCGGTGAACTCGGCCAGCTTCTGGATCGCCGCCTCGCCTTCCTCGACCCGGCGGGCGAGGTCCACCTCTTCCTCGAGCGTGAGCAGCGGGACCTGGCCGATTTCGTGGAGATACTGGCGCACCGGGTCCGAGGTGGACACCCGGGTGGGAAGGCTTTCGTCGTCTTCCTCGACGACCTCATCGGAGACCTCGACGTCGGGGTCCTCGGGGACGACGTCAACGCCCTCGCCCTCGAGGTAGTCGAGGACCTCTTCGTAGGATTCTTCGAACGCTTCCTCGCCCATTTCGGGTAGGGCTTCTTCCATGGCCATGCGGACTTCCTCTTCCGAGAGGCTGCCCGACTTCCGGCCCTTTTTCAAAAGCCGCTGCACCGTCTGGTTTTCCAAGACCTTGCTCTCCAGCGTCGCCGTGCTTTCCTTTTTCTTCGCCATAGGCCTCCTTAGCGCTCCGATACCAGCACCTTGTAGCGCGCCACACGGAGAACGCGGTGGTTCCCAAACACCGCGTCCATCAGCGCTTCGTACTTTAAGAACGGGTTCGCCACCAGGTAGAACCTTCCGCCCTTACGCGTATGCCGGTAGGCCGCTTCGATAAAGGCGCGCGCCACATCGAGAATGACGCTTCCCCCCACGTGAAACGGGGGGTTCGTAACCACGATATCAAATTCTCCAGCGTTTTTCAAGGCCTCGTCGACATCGGAGTGGTAAATTTCCGCCTGCAGCGCGTTGGCCTTAAGGCTTCGGCGGGCGGAGCGCACGGCGGCCAGGTCGTCCTCGAGCCCCA
>WIAM01000050.1 GCA_015519965.1 Thermaceae bacterium
ACCCTCCCCGCATCCTCCCCGGCTACACTCACCTCCAGCGGGCCCAGCCGGTGCTGCTCTCGCACTGGTTCTTGGCCTACTTTTGGATGCTGACCCGGGATGCTTCGCGGCTTGGGGACGCCCTTCGGCGCATGGACGAATCGCCCCTGGGGGCGGCGGCGCTCGCAGGGACCAGTTTCCCTATCGACCGTCACATGACGGCGAGCGAACTCGGCTTCCGGCGCCCACTGCCCAACTCGCTCGACGCGGTGGCCAGCCGCGACTTTGGCCTCGAGGCCTTGGCGGCGCTTTCGATCTTGCAGATCACGCTTTCGCGTCTGGCCGAAGAGCTCGTTTTGTACTCGAGCTTCGAGTTCGGATTCGTCGAGCTTCCCGACGCCTTCGCCACCGGCAGCTCGATCATGCCCCAGAAGAAAAACCCCGACATCCCCGAGCTCGTCCGGGCCAAGGCCGGGCGCGTCCTCGGCGACTTCGTGACCCTGGCCTCGGTGGTCAAGGGGCTGCCGCTCGCCTACAACAAGGATTTGCAAGAGGATAAGGAACCGCTCTTCGACGCCTTCGATACGGTCATGCCCTCGGTGCGGTTGCTCGCCGCCATGCTGCCAAAGCTCAACTGGCGGGATGAGGTGATGCGCCGGGCGGCGGCCTCGGGGTTTTCCCTGGCCACCGACCTGGCCGATTACCTGGCCAAAAAGGGGCTTCCTTTCCGCGAGGCGCACAGAGTCGTCGGCTCGATCGTGCGTAAACTTGCATCTGAGGGCAGAGAGTTGGATACGCTTACAGTTGATGAGTTGCGAGCCGCTCACCCGCTCTTTGGCGAGGATGCCCTCGAGCTCGTCGCGCTTGAGGGGGCGCTGGCTCGGCGCACCTCCTACGGGGGAACCGCGCCGGAGGCGGTGAGGCAGCAGCTCGAGGAGGCGAAGGCGCTTTGGCAGAGCGAATGAAGCTGGAGATCAAACCGGTTGAGCTTCCAAAGACCGAGCGCGGGACGCCGGTGACCCTGCGCCGGGCCCGGGTCGGGGACGTGCCTCAGATTCACGACCTGATCAAGTACTGGGCCCGGGCTTCGTTCATGCTGGTGCGCTCCCGCAGCCAGCTCTACGAACACCTCAGGGATTTCCACGTCCTGGTCGACCCCGAAGGGGTGGTGGTGGGTACGGTAGCCCTGCACGTGATCTGGGAAGATCTGGCCGAGATCCGCTCGCTGGCCGTCCACCCCGAGCGCCAGGGCGAGGGGCTCGGGCGCTGGCTGGTGCTGGCCGCGGAGCGGGAGGCCCGTGATCTGGGTTTGCCCAAAGTCTTCGCCTTCACCATCCAGGAAGGGTTTTTCCAGAAGCTGGGGTATCAGATCGCACCGGCGGAGGCCTTTCCGCGAAAAGTGTGGTTTGAATGCAACGACTGTCCGTTTCAGGACCAGTGTCCGGAAGTGCCGGTACTGAAGCGACTCAAAGAGGAGTGATCGGATGTTCGAGCGTGAGGGCGCGGTCTTGGTGTTGGAGGACGGCGAGGTCTACCGGGGGTTTGCCTTCGGATACCGGGGCAAGACGCTGGGCGAGGTGGTGTTCAACACCGCCATGACCGGCTACCAGGAGATCATGACCGATCCCAGCTACCACGGGCAGATCGTGGTCATGACCTACCCCCACATCGGCAACTACGGGGTCAACGTCTACGACATGCAATCCAACCGTCCGTGGGTTCGGGGGTTCGTGGCCCGCGAGTTCTCCCGCGTGGCCTCGAGCCCCCGCGCCCAGGGCACCCTGGAAGAGTTCATGAGCGAGCACAAGGTCGTGGCCATCGAGGGGATCGATACCCGCAAGCTGGTGCGCAAGATCCGCGAGGGCGGTGTCCTCAAAGGGGTCATCGCCCACGCCAGCGCCCTGGCCAAGGCCCCCGACGAGCCGTTCGCCGACGAGGAGCTCCGCATTCTGGCTGCCGAGGCCCGGGCCTGGCCCGATATCGACGGCCGGGACATGACGCCCGAGGTAACCACCCCCCTGCCTTACGCCTTCCCCACGCTGCGCTCGGGGAAGCGGGTGGTGGTCATGGATTTCGGCATCAAGCACGCCATCGTCGAGCAGCTGGGGGCGCTCGGGTTCGAAGTGATCGTGGTGCCCGGAAACACGCCGGCGGGACAGATCATGACCCTCGAACCCCACGGGCTTTTGGTCTCGAACGGCCCTGGCGACCCCTTTGGCCCCACCTACGCCCACCAGACCTTGCGCGAGCTCATGGGGCTTTTGCCGACCTTTGGCATCTGCCTCGGCCACCAGCTCCTCGCTATCGCCGCCGGTGGGCGGACCTTCAAGATGAAGTTCGGCCACCGAGGGGCGAACCACCCGGTGAAGAGCCTGCTCGATGGCTCGGTGGAGATCACCAGCCAGAACCACGGCTACGCAGTTTCGCTGGAGAGCCTCGAGGGCTTCAAGGCCACCCACGTGAACTTGAACGACGGCACCCTCGAGGGCATGGCCCACGAGCGCTACCCGGTCTTTTCGGTCCAGTACCACCCGGAGGCGAGCCCTGGCCCCCACGACGCCCGCTACCTCTTCCGTCGCTTTTTGGAAGAGGTCCTGGCCTTTGAGGCGCCGTCAGGCCAACCGGTCGAAAAGAAAAACGCGGGTCCCTTCGGCGTTTAAAAACCCCGCCCCGGGCAGCGCCCGGGGCGGAGGCAACATGCGCTCAGGCCACGAATTCCTCGGCTTTAAAGAAGAGGGCGATTTCCCGCTCGGCGTCTTCGGCGTTGGCCGAGCCGTGGACCACGTTCTCGTCGATGCTGGTCGCGAGATCGCCCCGGATGGTTCCTGGCAGGGCGTCGGCCGGGTTGGTGGCGCCCATCATCTTGCGTAGCTCGGCGATGACACCGGGGCCCTCGAGCACCATGGCCACCACCGGCCCCGAGGTGATGAAGTTCACCAGGGGTTCGAAGAAGGGTTTTTCGCGGTGCTCGGCGTAGTGGGTTTCGGCCAGCTCGCGGTCGATGCGCATCAGCTTCATCGCCACGATCCGAAAGCCCTTTTTCTCAAAGCGGGAGAGGATCTCGGCCACCAGGCCGCGGCGAACGCCGTCGGGTTTGATCATGCAAAAGGTCCGTTCCATACCGGGGGCATTCTACTGTATGGCCCTCAGCCGAGGGGCATGTCCCAGCCTTCGCGCCGGCGGCGGGTGTGGTCGAGCCGGAACACGGCGTTCAAAAAGCCGAGGTGGGAAAATCCCTGGGGGTAATTGCCGAGCAGGCCTTCGGTCTCCGGGTGTACCTCTTCCGAAAACAGCCTCAGCGGTCCCGAGGTGAGCAAAAGCGATTCCAGCGCCGCCCGGGCTCGCTTGAGGTCCCCGGCCAGGGTGAGCGCGTCCACGAGCCAGAACGACACCAGGAGGAAGGCGCCCTCGGGACCGCCGATGCCGTCGTCGGCCTCTTCCGGCGGGTAGCGGTAGAGCAGGGGGTAGCGCCCGGCGGTGAGTTTTTCGATGATCCGCTCGCGGGTCTTCACGAACCGGGGGTCGGTCGAGGGCAAAAACCCCACTTCCGGCATGACCAGGACCGACGCATCCAGGACCTCGGCGCCGTAGTACTGGGTAAAGGCTTCAAGATCCGGGTTCCAGGCGTGCTCCATGACCTCGGCGTGGATCCGGGCCGCCTCCTGGGCCCAGTCGTCGATGGGGGCGTTGACGCCGAGTTTGAGCGCCAGCTGCGAGGCCCGGTCGAGGGCGACCCAGGCCCAGACCCGGGAATAGGTGTAGTGCTTGGGGGCGCTCCTGGCCTCCCAGATCCCATAGTCGGGTTCGCGCCAGCGCTGGCGGACCACCTCGACGAGCTCGGCGAGCTTTTCCCATTCGGTAATGGTGAGAACCCCGCCGTAACGGTCGTAGCGCAGGGCCGCGTCGAGGAGGCTGCCGTAGATATCGAGCTGGAGCTGCTGGGTGGCGGCGTTGCCGACTCGAACCGGCTTCGAGTCGCGATAGCCCCGGAGGGGGAGGATTCTTTCGGGGAGCTCCCGCTCGCCCCGGATGCTGTAGAGCACCTGCAGATCGGAACCCGACTCGAGCACCTGCTGCAACAGCCAGTCGAAATAGGCCGTGCCTTCCTGGACGTAGCCGGCCTGGAAGAGCGCCCGCAAGACGAAAGCCGAGTCCCGCACCCAGGTGAAGCGATAATCCCAGTTCCTGGGGCCGCCAGGCCACTCCGGCAGGCTGGTGGTGGGGGCGGCGACGATGGCGCCGGTGGGCTCGTAGATGAGGAGTTTCAGGGTGAGGAGGCTGCGCTCGACCGCTTCCCGGTAGCGGCCCTGGTAGCGGAGCTTGTTGATCCAGCCGCGCCAGAACTGCCGCGTCATCCAGAGCTGGCGCGGCGGCTGGTAGGAGCGAACCGGGTGCACCGTGTTCGAGCCCCAGTCGGCGACCATCCACACCTCGTCGCCGGCCTCAACCTGCACCCGACCCACCACCCGGTGGCCCTCGATGCTAAGAGGCACGTCGGTCGAGAGCGTGATCGACCCCTCCCGGGGATGCATGGCCTTGGCGCCGTAGGGAGACATCTCCAGGATCGGCGGGTAGAGGCCGAAACTGAAGCGGGGCTCGAAGATGATCTCCATCGAGACCTGCCCACTGACCCCTTCGAGCAGGCGGTGGATCTCGGCGGTGGGCACCTTGCGCCCCGGGACGTACGGCATGAAGTCGCGCAGGCGCACGGTGCCGTTTGCGGTGACGAACTCGGTCACCAGGATGTTGGTGCCCCGTTCGTAGAACTGCCGGGCGGCAAAGGGTTCGCTGGGGCGCACGGCGAAGGTTCCGGCGTCGGGGTCCAGGATCGCGGCGAAGACCGCTTCCGAATCGAAGTCCGGCAGGCAGGCCCAGTCGATGTGACCATCGGCGCCCACCAGCACCGCCGTGCGGTTGTCGCCGATCAAGCCATAGGCCTCGAGCGGCTTATAGTCGGGCGGGTTTTGCGGGTCGAAGCGGAACGGGTGGTTCATCAGTGAGATGCTCACTCGAGCCTCCATCGGTCGCCTTCGCGAACCCCGTTTTGCCTGAACCAGCCCTGGTTGACCTCGAGGGCCTGCCGGTAGGCCACGCCGGGGTAGTAGGTGGGGCAGGGGTCGCTCAGGCAGGGCGTCATATCGAGGATGCGCAGGATCACCCCCTCGCCATCGGCGAAGGCGATGGAAAGGGGGATGA
>WIAM01000051.1 GCA_015519965.1 Thermaceae bacterium
CCCCCATGCCCACCGCCACCGAATCGGCCCGGAAAGGGGGCAGCGCGTCGCCGCGCCAGTCGGCAACCGGCAGCCGCACCGCCTCCACCAGCGGCGTCACCGGCGCGTCCTCGGGGTAGGCCACGCCCACCAGGCCGGCCCCGGCCCGGTAGGCGCCCCTCGCCGCCAGGGCGAGGGCACCGGGATAGGTCCGGTAGCCCCCAGCCAGCAGCACCCGCCCCACGCTGCCCTTGTGGGCGTTGCCCGAACGCCTGGGCAAAAGCGAGCGCATCGCCTCGGGAAGGATGAGCTCCGGCGCATCCGCCGCCGCCTCGTAGGCGGAATCGGGCATGGCGATCCCCGCCAGCCACACCTCGCCGCACGCCTCGCGGTGGGGGTAGAAGAGGTGTTCATTCTTCAGCCCCGCGAGCGCCACCGTGACCCGGGCCCGGATGTGGGGGTGGTGGGGCAACCCCGAGGGGAGATCCACGCTCACCACCGGAAGATCGCTCGCGTTGATGCGCTCGACGAGCTCCGCCCACCGGCCGGCGAGGGGCCGGGTAAGACCGGTGCCAAAGAGGGCATCGACCACCACGTCGAAGCCCGCCGGCGCCCACTTTTCAACCGGCTCGGGGTCGACCCCCGCGACCGCGAGCGCCGAGTACATGGCGAGCGCATCGCCCGCTTTCACCTCCGACGGCGCGAACACCGCGACCTCGTGCCCCCACGCCTTCAGCCACCGCGCGGCGACGAAACCGTCGCCGCCGTTGTTGCCCTTGCCAGAGAGCACACAGACCCGGGCGCCGGGGTAGCGCCGCCCGACCACCTCGGCCACAGCCCGCCCCGCCGCTTCCATCAGCAGCAGGGTGGGGTAGCCGAGTGCCCGTGCCCGCTCGTCGACCGCCCGCATCGCATCGGCGCTGTAGAGCCTCATGCCCCTCGCCTCCCGCTTCCCCGCGCCAGGCCCTCGAGGGTCGCGAGCGCTTCCTGCACCCCCAAAACGATGATCTGATCACCCGCCCGCAAGACGAAATCCGCCGCCGGGTTGAGCACCGGCACCTCATCGCGGATCACCGCCAACACCGTGGCTTGGTGCTGCTTGCGGATCTCGAGCTCGGCAAGGCTCTTCCCATCCATCACGCTGCCCGCCTCCACACGCAAATCCTCGATGGAGAGCGGCGCACCGCCCCGGCGCAAGGTGGTCTCCAGAAAGTCCACCACCGCCGGGCGGACCACCAGGTTCGCGAGGCGCCGCCCGCCCACGGCATAGGGATCGATCACCCGATCCGCCCCGGCGCGCAACATCTTCGTCCTCACCGAATCGTCCTCGGTGCGGGCGACGATGAAGAGCTTTGGATTCAGGCTCCGCGCCGAGAGCACGACGAAGAGGTTGGTGGCGTCGACGCCGGTGGTCACGATCAGACCGTGGGCCCGTTCCACGCCCGATCGCTTGAGGACCTCGTCGTCGGTGGCGTCGCCCTCGAGCACGAGCGCCCCGTCGTGCATGGCCCGAGCAACGCGATCGGGATCGCGCTCGACGACCACGAAACCAACCCGGCTGTCCTTGAGCTGCTCGGCGGCCTGCCGGCCAACGCGGCCGTAACCGACCACGATCACGTGGTCCCGCATACGCTCGATGGCCCGCTCCATACGAACCAGCCTACGCCGAGTGGCGCTCATTTCGACCACATAGTCCATGAAAACGCCCAGCACGTAGAAGAGAGTGGCGATGCCCGAAGTGCCCACGGCCATGGTGAAGACCCGTTCAACCGGGGTTTTCACCGGCAGCACCTCGGTGTAGCCGATGGTGGTGGTGGTGATGAAGACCATATAGAGGGCGTCGAGCAGCGTGGCCCCCTCGTTTCGCCAAAGCCACCAGTAGCCGCCGGTGCCGATGAGAAAGATCACTCCCAGGATGAAAAGCGGCAGCGCCAGACGCTGCTCCAGGGTTTTGGCCGACGGGCGAGGCATGCCTTCCCTAGGATAAGGAACGTGGAAGGACTCGAGGAAGCCAGGGCCCGGATCGAGCAGGCCAGTCGGGTCGCGGTTCTGACCGGGGCGGGCATCAGCGCCCCCTCGGGAATCCCCACCTTTCGCGACCCCGGCGGGCTGTGGGAGAACTTTCGCCTCGAGGACTACGCCACCCCCGAGGGGTTCGCCAAAAACCCGGAGGAGGTCTGGCGCTGGTACGCCTGGCGCTATGCCAGGGTGCGGCAGGCCAAACCCAACCCGGCCCACCACCTGCTGGCGGAGCTCGAGGCCCAAAAAGGCGATGGGTTTCTCCTGGTGACCCAGAACGTCGACGGCCTGCACCAGCGGGCGGGCTCAAAACGCGTGGTCGAGCTCCACGGCAGCATCCTCCGCGCCCGCTGCACCCGGTGCGGCCACACCGAGCCGCTGCCGCCACCGGAAAGCTTCGAGCCCCCGCCCCGCTGCGCCCGCTGCGGCACCCTGATGCGCCCCGACGTGGTGTGGTTCGGCGAGCTCTTGCCGGCCGGCGCCCTAGAAAAGGCGCAGGCGGCCTTCGCCCACGCCGAGGTGGCGCTGGTGATCGGCACCTCCGCCCTGGTTGAGCCCGCGGCCTCGCTGGGGCGGCTTTCCAAAATGGCCGGCGGCTACCTGATCGAGATCAACCCGGAACCCACCCCCCTGACGCCGGTCGCCGACCTCTCGCTCAGGGAAGGCGCGGTCGAGGGCCTGGCGCGCCTCCTCAAAGCCCAGGCCTAAGGAAGCGCCACACACCGATGCAAGATTGGCAGTCGTATGCGTTTTGGGACTCCCGCTGTGGCGAAAGCCACGGCGGGGTATTTAACTGCCGGACTTTTTGCGCCCGCGCCAGGTGAGCTTGAAGGGAACCCGGGAAAACCCGAGATCGCTGCGGATTCGGTTCTTGATGTAATTCTCAAAGGCCCGGGTCACGAACTCCGGGTAATTGACGAAGAAGATAAATGTTGGCGGGGCCACCTGGACCTGGGTGGCGTAGAAGATCTTGAGCGACCGGCCGCGAAAGTTGGGCATCCGGGTCCTGAGGCACCAGACCTGAACCATGCGGTTGAGATCGCTGGTCTCGACCCGCTGGTGGGCCTCCTCGTAGAGCTGGACCGCCTCGCTCAGAATTCGGGTGAGGTTTTCACCGGTCTTGGCGGATACGAAGACCATCGGCAGGTGCTGCAGGTGGGCGAGTTTTTCCCGGATCTGTCTGCGCACGGCCCGCCGCTCGTCCCTTCTTACCAGGTCCCACTTGGTCACCACCAGGATGACGGGGCGCCCGGCCTCGAGGGCCTCATTCGCCATCTTCAGCTCGCGATCGCCGAGCTCGAAAGGATCCACGACCAAGGCCACGACATCGGCCTCCCGCATCACCCGCTGGGCCCGCAGGATGGCGAACCACTCCACCGCCGTCTCCGGACGCTTACGGATGCCGGCGGTGTCGACCAGGCGAAAGCGACGGCCTCCGAAGTCGAACTCAACGTCGATCGCATCGCGCGTGGTCCCCGCCTGTTCGGAGACGATCACCCGCTCCTCGCCGAGGAGCGCGTTCAAAAGCGAGGACTTGCCCGCATTTGGCCGGCCGATGATGGCCAGCTTCAAGGGCTCGACCTCGCCCTCGTCGGGGTCCTGGTACACCGGGAGCGTGGCCCAGATGCGCTCGATCAGCTCGTCGAAGCCACGGCGGTGTTCAGCCGAAGTGGGGAGCGGATCACCGAAGCCGAGCCCGTAGAGCTCGCCGAGGTAGAGCTCGTGCTTGGGATCGTCGATCTTGGTGGCCACCAGCAAAACCGGCTTCCTTTTTTTCCGCAGGTAATCGGCAACCTCGTAGTCGGCTTGCGCCAGCTCGGCCCGCCCATCGACCAAAAAGAGCACCAAATCGGCGTCCTCGAGGGCCCGGTCGACCTTCTCGCGAATCTTTTCTTCCCAGGCATCGCCGGACCACACGCCACCGGTATCCACCAGCCGGAACCGGCCGGTGTCGGTCTCTACCACGGCTTCCTTGAGATCCCGCGTCACGCCGGGTTCGTCCGCGACCACAGCGTCGCGGCGGCCGACGAGGCGGTTATAAAGGCTCGATTTGCCCACGTTGGGGCGGCCGACGATGACAACTTTCTTCATGCTGCAATACCCCTCTCCCCTCAAGACCCTGCGGGCCCTAAGGGGTGTGCCAATCTGGCATTATACCCGATAGCATGGGCAAATCCCAGTTGACTCGCCCCCTCCCCCTGGCTAATATGTGGGTTGCGGTCTTTGGCCGCAGCGAGGCGGTGTAGCTCAGTTGGTTAGAGCACGCGACTCATAATCGCGGCGTCGGCGGTTCGAGTCCGCCCACCGCCACCAGGGAAAAAGCGCCGAGCTCCCCGCCAAAGCAGACGGCGGGGAGCTTGCTTGAACGCACGGAGCCTCG
>WIAM01000052.1 GCA_015519965.1 Thermaceae bacterium
GCGTCACCGCGTTGTAGCGGGGGTGGAGCATATGTAAGGGCCCGAGCGTCGGCAAAAGCAGCACATCCACGCCCCCATCCTAAGCCAAGGCCCCCGAAGGGCTTGCACACTCCAGCGGAATCTCACACCCCCAAATGGGGGGATGGGGTAAGTTAGAAAACAGATGCCGTCTGACAGCGCTCCATTGATGCACCCGCATTGAAGGGTATTCTTTTTGCCATTAGCCGACATTTCAATGCCAAACTGTCCCGTTCCGTGCACAGGCACGGTGAGTAATTTTTGCCTCAAATTCCCAATAGAATATGTCCTACCCACAATTCACCCTATGTATATAGTTGCTATATTCTATTGACACCTCCTCACCATCATTCTAGTATAGGGGCAGGAAAAGAAAAAGTCCTTAGAAGGACGAAGGGGGGAGAAGAAGATGAAAAAGGCGATCGTGAAACTGTTCGGACTGGTGCTCGGTTTGCTGGCGATGGCGATCTCGGCTGGGGCGAGCATCACCTACCGCCCATAAAGCTTTGCGCTAGAAGTACCGCGAACATAGCAGGGGTTATTCCCCTGCTATGTTATTATGGCTGTGTATGCCCGACCGGCAAAAGGATGTCACAAAAGCGCTTCGGGTTTATGCATACAACATTGTTTTAACCGCCTTGGCGGTTTCGCTTTCGTACATTCTTTACCAGATCGACCCGCGTCCTTTCCCACCTGTCATTGACATCATTTTTTGGGGCGCATTGATTGCATGGGCTTCCTTTACTCAGGTACACTTGCTTTTCAAAACTGCAATAAGCTTGCTTTTTGTAATAGCCCTTGCATCGCTCTTTGTCTTTCCATACTGGTTCGTTCCGATCCTCGTATTTCTCTTTTATTTCGATCCCGGCTGGTTCGACAACCCAAATCAATCACTTTGGGCAGATTATTTTAACCGCGTTCAAAATTCAGTAAGTATCGCTGTGGCTGGATCTATTTATTATGCGTTCACGAATTATACGTCTATAGATTTATTTGGGATAAATATAACCTACCTTCTTGGCATTATCCTTTCAGGGTTTTTTTTCTTCCTAGTTAATGTTGTCCTAGTTACCGAAATGGTAGCTATTGATACACGAAGCTCGTTTCAAAAAATCTGGAGGGAAAATTTTAGCTGGTTGGCCTATAGTTACATAATCTTAATACCTGTGGCCCTTTTGCTGGCACGCCTTTATGATGCATCCCCTGCCTTAATTGGGAACTGGGGCGGTTGGGCGGTCTTACTCTTCCTCATACCACTTTATTACGCACGGTATCACTGGGACGAATACGTTAAAATACGCGAATCTTTCTCTCAAGCCGTCGAAGCTTTAATGTCCGCGCTTGAAGCAAAAGACTCACATACACGATTGCATTCAGAGAGAGTGGCCTCGATTGCAAATGACATTGCAATGGCCATAGGACTTGATGAAGCTGACACACAACAAATCAAGCTAGGGGCACGCATCCACGATATCGGGAAGATCGGTATCCCTGACTCGATTCTTTTAAAACCCCAAAAGTTAACAGACGAAGAAATGGATATCATAAAACAGCATCCAACAATCGGGGTTCAGCTTTTGCGGAACATAAGTTTTTTTAAAAACATACTCCCAATTGTTAAGCACCATCACGAACGCTGGGATGGTGCTGGGTACCCCGACGGACTTGCGGGGCAAGACATTCACCTTTGGGCGAGAATTGTCGGCCTTGCCGACGCCTACGAAGCCATGACCGCGGGCAGGCCGTATAAACCTGCCAAAACCCCCGAAGAGGGGCTGAAAGAAATCGAGAAGTTTTCGGGCATTCAGTTCGATCCCAAGCTGGCCAAGGTGTTTAAGGAGCTCTGGGAGCAAAATCCAGTGTGGCGCGACAGGGAGGTGTTCCTACGGGCATATTCATCGCGGGAATCATCGTTGGGTTTGCCCTCGCTCTTGCCAAAGGCGTCCGAATCGGCGACTACCAAAGAGCGGAGCTAAGGGCTGGCTGGGTCTTCGTGGCGGCAGCGGTGCTGGAATCGCTCGCCACGAGGCTTTCGGTAAGCGGGCGCATCAACCCGGGCACTACGGGGACGCTTTTCGAACTCGCGGCGCTCGCCGTGATCGCCTTTGGACTTTGGCGGAACCGGTTTTTGCGCGGGCTCTGGGTGGTGACGCTCGGTTATGCCATGAACACCCTGGCGATCCTGGCCAACGGGGGCAAGATGCCGGTTACTGCCGAGGCCCTCGAGGCCGCCGGTCTCGCGGCCGCCATTCCTATCCTCGAGCGGGGGGGCGACGCGCTCCATGTGGTCGTCGGCCCGGGCACGCGCCTGGTGTGGTTGAGCGACATCATCCCTCTTTCCGGGTCGGTGATCAGCATGGGCGATATCTTCATCACCATCGGTCTCGCCCTGGCTGTGGTGGAGATCGGACTCCGGGCCAAACATCGTGACGAAAAGGCATTAGGATAGACGCATGACCGAACGCGTCTACCGCATTACCCTTATCGAAGGCGACGGCATCGGGCATGAGGTCATCCCCGCGGCGCGGCGGGTCCTAGAAGCCACCGGCCTCACCTTCGAGTTCATCGAAGCCGAGGCCGGGTGGGAAACCTTCCAAAAATACGGCACCTCGGTGCCGGAAGAAACGGTGGAGAAGGTGCTGGCCGCGGACGCCACCCTCTTTGGCGCCGCGACCAGCCCGACCCAGAAAGTCCCCGGCTTTTTTGGTGCCATTCGCTATTTGCGCAAGCGGCTCGACCTCTACGCCAACGTCCGCCCCGCGAAATACCACCCGGTTCCTGGCGCGGTCGAGGGCACCGACCTGGTCGTGGTGCGCGAAAACACCGAAGGGCTCTACGTCGAGCAGGAACGGCTCTATGCCCGGGGTCGGGTCGCCATTGCCGACCGCGTGATCACCTATGAGGCCTCCTACCGCATCGCCGAATATGCCTTGCGCCTGGCCGAAAAACGTCGCGGCCGTCTCGCGCTGGTGCACAAGGCAAACGTTCTCCCCATGTCCGACGGTCTTTTCCTCGAGGCCGCCTACGACGCTGCTAAGAGACACCCTACCGTGGAGGTCTACGAGGTGATCGTCGATGCCTGCGCCATGCGCCTGGTTCGTAACCCCAAGGACTTTGACGTGCTGGTCATGGAAAACCTCTTCGGCGACATCCTCTCCGACCTCACCGCCGGGCTGGTGGGCGGGCTCGGCATCGCCCCCAGCGGCAACATCGGCGAGCGGGCGGCCATTTTCGAACCGGTGCACGGCTCGGCCCCCGATATCGCGGGCAAGGGGGTCGCAAACCCCACCGCGACCATCCTCTCCGCGGCGATGATGCTCGACCATCTTGGCGAAACTGAAATGGCCAGGAAGATCGAACGCGCGGTGGATATCGCACTCGAGCAAGGCCCGCGCACCCCGGATCTGGGTGGCCACGCCACCACCGAAGAGTTCGCCGACGCGGTCATCCGGGCGCTGGTCGAAACCGGGACAAAGTGATAACAGTTCCATGGTAGCCTGAGGGAGCGCGGGAGGAAAGCGTGGCGTCTTGGCTCGAGAACTTCTTCAGGTCAGGAACCGAGGCTCTGGGCCTTGAAGTGGGGACGGCGAACCTCAAGGTGGTCGACCTCCACGGACCAAGGCTGGTGCTTCGCGGCTACGCGATCCGACCCACGCCCCCAGGCGTGATCCAGGGCGGCCTCATCACCGAACCGGCAGCCCTCAGCGAAGAGATCCGGGCCCTCATCTCCGAAGCCAGAACACGTAAGAAACACGTCGTCACCACGCTTTCGAACGACGCTGTGGTGACGCGCATCCTCAAATTCCCAAAGGGCATGGAAGAAAAGGAGATCGGGGAAGCCGTTCGCTGGGAGGCAGAGCCCCACATTCCCTTCTCGGTTGACGAGATCACCTACGACTACGCCATCCTGGGTGAGAGCGAAGGCGAGTCGGACGATGGCGAAATCGAGGTGCTCTTCGCTGCCGCCCGGGAAGAAACCGTAGTTCAGCTGGTGGAGATCCTGCGGGATGCCGGGCTGGAACCGGTCGCGGTGGATCTCAAACCCTTCGCCAGCGCCCGCGTCCTTGAACCCGAGCTGGCCCCCAGGGAGGATGGCAGCCTACCACTCACCGTGGTCCTGGAGGTCGGCGCGGAGTCGTCCTCGATCGTGTTCCTGAAGGGCGAGCGACCGCTCATGACCCGGCACTTCCCGGTGGCCGGAAACGCCTTCACCACGGCGCTCGCCCGGGCCTTTGGCCTGGAAATCGAGCAGGCCGAGAAGATCAAGCGAGAATATGCGCTGGCCAGCGCCACGCTGGAAGACGAGGAAGCCCTGCTCAGCATCGACACCGTGTCAGACCAGCCGAGCCCCACCGACATCTACGATGCCTTGCGCCACGTCCTGCTCGACTTCACCACCGAGGTCCAGCGAAGCCTGGACTTCTTCAACAATCAGTTCGGCGAGGCCGCCCCCGACCAGGCCTTCATCGGGGGCGGCGGCATCAAACTCGCCGGGCTCAAAAACCTCATCGCCGACGCCATCGGGATCACTTTCACCGAAATCAACCCCTGGAACCGGCTGCGCGTACCCAACAACCGCTTTCCGGCCACCAAGCTCGCTGACGTGGCGCCAGAGTTCGTAATCCCCGTTGGCCTGGCGATTCGGGGGGTGAGCGGCGTTGATTAACCTCAACCTGCTCCCGAAGCGCTACCGGAAACGCACGTTGCCGAGCGCCTGGCGCCTGGCCACGTTCGTCGCCGGAATTTTGGTTCTGGGCAGCATCGGATTCGTGCACTATCAAACCCAAGCCAGCATCAATCGGCTTGAGAACCAAAAGGAACAGCTCCGCCTCGAGGTCGAGCTCCTTCGCAGCTACATCGCGGAGCAAAACAAACTGCAGCAAAAGCAACGCGAGCTCGAGGCCCTGGCTAACGTTTCCCGCCAGGTTCGGGCCAAATTCCGCCCCTGGGCCGACTACCTGGCCCGGTTTTTGCTCGAGCTGCCCTCCAAAAACGGCCGCCTGGAAGTCCGCCTGGAAACCCTGAGCGTCAAATCCATCGATCCCGAAAAGGCCAAACGCGTCTACGGGATTCCCGCCGACGTCGAGTTCACGTTCCGCGGCCGCGCCGCCTCGCGAAACGTCCTGGTCCAGATGGTCAAGACCTTCGAGACCAACCCCGGTTTTGGAATTGACTTTCAAAAAGCCGAACACGACCTCAAGACCGGCATCTACCGTTTTAGCGCCAGCGTGGGCATGATCACCAAGGTGGAAAATGAAGCAGCTCGTTAAAGACCCCCGCATGCAGTTCATACTGGCGCTCGCCTTGTTCGCAGTCCTGGCGGGTATCTGGTACGTGGCCTGGTACCAGCCCGCCCAGACGCGGATTCAGACCCTGGAACGGGAAGTCAAGAATCTCAGCAAGCAAAGGGATCGCGGTCTCGCCGCCAAGCGCAACCTCCCCAAGCTCAAAGCCAAGATCGCGGACCTCGAGCGCGAGATTTCGAACTTCCTGGCCGCGCTGCCCGATGAAGAGCGTTTTTATGAGGTACTCGATCTGTTGACCAAGAACGCCGAGGACGCTGGGGTCACCCTGAGCTCGATCTCGCGAAGCCCGGCAAGAAGCGAGATTCCAGGGGTCGGCAGCATCGACGTGATCATCGATATCCGTGCGCCCTTCCCGGCGCTTTACGACTACCTGAAAGCGCTCGAAAACCTCAAACGCTACAGCTCCATGGACGGGGTCACGCTCAACCCAAGCGGCGGCGACCCGACCAACCCCGAGATCGGTACCAAACTCAAGGTTCATTTCTACGTCTACCAGGCGAACAAGCCGGGGGGATCGCCATGAAGCTCAGTCCCCGAACCAAGATCCTCGTGACCGTCTTGCTTTTGGTGGTCGCTGTGGCGGCCTGGTACGCCCTCTACAGCGCCGGCACCCAAATCCCCGTAGAGACGCCAGCACCCCAGCCCCCAAAGCGAGTTACGAAACCGGTGGAAAAGCCCACCCCAGCTAAGGCCACGGTGGCCACCTCGACCAGCGCCCGCGTTCTCGAAGTCCTTCCCCTCCCCTTCCTGGTGACCGAAGCCCCGGCCGAAGCAACCACGCCGCCACCGGCGACGCCTGAAACCGTCGCCGAGGCGCAAAAAGAAAAAGCGCTGCCAAACCCCTTCGCCCCGCTCAAGGCGGAGCTTGCCCAAAAGGAAGCTGCTTCCAAAGCCAAACCCGCACCCATCCCCATCCAGAAAACACCGGTCAGCGTATCGCTGCCGCCCCGCGTTCCAGCACCGCGCGTCGTTCGCGTCCAAAAGGCAGCGCCCGACGTCGCCCTGCCCTCGCTTTCCCAGGAAGGCGCGCTCCCGCTGAGGCTCGGTCCCATCGACCGCGAGGTCCGGCCGCGAACGCCAGAGGCGGCCGCGCCCCGCCCCAAGCCGGCGCTCAGCCTGCCGAAGGGTCGCCTCGATCGCCTGCCCCCCGCTCCCGGCGAAACCGCTGGGCCTGCGGTGAACGCGACGCCGCTATCGATGCCGGTCGTAACCCAAACGGCCCCCGCCCCTGCGCCGAACAAGGCCAACCCCTTGCTCGAGTGGGCGCAAAATTCGGGGCTGATGCTCTCCGGCGTCGCCCTGGGGCCGGTGAGCGTCGCCATCTTTAAAACCAGAACGGGATATCTCACCCTCTCGGTCGGTCAAAGCTTCCCCGGAACCGACATCGTCCTCAAATCGGTGACCGCCGAGCGGGTCCTCCTGACCCAAGGCCCGTACACGCTTACGCTGGAATACGGAGGCGGTGAGTAAGTATGAAACGATGGCTTTTGAGCATGTTGCTTCTGCTTTCGCTGGCGATCGCCGGCGGATTTCCCCAGGAAGCTCGTTTCGATCGCCCGGTCACGATCAAGACCTCGGCGAATGGCGATAGCCTCGAGGTGGTCCTCAGCGCACTGGCGGAATCGGTGGGGCTCACCCCGGTCCTCAAACTGCCCAAGGACCTAGCCGATCTCAAAGTTCGCCTCCAAATCGCCGACAAACCCTTCCGGGAAGTCTGGACGGTCGTCGTCGAAACCTACGGCGAAGGCAAACTCGATTACGCCCTGCTCAAAAGCGACATCGTCCTGGTCGCGAGTCCCGAGGTTGTGGCCCAGGCCCTCCAGGCAATCCGAACGCCGAAGGCGGTGGAAAAGCGCATCTTTACGGTCCGGTATCTGGATCCAGAGAAAATCGCCCCCTTCATCGAGGCCCAGGTCAGCGAGGTTCAGGCCACCCCGATCCCGGGTCAGAAGGCGCTCATGGTCACGGGCCCCAAAGATAAGCTCGACGAGGTCGCGGCGCTGCTTGAGAAAACCGACGTGCAGGAGGCGACCGGACCCGCGCTTTCGCAAAAGACCTTCCGCCTGGCGTACGCCAAGGCCGAGGAGCTGGCCAAGATTCTCCAGGCCGCCCTGGCCGCCCAGGCGCAAAACGGCCCCAACCAGCCCTCGGTTCGTATCGTCGCCGACCCCCGAACCAACGCCCTGATCGTGACCGGCACCCCCGAAGCGCTCGCCTTCGTGGCCAAGCTCCTCGGTCAGCTCGATCGGCCGGTTCAGCAGGTCAGCGTCCAGGTGCGCATCCAGGAGGTGAGCACCAATGTTCTCCGGAGCCTGGGCCTGAACTGGCAGGCGGCAGGGGGCAACCTGGTGGCCGCCATCACCGATGCCGGCATCCAGCTCATCTTCGACGCCACCCGCTCGCTGGCCTCGCTCAACATCGGGGCCACCCTCAACGCGCTCGAGCGGCAGGGGCTTTCCCGGAAGGTGACCGACGCCAACCTGACCCTACTCTCAAACCAAACCGGCAAGATCCAATCCGGCTACCTCTACCGCCTCCCCATCCAGGTCAAAGACAGCCAGGGCAACGTGACCACCGACTACAAGGAGTTCAACGGCGGCGTCACCGTGGAAATCACGCCTCAGCTCACCCCGGATGGCGAAATCACCTTGAAGCTCAACACCAAGGTCACTTCCATCGCCCAAAAAGACGTGAGTGGGCTCCCCACGCTCGAGAACATTCAAAACGCCAACACCGTTCTGCGGCTCAAAGACGGCCAGACCGTCGTCCTCGGCGGGCTGATTCAGCGCAAGAACAGCCAGTCCAAGCAGGGCATTCCCTTCCTCTCCGACATCCCGCTGCTCGGAGCACTCTTTTCCCAAACCTCCAACGAGAGTGAGGATAGCGAACTGCTCATCGTGATCAAGGCGCGCCGCGTCACCGAGCCGAGCGACACCTGCCCCTCCCGGGCAGCATCCCCCTGCCTGCCGAATGCCAGCCGCCCCTAACGGGGCTCCTCAGAAAACGCGAATGGATCTCCGCGTAGACCTGCGTCGTGCTAGGCTCTTGATATGCGATTTCTGACGGCTGGGGAATCCCACGGGCCCGCGCTCTATGCCATCATCGACGGGCTTCCCGCCGGCCTCGATTTGACGGCCGCCGACATCGACCCCTGGCTCCAAAAGAGACAAGGGGGCTACGGCCGCGGCCGCCGCATGCAGATCGAGGCGGATCGGGTTCAGATCACCTCGGGGGTTCGGGCCGGGA
>WIAM01000053.1 GCA_015519965.1 Thermaceae bacterium
AAGCGCCGGAACGAAGGCTTGTCGCTCCCAAGCGCCTGGTCGATGTTGGCCTGGGTGATCCCGAACTCCTCGGCCTGAATGGTGGCGTAGACGATCCAGGTCAGGGCGTCTTTCCACTTCGAGTCGTTTTGGAAGGTGAAACCGGCCAAGGGCTCTTTGGAGAGCGTCTCCGGCAGGATGGTCAGGGCTTCGGGATCGGAGGCCTTCGCCTTCCATCCGACGAGCCCCGATTTGTCAGTGGTCACCGCGTCGCAGCGGCCGGAGAGGAAGGCGTTGAAGACCTTGTCGAAGGACTCGAAGGTGAGGAGCTTATTGCCCTGCCAACCCTGGGCCCGGACGAAGTCGGTCCAGTTCTTTTCGGTGGTGGTGCCCTGGTTGGTGCAGACGGTGGCGCCCTCGAGGTCATAGACCGAGTTCACCCCGAGCTCCTTTTTCACCATCACCCCCTGGCCGTCGTAGAAGTTCACCGGCAGGAAGTCCACCCCCACCGACCCGTCGCGGCTGGTTGTGATGGTGGTGTTACGGAAGACGACGTCCACCTCGCCGGTCTGGATGGCGTTGAAACGCGCCTTGGCGGTCAGGGGCACGTAGTCGACCTTCTCGGGGTCGTCGAAGAGCGCCGCCGCCACCGCCCGGCAAAAGTCGACGTCAAACCCCACATACTTGCCGGTCTTCTCGTCGACATAGCCAAACCCCGGCGCCTTGCCGTTCACGCCGCAGATCAGCTTGCCCCGCTCCATAACCACGTCGAGGCGGGACTTCTGCGCCATGCCCAGCGCGCCGAAACCCAGAGCGACCAAACCAATAAGAACAAACAACTTTCGCATAGATAACCTCCTTGAGTGAACGCACTTACTATAGCCATCCCACAGGCCGGACGCAAGGACCGCAAACTTATGCTTACGTTGCCCCTTCCGAACGCAAGCGGCGTTCCAGCCAGTCGGTGAAGAAGGTAAGGATGGTGGTCAGCAGGAGATAGACCGCGGCCACCGCCAGGTAGATGGGGACCGGGCGAAAGGTGGCCGAGATGATGCGCTGGCCGGCCATGACCAGCTCGAAAAGGCCGATGGTGTACGCCAGCGAAGAATCCTTCAAAAGCGCCACCACATTGTTCACCAGTGGCGGCACCACGATCCGGACCGCCTGGGGCACCACGATGAAGCGCATGACCTGCGGCTGGGAAAGCCCCAGCGACTGCGCCGCCTCCCACTGCCCCCGGGGGATGGCCAGGATTCCGGCCCGGATCACCTCGGCGTTGTAGGCCCCGACGTTGAAGGAGAGCGCGATGAAGGCCGCCCAGTAGTCGGTGAGCATGTCCTCGATGGGCGGGAGGCCGAGCGGTTCGAGGTTCTTCCACACCGGGGCCAGCAGGTAAGGCAGGCCGTTATAAGCGAAGAGGATCTGCACCAAAAGCGGCGTCCCCCGCACCAGCCAGACGTAGAAAGCCGCCGGGTAACGGAAGAGCGGGTTCGCCGAGAGCTTGGAGATCCCGGCCACCAGCCCCAGCGCCAGGCCCATCAGGGCGCTGATCACGGTGAGCTTGAGGGTCACCTCGCCGCCCCGGCGCAAGGAGTCGGCATAGAAGGGGATCTTCTCCGGCGTGAAGTTCACCGCATTGAGATAGATCGCTAGGCCTCGAGAGAGCAACTCGAAAAAAAGCAGCCAGGCGGCAAAACCGGCCGCGAGCAAGAGACCCACGAAGAACGCGACGCGCAGGTATCGCAAGTCGGCCTCCAAATCCAAAGGGCCCTGGATGCCCCAGGGCCCTAAGCATTAAGACTTACCGGCAGCGGATGTCCTTCCCGAACCACTTCATGGAGATCTGGGCGTAGGTACCGTCGGCCTGAATCAGATCGAGCGCCATGTTGAGCGCCCGCAAGAGCCCCTGGTTCCCCTTGGCCACCGGGATGCCGATCTCTTCCTTGTTCAAAAGGCCCGAGAGCTGGAGCGACACTCCGCGCTTTTTGACCACCTCGAGCGCGGTGAACTGGTCGGTCACCCAGGCATCGACCCGCCCGGAGAGCAGGGCCTCGAGGGCGTTGGGGTTGGTGGGGAAGGTCTTGACTTCCTTGACCCCGGGCGCCTTTTCCACCACGAAGTCGTAGTAGGAGGTGCCCACCTGTACACCGACCACCTTGCCCTTGAGGTCGGCCAGGCTCTTCGGGCCGCCGGGTTTCGAGACGATGAGGTTACCGGTGCAGTAGTAGGGCTTGGTGAAATCGACCGCCTTCGAACGCTCCGGGGTGATGGTGTGCGAGGCAACCACAAAATCGAAGCGCCCCTGGTTGAGCGCGATCAAGAGGGTATCGAAGGGCTGGGCCTTCCACTCCCCTTTGAGCCCGAGCTTTTCGACCAGGGCGTTCCCGATGTCGATGTCAAACCCTACCAGGTTGTTCTGCTCATCGAAATAGTTAAACGGCGGGAACTCGCCCTCGGTTCCCACGATCACTTTCCCCGACTTCACGATCTCGTCGAAGGTCCGGTAACTCGCCGCCAAAACCAAAGAGCCGAGCGCCGCCACCAGGGCGAGCGCAAGAACCGCTTTCTTCATACGAATCACCTCCACGGCAAAATTATACAGGTCCGCGTGCCGTAGACTAAGCCAGTGATCGTGACGTTGACCGTGGAAAAACTCATCCCCGGTGGACTCGGCCTTGCGCGTACGCCCGAGGGGGTAGCGCTGGTGGCGGACGTCCTGCCCGGCGAAACCGTCAAGGCCGAGCTCAAACGGAAGAAAAATCACCTCGAGGGCGAACTCTTAGAGCGGCTCACCACCTCGCCCCTGCGCGTCGACCTGCCCCTGCCCCCGGGAGCCGACCTCCCGATGCGCTACGACGCCCAGCTCGAAGCCAAACGCGCCTTCGTCGAAGAGTCGCTGCGCCGAATCGGCAAGGTCGAGGCCGAGATCCGCCCTACGACGCCGAGCCCGAACGAGCTCGGTTACCGGACCAGCGGCCAGTACGTCATCCTGCCCACCGGGGGCCTCGGGCAGCGAAGACCCAGGCGCAGCGAACTCGTGCCGCTCGAGCACGACCTCTTGGCCGAGGAATATCTCAACGAGGCTTTCAGGCTGCTCGCTTCGTGGCCGCTCGTGGGGCCGGTCGAAGTCGTGATTCAAAGCAGCATCCACGAAAAGGGCGCGCTCGTCGGTCTCATCGGCGGCCACCCCCAGGCCCTGCAAAAAGCCGCCCGGGCGCTGGTTCAGGAGGGGATCGCCGGCGTGTGGTGGGGGGCCGAGGACCCGCGGGGCCGGTTTAGGGGTACGATCCGGCACCTCGCCGGGCGGAAGGTGCTCATCGAAGCCTATGGAGGTATAACCGCCCCCGTCGACCCGGTGAGCTTTTCGCAGGTGAACCCCCTGGCGGCCGGGCGCATGTATGGCCGGGCCGTGGACCTGGTTGAGGGAGGTGAGCGCGCCGTCGAACTGCACGCCGGCGCGGGCGTGTTAAGCCTCATGCTGTCCGAGAAGTTTCGAGAGGTCATCGCGGTGGAGATCAACCGCCGGTCGGTCCAGATCGGGCAGAAAAACGCGGCCAAGCTCGGCCGGGAAAACGTCACCTTCCACCGCGACGACGCAAAAAACGTCGCCCGATTCCTCCCCGCCGATCTGGTTGTCCTCGACCCGCCGCGAAGCGGTCTCGACCGGGATTTGATCGAAGCCCTCGGCCAAACGCCACCGCGTGAGATCGTCTACATTGCCTGCGACCCCAGCACCTGGGCCCGGGACGTGGGCCGCCTGGTGGCGCGGGGCTACCGACTCTGTTATGTCGAGCCCTTCGACTTTTTCCCCTACACCCACCACGTCGAGATCCTGAGCCTTTTGGTCCACGGATCACCCTGCGACGGCCGAATCGTGGCACAATAGCCTTATGAAGGCCAAAGCCGCTCTTTGGCTCCTCCTGCCGGTCCTCGCCGGGTGCAGCTTCCTGACCCCCGAACGCCCCTATTACAACGCCCACGAGGTCGAGCTCCTCACCGAAAATTCGAGCGAGCGGTTGGTCTACTTTTACGGCGATGCGATGGAAATCCGCCTCGAGGGCATGCCGCTCCGTCTTGTGCCCCAAGGCCCGGCCCAGTTCGGGCCGCTCGAGGTCAACGGCATGCCTTATTACCGGGAGGTCAGTCCGCCCACGCGCCCGCGCCTGGAGGCCCTCGAGGACATCGGGGGGCAGTACTTCGAGCTCCGTGTGGGCACGGCCATCCTCGGCGCGTGGCTCTTTGACGGCGACCGCTGGTACCGGTTGAGCACCGCCCTCGCCACCGGCGCCGACGTCGCCGTCAGCCCCAAACCGTTCACCCCCGGTTTCCAAAGGCTCACCTACAGCGAAGCGAAATCGGTGCGGCGCATGATCGAAGAACTCGGCAACAATGGCCCGGTGGTGGTTTTCGAACGGGCGGTCCCGAGCTCGCCCCCCTACGACTTCGAACCCGCACCCTGGGTTTACCGCCGCGCGTCGCTCCGCATCCAGACCTCGGTGCCAAAAGTCCCGCTTTCACCGGCGCTCATCCGCCCCTGGCGCGTCCTGGCCAAGGGCAGCTACGCCAGCTACACTGGCCGCCAGCCCCTGGGCCTTCTGGCCTGCACCCAGACGGCCTACGTCCAGATCTGGCAACGCGCGACCGGAAACCAGCTGCCCCGCCCGCCGCTGCCGGACCTGAAGTACCCGAGATCCTGCGTCGCCGCCTTTTTCTGGGGCCTCAAACCCACCGGGGGCTACCGGATTGACGTCGCCAGCGTCGAGGTCAAAAACGGCCTAGCGAAGATCCGCCTCCTCATGCAAAAGCCCTCGCCCGGCGCCCGGGTCACGCAAGCCCTGACCAGCCCCTATATCGTGGTGGAGATCAAAGGGACGCCCTCTGAAGCCTGGTTCTACGACCCTTCGGGCCGGCTCCTGGCCCAAGCGAAAGCCGAATGAACCCGGGCCCTAAGCGTCCCCGCGATGGCTAAAGCCACGGCGGGGACCAAGGCGACGCAAACGAGCGCCAGCACGGCATCGGTCGGTCGAAAAGCCCGTGGGCGCTCACTTAGGTTTTTGCCCCGATCTCGAAGCGGCAGCGCCTGCCCCCGTTGGAAATGCGCTCGACCAAGCGGACGGGCAGGCCGAGGATCGTCTCGAGCGCACGCTCTTCCGCCACGCAGAGCTCCTGGTGCTGGCTCGAAAGCCCCAGGCGGGGGCACGTGAGCTGCTCGATGAAGAGCGTGCCGTCCTCTTCGACCACCCGCGCCGCGTAACCTTGGGCCTTGAGGTAACGGACCAGCGCGTCGAGCCGCTCGCGCCCGACGCCCCCCAGCCCGTCCAGCCCCTCGCGCAAACGCCGGCACTGGTCGTCGACGAGGAGCCCCACCAGCATCTCCGAGCCCAAATTGCGCTTGACCACCTCGATGAGCGAACCGCACATGCGGGCGTAGGGGCCCTCGGCGTCCACCGACCGCCAAAGCCGCTTGGGCCGGCCGCGTGAACCGTTGCGTTTTTCCTCGTAGCGAACCAGGGACAAGGCCTCTAGGTCGCGCAAGTGCCGCTGGATCGCGACCCTTGAAATTCCCAGCTCTCTAGCAATCTCCCCGACGTCGGCCGGGGATTGCCGCAAACGCTCGAGAATTCTCCTTTTGGTCGCCCCCAGTGTACCTTCCATCAAGCCCACTCCCAGGGTAGGCAAAGCCCGCCTTCCCGGTTAGGAGAGGGGTTACATTGGCGTGATACACTCAGGGCATGGCCCGGGAGGAGTAGGCCCGGCTCGCCCGACAGAGCGGGACCTCCGCGGCTGAGAGGGGTCCTCGGGAAAGAAGGGCTGAACGTCGCCCGGGTGGCGTCGCGGGAGGAACGGGGGGAGAAATACCCCTATTCGAGCTGTGCTCGAATAGGGGCCCAGGAAAAGGCGAGGTCTTTGTCCGAAACCGGGGGAAACCCCCTCAGTAGAGCCCGCCGGGTGCGCCCGTGACAGCGCGAAGAGGGCACGCTCCCAGTTGGGAGCGTGAAGCGCGGTGGTACCGCGGGGCGTACGCCTCGTCCGCGCAAACTGCGTGGGGGAGGATTTTTTATGCTCGAAAAAGGCTACGATCCGCATCAGGTCGAACCCAAGTGGGCCGAGCGCTGGGCCAAAAAGCCTTTTCAGGCCGATCCCAAAAGCGGCAAACCGCCGTTCGTGATCGTCATGCCGCCGCCCAACGTCACCGGCGTCCTCCACATGGGACACGCGCTCGACAACGCCATCCAGGACGCGATCATCCGCTATAAGCGAATGCGGGGCTTCGAGGCCCTCTGGGTCCCAGGAACCGACCATGCCGGCATCGCCACCCAGGTGGTGGTGGAACGGCTGCTCATGAAGGAAGGCAAGCGCCGGCACGAGCTGGGTCGCGAGAAGTTTTTGGAGCGGGTCTGGCAGTGGAAGAAGGACTCTGGAGGCCAGATCATCCGCCAGCTCAAACGCCTCGGCGCCAGCGCCGACTGGACCCGGGAGGCCTTCACCATGGACGAGGCCCGCTCGAGGGCCGTGCGCTACGCCTTCGTCAAGTACTACCACGAGGGCCTGGCCTACCGCGGCGAACGCCTACTCAACTGGTGTCCTCGCTGCGAGACCACACTCTCCGACCTCGAGGTCAACAACGACCCCACCCAGGGCACGCTCTACACCCTTCGCTACCCCCTCGAGGACGGCGGCGAGATCAGGATCGCCACCGTACGCCCGGAGACGATCTTCGCCGACGTAGCCATCGCCGTTCACCCCGAGGACGAGCGCTACCGGAATCTCGTCGGCAAAAAGGCCCGGATCCCGCTCACCGGGATCTGGATCCCGATCATCGCCGACGAGGCGGTGGAGATGGCGTTCGGGACCGGCGCCCTAAAGATCACCCCCGCCCACGACCCCACCGACTGGGAGATCGGGCAGCGCCACGGGCTGCCCGCCCCGAGCGTGATCGACCTCGCGGGCAAGCTCACCGGCGAACGGGTGCCCGAAAACTTCCGCGGCCTCGATCGCTTTGAAGCCAGGAAACTCGTTGCCGAAGCGCTCAGGGAAGAAGGCCACCTGGTGGAGGAAACGCCGTACGAGATTGCGCTTTCCACCTGCGACCGCTGCGACACCGCGATCGAGTACGCGTTCTTTCCCCAGTGGTGGCTCAAGATGAAGCCGCTGGCCGAGGCGGTGATCGAGCGCCTCGAGGCCGGGGACATCCGCTTTGTCCCCGAGCGCTGGCGGCGGGTCAACATCGAGTGGTTCAAGAACATCAAAGACTGGAACATCTCCCGTCAGCTGTGGTGGGGCCACCAGATCCCCGCCTGGTACTGCCCCGAGGGCCACGTCACCGTGCCTGAGCTCGAGCGCTTTGACGAGGATCCCACGGAGTGTGCGGTCTGCGGCTCTAAAGAACTGAGGCGCGACCCCGACGTCTTCGACACCTGGTTCTCCTCGGCCCTCTGGCCGCTTTCAGTCTTCGGCTGGCCGGACAAAACCCCGGATTTCGAGGCCTTCTACCCCACCCACGCCCTCGTCACCGGCTACGACATCCTCTTTTTCTGGGTGAGCCGGATGGAGGTCTCCGGCTACCACTTCACCGGCCGTCGCCCCTTTGAAAACGTCATCCTCCACGGCCTGGTGCTGGATGCCAAAGGGCAGAAGATGTCGAAATCGAAGGGCAACGTCGTCGACCCCCTGGAGATGGTCGAGCGCTACGGGGCCGACGCCCTACGCTTCGGGCTCGTTCACCTGGCCACCGGCGGTCAGGACATCCGCTTCGACACCCGCTGGCTGGAAATGGGCCGCACCTTCGCCAACAAGCTCTGGAACGCCACGCGCTTCGTGCTCATGGCGAGGGAAAACTTCGTGGAAAAGGAAAACGAGCCCACACTGGCCGACCGCTGGATGCAGACCGTCCTCGCCCGAGGGGTCGACGAGATCACCAAACTCATGGAGCGCTTCGACCTGGCGCTCGCGGCCCGGGAGATCTACCAGCTCACCTGGAGCGAGTTCGCCGACTGGTACATCGAAGCGGCCAAACCCGCCCTCAAAGCGGGGAACCGCGCCACCCTGGAGGGCCTCGAGCGCACCCTCACCAGCATCCTGAAGCTCCTCCACCCCTTCATGCCGTTCGTCACCAGCGAGCTCTTCGCCCACCTCACCGGCGACGAGGACCTCGCCAGGGCGCCCTGGCCCGAAGCCGGCGAATCCGACGGCCAGGCCTACGAAGCCTTCGAAACCCTCAAAGCCGCCGTCACCGCGACCCGTCGCCTGCGGGGTGAGCTGGGGATCGACCCCTCAGAACGCATCGTCGTCCACCTGGAAGGGCCTGGAGCCTCCATCGTGCTGGAAGCCTCCGCGGTCTTCCGGTTCCTGGCCAAGGCCGAACCGAAGCTCGGTTCAGTCAAACGAGCGCTGGCTGCCGTCACCCCCTCCGTCACCGTATATCTTGAGCCCCAAGGGCTGGTCGACGTCGAGGCCTGGCAAAAAAAGCAACAAAAGCGCCTTCGGGAACTCGAGCGACGCCTCGCGGCCACGGAAAAGAAGCTCGCGAGCGAGGGTTTCCGCAAACACGCTCCCGCCGAGGTCGTGGCCTTCGAAACCCAGCGGCTGGCCGAGACCAAAAGCCAGATCGAGCGCATTCAGGAGAACCTGCGCCGGCTCAGCCAAACAGGTTGAGCCGCGGACCGTCGCCGTCGGCCTCGGGGGCCTCGAGGACGCCGTACATGCCCTTGAGGTTGACGGTGACGAACTCCAGCGACTGATCAGCCCGGACGCCCGCGAACGCGTCGGGCTGGGACAGGGGGTAGACGGTCACGTCAAAGAGCGTTTGGAAGGGCTTGGTGGCCGAGAGGTAGTCCGAGATCCGGGCGCCGTGCGGGACCTCCAGGCTCCCGGAGAGCACGTGGTTGGGAAAAAGAAACGCCATATCCCGGCGATCGACCGAGAGCGTGGTCTTCGGGTGGGAGGGGCGCCCACCCACGACCCAGAGCACCTGGAGTTTGGTGACCGCGAAGAACTCAAGCTGCCACGGTGTGCGCTCGGCCGCCTTCGCCCCGGCACCCGCGGTGGGGAAGATCGTCACCTCGGTCAAGGGCAGCAGGGCTTTGTTCTGCAAGTTGAGCACGTCGGCAGTGGAGCTGCCGAGGGGCAGGTGGATCGTCCCTTCGATCCTATAGTGCTGGGTGTAAACCCTGACCTGGAATTTTTCCCGTTTGAACTTGTACATCCCATGCCTCCCAAAGCCCAGAGAGCGCCTCGCACAAAAGCCCCGAATCCCCGTAGCGATAGGCCCAGACGAACCGCTGTGCGAAAGCGTCCACCGTGGCCAACAGGCGGTAGGTCGGCGAGTCGTAGGGGTCGTCCCGGCCACCGAGCTCTTCGATGATCACATTGTACGGGAAAGGTGGCGTTTTGCCCCTCGCCCTTGCAGCCAGCGCCCGGCGAAACCCGGTGAGCGTTACCCTCGGCGTCGAGAGCGCCTGGAGCCACTTTTCCCCCAGCGCCAACGCGGTTCCGGGTTGGATCCGGACCCGGCGCTCGGGAAGGGCCAGCCAGAGCCGGGCTGCTTCGGGCCCCACCAGCAACGCCCCCCGCGCTTTCAACCAGGCCGCGCCCTCGCCGCGGGCGAAGACCGGCACCTTCGCCGACACCGCCTGCTCGAGTGCCTGGCGCAGCGCCATGCGGACGAAATGGCAGTCGCGGCCCTGGCCGTAGATGCGATCCGGGTCACGATAGGCCTCGGCCCGGAGCTCGAGGCTCGCCGAACCGTTCCACTCGTTCAAAACCACCGCCGCCGCGACCTCGACCTCACCACGGAGCCCTTCCCCGCTGTCGCGCCACTTGATCACTCGCAGGCCCTCGAGGGCAAACCCCACGTGCCTACCGCCGGAAAGCGGCCTCACCCGCTCGGGCACGCCGCGGAGGTGGAAGAGGGGCTCGGGGTTGCCCTCCCCGATCGGCTCGAACCGCTCAAGCGCCTGCCAGATCTCGGGGAGCACCTCCCGGCTCAAAGGGCCCTCGAGCCAAACCTCGGGGCGGGGCTTGGGCTGGGCCTCAACGTAGGCATAAATGGCCTCGCGAAAGGCCGGGATCGCCGCCTCATCGATGGAAAAACCGGCCGCCTGGGCGTGCCCCCCGTAGCCTTTCAGGGTATGCGCTGCCGCCGCCAAAGCCCCCACCGCGCTCACGCCGGGAACACTTCGCACCGAGCCCTTTCCCTGGGCGATGATGAACACCGGCTTGTAGGTGCGCTCGAGAATGCGACTGGCCACGATACCCATGACGCCGGGATGACCCTCGGGGTCATGCACGACGTGGGCCGGGGCCTCAGGATCGAGGGTGGGAAGCAACCGGGTGAGCATCGCCTCCTCGACGCGCTGGCGCTCCTGGTTGAGGGCGTCGAGCCGGGCCGCCAGTTGATTGGCTTCGAAAAAATCATCGGTGAGCAGAAGGGCGAGCGCCGTCTCGGGCTCGCCCAACCGGCCGGCGGCGTTGATCCTGGGGGCGATCCGGAAGGCGACCTCGAGCGCCGTTCGCTGGGAAAGGTGGCGTTCGGCGAGGAGGCGGAGTCCGAGGTGCTCGGAGGCGGGCAGGCGTGAAAGTCCTTCGCGGACGATGGCCCGGTTCACCCCGAGCAGCGGGGCGACGTCGGCGATCGTGCCCACCGCGGCCAGGTCGGAAAAGGCAAGGGGCGGGGGCTTGCCAAGGCGGTCGTAGACCGCCCAGAGCAGGAAAAACGCCACGCCCGCTCCGGTGGGCTTGGGGCGGCCCCGAAGGCCGGGGTCGTAGGCGGGGTGAACGACGGTGCCCGGCGGGGGGGCATCGCCCGGTGTGTGGTGGTCGGTCACCACCACGCTGACCCCGTCCTCGACCAGGCTCTTGAGCTCGGCGTGGTTCGTGATGCCGCAATCGACGGTGACGAATACGTCGGCTTCGGCGGCGTGCTCGGGCACGCGCGCTTCGGAGATCCCGTAGCCTTCCTCACGCCTGGGAATGAAGGGGTGCACCTCCGCGCCGAGCGCCTCTAAGCCCTTGACCAAAATCGCGGTTCCCGTAATCCCGTCGGCGTCGTAGTCCCCGTGCACCCGAATCCGCTGACCCCGCTTGATGGCCTCGGCCAAAACACGCGCCCCTTGATCGAGGGCGGGAAAGCGCCAGGGCCTGAGCTCCGGTTCGAGGTCCAATCGCCGGCGAAACCCCCGCCCCCAAAGGGCGGCGGCCATCATCGGCGGGACACGAAACGCCTCCACCAGGCGCACCAACGTTTTGGCCTCCGGCCAAGGACGGGCGCGCCAGCGGGGTTTCATACGCCCTCGAGGCCCTCCAGGTTGCGATCGGGGATCCGGGGCACCTCTTCAGGCAGCTCGGCCCGGAGGGATTTGAGCTCCTCCTCCAAACGAGCTTTTTCCCTCATCAATGCCCGCCGCTCGGCCTGCGCCCGGAGATGGAGGGCGGGGAGCCAGATGAAAACCAGCAAAGCCCCGTAAAGGAGCGCCCCTCCAACCCAGATCCACACCGGCAACGCGGGCAGGCCAGGCAAGGCCAGCTGCACTTCCGGCTGCCAGAGGGCCAAGGCACCGACGACGGCGAGAGCCACCAGCAAGAGCACGGTAAAAACCCAGGCGAGCACACGCATTGGCCTCAGTATACGCCGCCCTCCCGGGGCGCTCTTCCCGGGAGGGCGCATGGGATCCGCGTACCGCGATCCCTCTCAGGCTTTTGCGCTCCGGCGAAGCTGGGCGCGGGTTCGCTCCTTCCACCAGGCGACCAAGGAGCCCACCACGTAGATGGAGGAGTAAGTGCCCACCACGATGCCGACGATCAGGGCAATGGAGAAGTCCCTCAAAACCGAGCCGCCGAGGAAGAACAGTGCCAAAAGCGGGAGCAGGGTGGTGAGCGAGGTCATGACCGTGCGGGAAAGGGTCTGATTGATCGAAAGATCGACCATCTCGCGATAGGGAATCCCCCGCAGCGTGCGCTGGTTCTCGCGAATGCGGTCGGAGATGATGATGGAGTCATTGATGGAGTAACCGATGATGGTGAGCAAGGCGGCCACGATGGGAATCGTGAACTCAAGGCCGAGCAAGCTGAAAATACCCGCCGTGATGGCCACGTCGTGGGCCACGGCGATGACGCTCGCCACGCCGAAACTCCAGTCAAAGCGGAAGGCCATGTAGGCGAGGATCAGCCCCAACCCCACGAGCACCGCGAGCAGCGTGTTCTTCCTCAGCTCGGCCCCGATCGCCGGACCCACGGTGTCCGAACGGAGGACCTGGCCGGAAAAGCGCTCTTGCAAAAAGCGCGAGAGCTCAATCCTCTCGGTCTGACTCAGCAGGGGCACCTTGACCGAGAACTCCTTGTAGGTGGCGGCGGGCGCCTGCACCTCGGTGATCACCGCCTTCTTCCCCGTCACCTTGGCGATGCCCGACTCATCCAGGGCCATACGCACCTCGGCCACGGTCACGCTCTGCGGCGTCCGCAACAGATAGGCCGTTCCCCCGGTGAAATCGATGCCGTAGTTGAACCCCCGGATGAAGACCACCCCCGCCATCACCAAGGCCAAAACCAGGGTCGCGGGCGTGATGAAGCGAGCCTCCTTGAGGAAGGGGATCTTCGTCCCCCACACGTAATAGGGGGGCGTGACCTGGCGGCGATCGGCGATCACGTCGAGCAGCCAGCGGCTAAAGATCAGGTTGGAGAACACGGCGACCACGATACCGATCGCCAGCATCACGGCAAAGCCCCGAACCGGACCGGTGGCGTAATTGTAAAGCGCGGCTGCGGCCAGAAGGGTCGAGATGTTGGCGTCGAGGATGGTCACCGTCGAATGCCGGAAACCGTCGTTGATGGCCGAACGCAGCTTCTTGCCCAGCTTGAGTTCTTCCTTAATGCGCTCAAAAGAAAGCACGTTGCCGTCGACGGCAGCACCCAGGGTAAGGATGAAGCCGGCAATACCGGGGAGCGTTAGCGTCGCGCCGAGGCCGGCCAACGCGCCCAGCACCAAAATCGCGATATAGATAAGGCCCACCGCGGCGACGCTGCCGAACCAAACGCCGTAGTAGAAATAGAGCGCGAGGAAGATCAGCAAAACGCCGATCAGCGAGGCGTTAATGCCGGCCCGGATCGCGTCTTTCCCCAAGGTGGGGCCGATGGCACGGACTTCCTCGACCTGAACCGCCACCGGGAGCGAGCCCGAACGCAACACCAGCGCGATCTCGGTGGCCTCTTCAACCGAAGACAACCCCTCGATGACCGCCTGCCCGCCCGTGATCGCGCTGCGAATGACCGGCGCCGAGTACACCCGGCCGTCGAGCACGATCGCCAGGCGGCGGCCGATGTTCTTGCGGGTAATATCGGCGAACTTCTTGGCGCCCTCGGGGTTAAACTCCATCGAGACCTGAGGCCGGCCGAACTGGTCGAAGACCACCCGGGCCGTCTTAAGCTCAGCCCCGGTCATGAGCACCGGGCCCAAATCCTCGGGCTTGATGAGCTGCGACTCGAGCTCGGAGCGCTTGAGGCGGGGATTTTCCCGAAGCCGCTGGTTGATCTCCGAAACCGTCAGCCCCGGGGCCCCGTCCTTCACGATCCGAAACTCGAGGACCGCCCGCTGCCCCAGGAGCTTGAGCGCCCGATCCTGATCCTTTGGCGAAAGACCGGGCAGCTCGATGACGATCCGATCGCGCCCCTGGATCTGAATGAGCGGTTCGGCGACGCCGAGGCCGTTGATCCGGTTCTCCAAAACCGTACGGACCTGCTCGAGCTCTTCCTGGGTGGGGTTGGGGTCGCTGGTCTGCAAAACGATGCGCAACCCCCCTTGCAAATCCAAGCCGAGCTTGAAGCGCGGCTCGCTGGCCGGCGCCCAGGGTTTCCAGATGGCCACCAGCGCCGCCAGAAATACCGCGAGCAGAAACAAACCCGTCACACTACGGGACTTCATCGCAATGACACCTCCTTGCCTCACTCATACGCCTATCCGTCTTTCAAAAAACCCTCCAAAGCGAGCAAATACCGGTCCTAACCGCCGTCGAGGTTTAAGCGGGCATAGAGAAGATAGATGCGCCGGGGCAGGTGGGGCGAACGCTCACGGAGGCCTCGGCCCGCCGAGACCCTTTGCCAGACGCGCTGGCGGAAAACCTCAGGCACGAAGGGAAAACTCGCCGTGGGCGGCCCCGAATGGCCTTGTCCCACCCACCACGTGCCCGCGCTGGCCAGCCCCGGCGCGTCCGAATTCGCCGGGGCATAGACCAAGGGAATACCGGATACCGCCAGGACCCAAAGTCCAAGGAAGAGTATCCCTGCCCGCAAACGGCGCCTGGCGTCAAACCCCGGCAAAGCGTCTCTCCTACGGCTTAGCTCCGCGTTCTCGCGACCTCAATGACCTGCACCGCCTCGAAGATGTCACCCTCGGTGAAGTCGTCAAAACCGGCGAGCTTGATGCCGCACTCGTAACCGGCAGCGACTTCACGCACGTCTTCCTTGAACCGCTTGAGCGATTCGATCTTGCCCCGCCAGAGCTCCAGGCCGCCCCGCAGCACCCGGACTTCCGCCGAGCGCACGATCTTGCCGTCGGTCACGTAGCACCCCGCGACCTTGCCCCCCTTTGGCAGCTGGAAAACCGCCCGCACCTCGGCGTGGCCCAGGACCTCCTCTTCATACTCGGGTTCGAGCTGGCCCTCAACCATCTTGCGAACCTCGTCGATGAGGTCGTAGATGACCTTAAAGGTTTTGAGAACCACGCCCTTTTGCTCGGCCTTCTTTCTGAGAGCGCCGGGCGGGTTTACGCCGAAGGCGAAGATGGCCGCGTTCTCGGTGGTGGAGGCCAGCAAGATATCGCCCTCGGTGGGGGCGCCGAGGTCGGCGTGCAAAAGCTTGATCTTCACCTCGCCGCTGCCCTCGCGGGCCAGGATGCCCTTAATGGCCTCGAGGGAGCCCTGGGTATCGGCACGCAGGATCAGGTTGATCTCGTTTTGCTCACTCTCCTGCATCTGGCGGAGGAGGTCGGCCATGCTGCGGGCACGATTCGCCCGCTGTTTCGCGAGTTCGCGCTCCCGCTTCTCTTCACGCCGCTCCTCGGCCACTTCCTTGGCCGCCACCTCGTCAGGCACCCACTCGACCTCGATCCCCGCCGTAGGGAGGTCGCGGAACCCCAGGACCTGAACCGGGGTGCCGGGTCCCGCCTGTTTGCGTTGACGCCCCGAGGAATCGATCATGGCCCGGATCTTGCCCCACACGTCGTCGGCCAGGACGTAGTCGCCCACGGAGAAACTCCCCTGGCGAACGAGCAGGGTGGCCAGAATCCCGGCTTTCTTATCGACCCGGGCCTCAAGGATGACGCCCCGGGGCTCGGCCTTGGGGTCGGCCCGCAGATCCTCCATCTCTGCTACCAGGAGGATCATTTCCAAAAGGTCATCGACCCCCTTCCCCGTCTTCGCGCTCATCGGCACCACGATGGCATCCCCACCGTAGGCCTCGGGGACGAAGCCCTCTTGCATGAGGTGCTGCATGACCCGATCGACGTCGGCCGTGGGCAGGTCGATCTTATTGATGGCAAAGATCATGGGCAGTCCCGCGGCCTTGGCGTGCGCGATCGCCTCCTTGGTCTGGGGCATGATCCCGTCGTCCGCCGCGATGACGATGACCGCGATATCGGCCACCTTGGCCCCGCGCTCACGAATGGTGGTGAACGCCTCGTGACCGGGGGTGTCGATGAAGACCACCTTGCCCTCTGGGGTCTCGACCTCGAAGGCACCGATATGCTGGGTGATCCCGCCGGCCTCGCGCTCGGCCACCCGGCTGTGGCGCAAATAATCCAGGAGGGTCGTCTTCCCGTGGTCCACGTGGCCCATGACCACCACAACCGGAGGTCGCTTGGGCCAAGCCTTGCGCCGCGCCTCCTCGGCCCGCCGCCGCGCCTCCTCACGCTGCTCGTAGACGATTTCGCGGACCGTCTCCGCGGTTTCGACGTCGAGGGTGGAGGCGTGTGACTTGTACTCCACCCCCATTTCGTCGAGGATGTCGAGCAGCTCCTTGGTTTCCATGCCCAGTTCACGGGCGAGCTGGTATATCCGCATTTTCTGCACGCGACCCACCTCCTAACCTCATCCGAAGCATCTCCGAGAGTGCCCGGGCCTGATTCCTGGCAAAACGCCTGAGCTTCTTCTCATCCCAGCACTCGGGCCGGTCGGGGCACACATAGGCGCCCCGGCCGGGCTTTTTGCCGGATTCGTCCAGGACGAAGCCCTCCGGGGTCACGACAATGCGCAGCAACTCGTGCTTCGGCCTGCGCCGCCGACACACAACGCACATCCGCACCGGTACGTGACCCCGTGCGCCCATCACGACTCCTCGTCAGCCTCGTCCGCTTCCTCGACGAACAGGCTCTCGAACTTAGCCTTGGCCTCTTCGCTCACCCGCACACCCTCGTCGGCCTCGGCCGCCTTGGCCAGCGCCTGCTCGAGGTCGCTGATCTCCTCGGCTTCCTTGAAGTCGATCTCGAAACCGGTCAGCTTGGAGGCCAAACGAACGTTCTGACCGCCCCGGCCGATCGCGACCGAGTGCTGGTCCTTGCTCACCCACACCAGGGCCCGCTTTGACTCGGGGTCGAGCTCGATCTTACCCACCGTCGCCGGGGAAAGCGCGTTGCGGATGAACTCACGGGCGTTGGCGCTCCAGGGCACGACGTCGATCCGCTCTCTGCCGAGTTCGGCGCTGACCGACTGGATGCGCTGGCCCTTGTGACCGATGCAGGCCCCGATGGGGTCCACGTTGGGGTTGTGGCTGGTGACCGCGATTTTGCTCCGACTCCCGGGCTCGCGGGCCACCGCCTTGATCTCCACCGTACCCTCGGCGATCTCGGGGACCTCCTGACGCATCAGGTACTTGAGCAACTCGGGGTGGGCTCGGGAAACGATGAGCGAAGGCCCTCGAGCGCTCTTTTTCACCTCCTTGAGGTAGACCTTGATGCGCTGGCCCGGGTGGTAGCGCTCGGTCGGGATCTGCTCCCTCGGCGGCATCAAGGCCTCACCCCGCCCGAGGTCGACGTAGACGTTTCGGCGATTGTCCACCCGGGAAACCTGCCCGGTCAGCACCTCGCCTTCCTTGTCCTTGTACTCCTCGTAGATACGGTTGCGCTCCGCTTCCTTGAGGCGCTGGGTGAGGACGTTTTTGGCGGTCAGCACCGCGATGCGGGAGAACTCCTCGGGATCAACCGGGAACTCCATCTCATCCCCAAGCCCGACCTCGGGATCGTACTTGCGCGCCTCCTCGAGGGCGATCTCGCGCTCCGGGTTCTCCACCTCCTCGACGACGGTCTTGACCTCGATGACCTCGATGGTCCCGCTGCGGGGATCGAGGTGCGCCTCGACCACCGGCCCCCGCCCCTCGTCGATGTCCTTTTGCCGGTAGCCCTTCTGACGCAAGTAGGCCTTGGCCAACGCGTCTTCGAACGCGTCGATGAGCTCATCGGCGCTCACGCCCCGCTCGAGGGCTACCTGCTCCAACGCCTCCACAAACTCCTTGTTCATCTCCCTGTTCTCCCTCCAAAATCCTCGCGCCGTGCCCTTACCTGGGCGTCTTTGGCCATTCGGCCAAGTTGGCTCTAAAGGTTCCCAGCTTCAAGGTTCGCGCCTCGCCGTTTGCCAGTACGAAAGTCACCGAATCCTCATCCACCCGGGCAATCTTGCCCTGAAAGCGCCCGCTCGCCGTCCTCACCCGGGCCTTGAGCCCCATAAACCGCTCGAAGTGGCGCTGCTTCAAAAGCGGCCGATCGGGGCCCGGAGATTCGACCTCGAGCCGGTAGCGCCCGGGAATGGGGTCCAGCCGGTCGAGTTCCAGGGAGAGGATGCGGCTTGCCCGCTCGAGGTCGGCCACGGTGATCGCCGCCTCATCCGCCCGATCCAGGCGGACCCGGAACACCCGACCCCGGCCGCTCCCGAGGAGCACCGCCTCGAGGACCTCATACCCCAGCGGCTCCAGAACATCCTTCGCGATCTTCTCCAAAGACTCACCCATGGTCTCACCCAAAAAGGGGTGGGTCAAAACCCACCCCCATTCAGCGGGAGCTCACACAAAGGCAGTATACACCCCCATAGCATAGGCGGCAACGAGCTGCCCGATTGGTCTCGGCTCACGCCACGTCGGGCATTTAGCGCTGGCACACGGGGCAAAAGTGCGTACTCCGACCGGCGATTTTGATCCGGACGATGGCCGTTTGGCACCGGCGGCACGGCTGGGCCGCCCGCCCGTAGACCTTGTGGGCGTGCTGAAAGTATCCGGGACGGGCATCGGGCAAGCGGTAGGCACCGTCGCCGAGGGTGGAGCCGCCGGCCTTGAGGGCCTCGGCCAGCACCCGGCGAATCGCAGCGGCGAGCGCCTC
>WIAM01000054.1 GCA_015519965.1 Thermaceae bacterium
ACGAGCAGGCGGTGACGAATGCGACCGTGGAAGAAGCCGCGGTCAAACGGCGGGCTGTAGAGGCGGCAGAGGCCACCTACCTGGTCGCGGACCACTCGAAGTTCGGGCGCCGGGCGTTGGCTCGGGTGGTGGGCCTCGAGGCCCTGGCCGGCGTGATTACCGACAAGAAGAGTGCGGCCTTCGCCCCAGCGCTCAGGGAAAAGGTTCCCTTGGTGGAGCTGGTCTAGGGAAGGGGGAGTATGGAGACTTTCCAAAGGTTTGAGTCGCTTTTTAAGACGCCAAAGCCGGTCATCGCCATGGTCCACCTCAGAGCCCTACCGGGTAGCCCGCTCTATGACGAGGCGGCTGGGATGGAGGCGATTGTCGAAGCCGCCCGGGCGGATCTGCGGGCGCTCAAGGCCGCCGGCGTGGACGCGGTGATGTTCGGCAATGAGAACGATCGTCCCTATGAGCTCGAGGTTGACCCCGCGAGCGGCGCTGCCATGGACTACGTGATCGGCCGGCTCAAGGACGAGCTCACCCTTCCATTCGGGGTGGACGTGCTTTGGGATCCGAAGATGACGCTGGCGGTTGCCGCCGCTACCGGAGCTGCTTTCGCCCGGGAGATCTTCACCGGGCTCTATGGCTCCGACATGGGGCTTTGGCAGGGCCGGGCGGCTGAGGCCCTTCGCTATCGGCGGCGGCTTGGCCGGGGGGATCTCTTTCTCCTCTACAACGTCTCCGCGGAATTCGCATCCCCGCTCGATTCCCGAAGCCTTCCCGAGCGGGCAAGGAGCGCGGTTTTTTCGAGCCTGGCCGACGCCATCTTGGTCTCCGGCCCGATGACCGGGGAGCCGGCGCCCCTGAGTCACCTCGAGGCCACCAAGAAGGCCGTTCCCGCGGTCCCGGTCCTCGCGAACACTGGCGTCAATCACGAGAATGTCGCCGAAGTGCTCAAAGTGGCCGATGGCTGCATCGTCGGCACCGCCTTGAAGGTCGAGGGGAAGACCTTTAACCCCGTGGACCCGGAGCGGGCACGCGCGTTCATGGAGCTGGTGAAGGAGGTTCGGGCCAGGTGGGCGTAGTCGGCATTGACGTTGGCACGACTGCGGTCAAGGCGCTCCTCCTCGACGAGGAGGCTCGCGTCCTTGCCGAGGCCAGCCACCCCCACGATTTGCACACTCCCCACCCCGGTTGGGCCGAGGAGGACCCCGCCGACTGGTGGAAAGGCGTACGGTCGGTGCTCCAGGCGCTCTTTGGGGACGATGGTCCCGCTCAAGTTGCCGCGTTGGCTGTTTCGGGGATGGTTCCGGCCCTCGTCCTCCTCGATGAAGAGGGCGAGGTCCTCCGCCCCTCGATCCAGCAAAACGACGCCCGCCATACCGAGGAGATCGCCTGGTTCAAGGACCGCTTTCCCGAAGACGAGCTCTTCTCTCACACCGGGGCGACCTGGAACGCCCAGGTGATTCCTCCAAAGCTGCTCTGGATCAAGCGCCACGAGCCCGAGGTCTTTAAGAACATTCGACGTCTTTCCGGTTCGTACGAGTACGTCACTTGGCGACTTGGAGGAAAGGGGCCAGAGTACCTCGAGGCCAACTGGGCGCTTGAGAGCGCGCTTTGGAGCGAGAAGGAGCGGCGTTGGCTGGAAGAGGTCCTGGTCCTCGTCGGCCTTGACGCCGATGTTCTCCGCCCCATGCGGCGGCCTGCGGAGGTGGTCGGCGAGCTGCGAAGCCCCGAGCTTCCCATCAAGCAGGGTGTCCCCCTCGCCGCCGGAAGCGCCGATCACATCGCGGCTGCGCTTGCGGCCGGTCTTTTGCAAGAAGGGGAGGCGGTCTTGAAGTTTGGCGGGGCCGGGGATTTCCTCTATGTTTCGCCGCACTTTACGCCACTCAGGGAGCTCTTCATCGACTACCACAACGTCCCCGGCCGCTACGTGGTCAACGGCTGCATGGCGGCCTCGGGTTCGCTGGTGAAGTGGTTCCGGGAAAACTTCGCGCCTGGGAGGTCATACGCCGCGCTCGACGCCATGGCCGAGCGGGTGCCAGCGGGAAGCGACGGGGTGGTCGTCTTACCCTACTTTCTCGGCGAAAAGACGCCGATCCACGATCCAAAGGCGCGTGGGACGGTTCTCGGGCTCACCCTGGCCCACGGCCCAGCCCACCTCTACCGGGCGATCCTCGAGGGCATCGCCTACGCCTTCCGCCACCACGTCGAGGTGCTCCGCGCGCACGGCCGACCAATCGAGAAGTTTTACGTCATGGACGGCGGGGCAAAAAGCCCGCTCTGGCGAAAGATTACCGCCAGCGTCCTTGGTGCGCCGGTGTACTACCTCGAATCCGGCGCTGCCGGAAGCGCCTATGGCACCGCTTTCCTGGCAGGCGTGGTGGCAGGGCATTGGGACTTTTCGCGCATCAAGGAAGTTGCGACGCCCCGTGGAATGACCGAGCCGGATCCCGGCTGGACGCGGGTCTACGACGAGCTTTACGGCGTCTATCGCGAGAGTTACGAGCGGCTCAAAGACCTCTACCCCCGCTTGGAGGTGCAGCGTGCTTAGAGGCAGGATTGCGCTCGTTACTGGGGCGGGCAGCGGTATCGGGGCGGCCATCGCCAAGAGGCTGGCCAAGGAGGGGGCGAAGGTCTGGGTTACCGACCGCGACCTCGAGGCGGCGACCCAAGTGGCGGCCGAGATCGGGGCGGCGGGGGGCCTGGCCCGGGCCCGCTCGGTCGATGTCACCCGGCGGGAACACCTCGAGGCCGTCTGTGACGCGGTCTACGACGAGGACGGTCGGGTCGACGTCGTGGTCGCGAACGCCGGCGTCAGCACCATGCGCCCCTTTTTGGAGCTCACCGACCAGGACTGGGACTTTAACTTTGCGGTGAACGCCAAGGGGGTCTTTTACACCCTCCAGACCTTCGCCCGCCGGATGAAGGATCAGCCCTTGATGGAGCAAAGCGAGCTCCGGGGCAAGTTGATCGCGACCGCTAGCATGGCTGCCAGGCAAGCGGCGCCCCTCCTCGCCCACTACTCAGCCTCGAAATTTGCCGTTCTCGGCCTGGTGCAAGCCGCCGCGAAGGAACTCGCGCCCTACAAACTCACCGTCAACGCGGTGAACCCCGGCTTCGTGAAGACCTCGATGCAACAGC
>WIAM01000055.1 GCA_015519965.1 Thermaceae bacterium
TCTTGCCCCTCCTGGAGGAAGTCCTCGACGTGTTTGACGAACTCGTGGGCAATCTGGGAGATGTGCACCAGACCCGACTCGCCGTTTTCCAGCTGTACGAAGGCGCCGAAGTCCATGATGCGGGTGACCCGGCCTTTAACGATTTCGCCTGCTTCCACAGCCATGCCTAAATGTCCTCCGTTTGGGCGCGCTGCCCGGTGGTGTGTGCCTTGCGGTTTTCGTTCACGGCCCGACCACTATAGCACACCTTCCGGGCTCGAGGGGCGATCGCCGGCCGCTGCATCTCGTTTTTTGCGCCGACAGGAGAAAAGGCGTTATATTCGTAGGCACAGGAGGTCGTAGCGATGAGCGAATCGTTGTGGTTTGAAGCCACCGCCGAGGAGCGCGAGCTTTTGCAAGCCGTTCGGGGCTACCTCAAGGAGCGGGTCATACCGACGGCGGACGCGCGCGACCGGGAGGGGAAGTTTCCCTTCGAGATCGTCCGCGAGCTAGCCGAGCTCGGGGTGTTCGGCCTCATGGTGCCCGAGGCCTACGGCGGGCTTGGTCTCCCGGCGCGCACCGCGATGCAGATCATCGAGGCGATCGGTTACGCCGACGGGGCCCTCGGCCTGACCGTCGCCAGCCACAACTCTTTGGCCACGGGTCACGTGCTGCTGGCGGGCAGTGAGGCGCAAAAGGCGTACTTCCTGCCCAAGATGGCTTCGGGAGAGTGGCTCGGGGCCTGGGGGCTGACCGAACCCGGCTCCGGATCCGACGCCGCGGCGCTCGCGACTCGGGCCGAGGCCACCGCCGACGGCTGGGTGCTAAACGGCAGCAAGCAGTTCATTACCCAGGGCTCGGTGGCCGGGACCTACGTGGTCATGGCGCGCACCGATCCGGCGCCGGAGGGAAAAAAGCACCTTGGAATCTCGGCCTTCGTTTTCGAGGCAGGGGCCAAGGGGCTCCGCATCGGCCGGAAAGAGGACAAGCTCGGCCTTCGCGCCTCCGACACTGCCCAGCTCATCTTCGAGGATCTCCACCTCCCCAAAGACGCCCTCCTGGGTGAACGGGGTCGGGGATTTTACGACGTGCTGCAGGTACTCGACGGCGGCCGGGTTGGCATCGCGGCGTTGAGCGTGGGCATCGGTCGGGCAGCACTGGACCTCGCCGCGCGCTACAGCGTGGAACGGAAGGCCTTCGGGCGCGCGATCGCCGAGTTCGAAGGGATATCCTTCAAGCTCGCCCAGATGGCCACCGAACTCGAGGCCGCGCGACTCCTTTACCTGAAGGCGGCCGCGCTCAAGGACGCGGGCCGGCCCTACACCATGGCCGCGGCCCAGGCCAAGCTCTTTGCCAGCGAGGCAGCGGTGCGGGCGGCCGACCAGGCGATTCAGATCCTTGGCGGCTACGGCTACGTGATGGACTATCCCGCCCAGCGCTACTGGCGGGATGCGCGGCTGATGGAGATCGGCGAGGGGACGAGCGAGATCCTGCGGCTGGTCATCGCCAAAAAACTCCTGGAGACCCTATGAAGATCGCCATTCAGGACACCTACCCCGACGACGTGGCCCACTGCTATGGCTGCGGCCGGCTCAACCCCGAGGGTCACCAGATCAAGACCTTTTTGGAGGGCGAACGCACCGTGACCCGCTTCACGCCAAAGCCCTTCCACACCGCGGTGCCGGGGTTCACCTACGGGGGGCTGATCGCAAGTCTCATCGACTGCCACGCTACCGGTTCGGCCGCGATATTCAAGCTCCTTTCCGAAGGAAAAACAGTCGGATCGGTGCCCGCGCCCCGCTTTGTGACCGCGCACCTCGAGGTCGACTACTTAAAACCCACGCCGCTTGCCCCGCTGGTGCTCTTTGGGCGCGCGCTGGAGGTGAAGGAAAGGAAGGTTGTGGTGGCCACCGAGCTCTACGCCGAGGAGGCGTTGACCGCCAAAGGTCACGCGGTTTTGGTGCTGATGCCCGAGACCATGCGAAAAGGGTAGGGGCCAAAACCGCGCTGCCGCCGCTTGGATTTGGGGGGTGACGGCCCGGCGCGGGGAAAATGTGAGGCATTTGCCCTCGCGCACCGGGTGCGTGTGGTTATACTATGCAATACGCGAGGCGACCATGAGACTGACCGACCGCTACGGCCGCTTGATCAAAGACCTCCGCATCTCGGTCACGCCCCGGTGCAACTATCACTGCACCTACTGCCACCCCCTGGGTATGGAGATGGCCGACCCGCCCGGCACGGTCAGCGTCGAGGACGTGAAAAACTTCATCCAGGCCGGTGTACTCTTGGGCGCCGAGAGCATCCGCTTCACCGGCGGCGAGCCGCTGGTGCGCAAGGAGCTGCCCCAGATGGTGGCCGTAGCGCGTGAGTTGGGTATCGACGACGTGGCGGTGACCACCAACGCCACCGCGCTCAGAAAGCGCCTGCCCGAGCTGATGGAAGCCGGGCTTCGTCGCGTCAACATCTCCCTCGACGCCCGCGATCCCGAGGTGTTCCGCCAGATCACCCGCGGTGGCCGGATCGAAGAAGTTTGGGACGGGATCGAGGCGGTTTTGGAGGCCGGGCTGCACCCGGTGAAGCTCAACGCGGTGGTCATCCGGGGCATGAATGACGGCGAGGTGGTCCCTCTCGCCGAACTGACCCTCGAGCGGCCCCTGCACATGCGCTTCATCGAATACATGCACCTCAACAACGCCCCGTTTGAGGAGTACAAGCGCCAGTTCATCCCCGGGCGCGAGATCCGGGCGATGATCGAGGCGCGTTTTGGGGCCCTCGAGGCCGTGCCCACCGATCCCACCTCCCCGGCCCGGGTGTTCCGCATCCCCGGGGCCGAGGGCACGGTGGGCTTCATCAACCCGGTTTCGGAGCCGTTTTGCGCCAACTGCTCCCGCCTCCGCCTCACCTCAGACAAAAAGATCCGGCCCTGCCTCCTGACCGAGCTCGAGCTCGATATCGCCTGGGCGTTTTCGGCGGACAACCCCGTCGAGGCCCTGGTCGACGCCATCCTGATGGCCACCGACCGAAAACCGGCCTTCGGCAACACCCTGCCCACCCGCCGCGAGCGAGTGATGCTCGGGATCGGGGGGTAGGGCAAACCGTTCTGCCACGGGGCATCTCGGCCCCAACGGGCTTAGGGAGGGCTCAGAGCGCCCCCTGCGGGGCCCGGTCGGTTGTCATCCACAGGGTTGGGTCAAAGTGAAAGTCCAAAAAACCCAGGTATTCACATCCCGAAGGCGTGGACCCAGGTCTGCCCTTATGGACACGCTGGCCGTGCTTGAAGCAGCAAGAGTGAAATGGGGGCGGGGCCAAGGGCGTTGGGATGGCTTCGTCTCCGGACTTATCCCAAGGTCAAAAAGTACAGCCGGGTCATAGGCGGTATCGCTTTACGGGTGGGTAGTTTAGACTGATCATTGCCAAATGCTTAACGTGCTCTGGGTCGGTGAACACGGTGGCGTTCGCTTGCTCGGGGGTGCGGCCGTATCGCGCGCCCACACCTTAGAGGACCTTCGACACGCGCTGGAAGAGGGGCGCGCGGCGATGGTTCTGGTGGCCGGCGGGGTGGAGGGCATGGATGCGGAATCCGTGGTTCGCTTCGTTCGTGAGCATGCCCCCGGCATTCCCGTGCTTGCCCTCGAGGCCCCGGAGGCGTCGAGTCTTGAGAGTTTGCCGGTGGCCTTTTTCCGCGTTTCGCCCGAAGGTCGAATTCAGTATTCGAACGCGGCCCTGGCCGGTTTGCTCGGTTGTAGCCAGGATGCGCTCGAAGCGGTGTCGGTCTGGGACTTTCTCGCCGATCCGACGGAAAAGACGCGGTGGTTGCGGGCGCTCGAGGGGGCCGAGGGGCAGGTCGTACGCCGCTTTGGCCTCAGAAAAAAGGATGGGCGGGAGATTTTCGTCGAGGCCCGTGCTCGGGCGGTACGCGACCGTGAGGGGCGGGTTTGCGCCTACGAGGGCGTACTCCTTGAACTTTCCGAGCTCTTGCGCCAGGAAGAGTGGTTCCGGGCGCTGGTCGAGAACGCCTCCGACCTGATCTACGTCGTTGGTCCTGATGGCACCATGCGCTACGCCAGCCCGAATGTGGGCCAGGTGCTCGGGTACGACCCGGAAGGGTATAAGCAGGAGCGGGTCAACATCGAGGACTACATCCACCCCGACGACCTTCCCTACGCCCGCAAGGCCCTCGAGGACCTGGTGCGCCATCCCGGTGAAACCCGAATCTACCGCATCCGGATCCTCGATCACCAGGGCAGAGTCCGGCGGGTTCGTGTCTGGGGGCGGAACCTGCTCGATCACCCCGCCGTCGCCGGTATCGTGCTCAACGTTCGCGACGTAACCGAGGAGACGGAACTCGGCGAGGCGCTGGAGCGGGAGCGCGTCAGGCTCAAGGGGGTGGTGGAAGCGCTGCCCGGGGTGGTCTACCAGGCCGAGGTCGCGGAGGGCCGTGACGTGGTCAGCGCCCCCATGAGCTTCGTGTCGCCCCAGGTCGAGGCGATCTTGGGGCACGCCCCGGACCGTTTTCTCTCCGATCCGGATTTCTTCTTTGCCCAGGTGCACCCCGACGACGTCGAGGCGGTGAAGGCGGCGATCCGCCGAGCTAAAGCCAAGGAAGGGGAAGTTCAGTCGGTCGTGTACCGCTACCGGCACGGCGCATCGGGGAACTGGCTCTGGTTGAGGGATTACATCGTTTACAAAGCCGAGGGGGCGCAGGGGCTCCTCACCGGAGTCACCGTTGATGTGACGAGGACGGTGAGGACCGAGCGCACGGTTCGGGTGTTGGAGCGGGCCCTCGAGGCCGCCGCCAACGCCATTGCCATCACCGACCGGAACGGGGTGATCGAATGGGTCAACCCGGCTCTAACCGAGCTCACCGGCTACAGCCGGGAAGAGCTCCTCGGCCGCGACTTCCGCTTGCTCAAATCCGGTGTCCAGGATGCCCGTTTCTACCGGGAAATGTGGGACACCATCCTCTCGGGAAGGGTGTGGCGGGGCACCCTGGTCAACCGACGTAAGGACGGCAGCCTCTACACCGAGGAGATGACCATCACGCCGACGGTCGAGGGCGGCGAGGTCCGTCACTTCGTGGTGATCAAGCAAGACGTGACCGAACGGATCCAGAGGGAACGGGCCCTGCGCGAGTCCGAGATCCGCTTCCGAACCCTGGCTGAGATCGCCCCCGCCCTCATCCTCATGTGGCAGGTGGGGGAAGATGGCACCGCGCGCCTGGTCTACGCGAACGACATGGCCAGCAGGATCACCGGCTACAGCCGCGAGGACCTGGCCGCCCGCCCGATCTGGGAGTTCGTACACCCCGAGGACCGCGAGATGGTGAGGCGGCGCGGCCTGGCCCGGATTCAGGGGAAAGCCGTTTCCGGACGCTACACGTTCCGCATCCTCACCAAGTCGGGGGAGGTGCGCTGGCTGGACTACTCCGGCGCCGGGCTTGAGCTCGGGGGAAAGCCAGCGGCGCTCGGCGTCGGGCTCGATGTGACCGAAACCCGCGAACGCCAGCTCGATCTCGAGGCCATCGTCCAGCTCTCTGGCGTCATGCGACGTTACGAGAGCTCGGCGGAGATGATGGCCGCGGCGCTGGATAAGGTGATGGATTTGCTGGGGGCGCGGGCCGGCGCGTTGCTCGTCTACCGACCCGGCACTTACAGGCTCGAGGCGATGGCCGCCCGCGGCTGGATCGACGATCTTCCCCCGGTCAGCGAGACCGACACCGGGGTGAGCAGCTGGGTCCTCAGGAATAAGAAACCGCATTTTATGCCAGAGATCCGCGAGGAGCCGCTGGTGCGCCCCGAGGTGCGGTCCCTGGTGCCCGAGGGCTGGTCAGGCCTTTCGTTGCCCCTGGTTGCCGGGCGCGAGGCGATGGGCGTTTTGCACCTGGCCTGGCCGAAAGACAAAGCGCCGACCCCGCGGGTCCAGGCGCGGGCCCAGCTCCTCTCCGAAGTCATCGCCAACGCCCTTAGGCGGGCGACGCTGCGCGAGCAACTCGAGCGACGCATCGCCCAGTTGCAGGCGCTCAGGGCCATAGACCTCGCGATCAGCGCCAGCCTCGACCTGGACCTCGCCCTCCAAGTCTTCCTGGATCGGCTGTTCGACCTCCCCATCGACGCGGCGGCGATATTCCTCTACCGCGTGGAAGAGCGCAGCCTCGAGGTCGTCGCGGCGAAGGGTTTCCCGGAGCCGGTGAGTGAGCTCAGGCGGCTTCAGGTGCCGCTGGGGGTGGGGCACGTTGGCCGGGCGGCCCTGGAAAAACGGGCGATCCAGGTTGACGACCTGGCCAGCGACCCCGGCTTCGCCGGGGAGCGGACCCTGCGCTGGGGGTTTACCGCCGAACGGGCGCTGCCGCTTTGGGCCAAGGGCGAGCTCCTCGGGGCATTGGCCCTGTTCACCCGGGGCCGTGCCCTAAAATTCACGGCCGAAGAGGAGGAGTTTTTGGACGTCCTGGCCACCCAGGGGACCATCGCCATCGAGAACGGTCGGCTGTTCCAAGACCTCAGGCGGGCCAAGCTCGAGCTCGAGGTGGCCTACGACCTCACCCTGGAAGGCTGGGGCAAGGCGGTCGAGCTCAGGGACCAGGAGACGGCGGGCCACACCAAGCGGGTCACCGAGCTGACACTCAAGCTGGCCCGGCGGCTGGGGGTGGCGGAGGAGGATCTGGTCCACATCCGGCGCGGTGCCATGCTCCACGACATTGGCAAACTCGGTATCCCCGACAGGATCCTCCTCAAGCCCGGCCCCCTCA
>WIAM01000056.1 GCA_015519965.1 Thermaceae bacterium
AGCATTGCCCGGGCCTATGGCCAGGCCGGGGCCACGGTGATCGCGGTGGATCCCGACGTCGAGCTGGCCACCGGCGTGGCCAGCGAGGTGGAGGCGCTCGGGGCGAGCGCCATCCCGATTCGGGGCGACCTCTCGGTGTCTCTGGACGCTGTGACGACCTTTGAAAAGGTCGAAGAGCTCTTCGGCATGCTCGATGGGATCGTGCACGTGACCTCGGCTGAGAGCCAAACGCCCTTTACCGAGCTTTTGGAGGCCGAGTGGTACGAGCTGTTGAACGCCGATGTGAAGTCGAGCCTTCTCGTGCTCCAGCACGGCCTTAAATACCTCGCCGGCGGCGGGTTCGTGGTCCTGGTGCTGCCCCCTGGGGGCAGGGTCGAGCCCCATGTCTCGGCGGTCCGCGGCGCGGTGGTGGGGCTGATCCGGGGCGCGAGCGCGGTGTTCCCCGACGAGGTGCGGGTCAACGGTGTGGTCCCCAGCCGCGATCCGGTGGGCGAGGAGTACGACCGCCCCCTGGTGCGGGCGGTGCTGGGGCTCGGCTCGATGGTTTCCGATGGTGTGCACGGGGAGATCCTCGAGGTCCGCCTTCCCGAACCCCCCACGCCCCCCGAGCTCTACGACCTCCTGGCCGAGTTGCCGTGAAGTGCCCCTATTGCGGCACCACCGACACCCGGGTCGTGGATACGCGGCCGGTCGACGAGGGCCTTGCCATCCGCCGCCGGCGCGAGTGCGCCGCTTGCGGGCGCCGTTTCACGACCTACGAGCGACCGCAACTTGAGCCCCTGATGGTGATCAAGCGTTCCGGCCACCGCGAGGCCTTTAACCCTGACAAGCTCTTGCGCGGGCTGCTGCTCGCGTGCGAGAAGCGCCCGGTCGACCCGGCGGCGTTGAAAAAGTTCGCCTACACCTTCGAGGACCAGGTGGAAGGACCCGAGATCACCTCGGAGGAGATCGGCCGCCGGGCCATGGCCTTTTTAAAGGCCCTCGACCCGGTGGCCTACATCCGTTTCGCCAGCGTCTACCGGGAATTCGATTCGGTCGAGCGCTTTATCGAGGAGATCCGAGCCCTGGAAGAGGGGGAATAGCGCCTCACTCCTTGAGGGCTCCGGCGAGGCCGGAGACGTAGTACTCGACGAAGAAGAAATAGATGGCGACCACGGGCAGGGTGCCGAGGAGCGCCCCGGCCATGAGCGGGCCCCATTGGTAGAGATCGCCCCGAATCAGCTCGGTGGTGAGCCCTACCGGCACGGTTTTGTTCTCGGGGGAGGACATGAACACCAGGGCGTAGAGGTATTCGTTCCAGGAGAGGGTGAAGGCGAAGATGGTGGCCGAGATGATCCCGGGGACGCTCAGAGGAAGGATGATCTGCGTCATGACCTGTAGGCGGCTCGCGCCGTCGATGCGGGCGGCCTCCTCGAGCTCGACCGGGATGTTCTTGAGGTAGCCGATGAGCAGCCAGGTGCAAAAGGGGATGAGGAACGTGGTGTAGACGAGCACCAGCGACCACAAGCGGTCGAACATGCGGAGCTTGAGCAGGATGTCGGCTAGGGGAATGAAGAGGATAGCCGGGGGCACCAGGTAGGCGAGGTAGATCCCGAGGCTGAGCCCCTCGGAGCCCCGAAAACGCAGCCGGGCGATGGCAAACGCGGCGAGGTAGCTGGCCACCACGCTGACCACGGTGGCTCCGGCGGCCACGGCCATGGTGTTCCAGAACCAACGGGGGTAAGAGGTCTCGCGCAGCAGGTAGAGGATGTGCGAGAACGTCGGGTGCCGCACCCAGAAGGGGTTGGCCGTGGTGCTCACCAGCTCGTTGTTGGGTTTGATCGAGGTGAGCACCATCCAGTAGAAGGGGAAGAGCAAGAAGACCAGGAAGAGGATCACCGGAATGTAGAGGGTGAACCAACGTGAGCGCCTCATAGCTGTCTCCGCAGGGCACGCAGAGCCGCCCAGGAGAGAAGCAACAGTAAGGGCAGCGTGAAGGCGGCGATGGCCGCCCCCTCGCCAAGGGCGCCGCCCGGAATCGCTCGTTGGTAGGCGAGCGTTACGAACAGGTGGGTGGCGTTCGCGGGGCCGCCCCGGGTGATCACCCACACCAGCTGGAAGTCGGTAAAGGTCCAGATGGTGGAAAAGGTGGTGAGGATGGTGGTCAGCGGCAAAAGGAGCGGCCATGTCACGTGCCAGAACGTCTGCCAGGGGCTTGCGCCGTCCACCCTCGCTGCTTCCAGGAGTTCCTTGGGAATGGCCTGAAGGCCAGCCAGGAAGCCGATGGCGAAAAAGGGGATGCCCCGCCAGATGTTGGCCACGATCAGCGAAGCGCGCGCGAGCCACTCGTCGCCCAGGAAGTTGATGCCCTGGTCGATGAGGCCGAGCCGCTCGAGGCTCCAGTTAATGAAGCTGAACTGGGGGTCGAGGATCCACCACCAGGCGATGGCCGAGAGCACGGTGGGAACGATCCAGGGGAGCAGCATGAGCGATCGGGCCAGACGGTAGCCGGGAAAGCGCTGGTTGAGCAAAAGCGCCAGGGTGAGCCCAAGCGTGAGTTTGAAAACGACGGTGACGCCGGTGTAGAGCACCGTGTTGAACGCGGTGATTCGAAACACGGGGTCGGAAAAGAGGAGACGGTAGTTCTCCAGGCCGATCCAACGACCTGGCCAGCCGATCTTGGCGTTTGTAAACCCGAGCCACACCCCGAGAAAGAGCGGGTAGGCCAGGAAGATGGCGAGCAAGAGCAGCGCCGGGCTGGTGAGGAGCGGACCCAGCCAGCGGCTGCGGTCCAGCCGCTCGGAAAACCCTCGAAAAAGCGACCCGGCCCTCATGATCTCGCTAGCTGTAGATCCGGCGCAGCCGGTCCTCGGCCCGTTTTGCCGCCGCCTTGGGGCTCATGCCCCGGACGCAGGCGTCGGCGAACATGTCGAGGACGACGAACTCCGAAAGCGCCGCCGCGGCCTTGGGGCCTGGAGGGCCGGCGTAGCCGTTGTAGAGCATCCGGGCGATGCCGTCGCGGTAGGGGGTCACCTTGGGATCCCGGGTCCAGACCGGGAGGTCGCGGTAGGCCTTGAGCGCAGGGGTGACGTAGCCGTTCATGGCCTCGACCCAGGGTGCCGCCTGGTCCTTTTCCAGCATGAAGCGCAGGTACTCCTTGGCCGCGTTCGGGTAGCGGGTGTATTTGAAGATGAAGGCTTCGGTGAAGAGGTGGAACTCGGTGGGCCGGCCGACCGGGCCGACGGGGAAGTTGGCGTGGTTGAGATCCTTGGCGATTTCCGGGAAATCGCGCTTGGCGGCGTAGTAGATGCTGATGCCGTTGCCGGTAAGCGAGATGGCGCCGGAGAGGAAAGCCCGGTTATTGTTCGAATCGAGCCACGAAGCCACGCCCGAGACCATCGTCTGGTAGAGCTCTTTGGCGTACTCAAGCGCGTTCCAGGTCTCTTGCCGGTTGATGGCGATGGTCTTGCCGTCGGCTTCGACCTGCTTGCCACCGAAGGACCACAGCAGCCAGTGCACCCAAACGTTGCCGTCGCCGACCGCGTGGCCGAGGGCGAACCCCGTGGGATGGCCGTTTTTCTTGAGCGCCTGGGAGAGCTTCAAAAGGCCGTCGAGGTCGGTGGGGAAGGTGTCAAAACCGGCTTCCTGGGCCCAGCTCTGGCGGTAGACCAGCGCCGCCACCGGCGCACCCACCGGGATGGCGATCCAGTGGCCGACCACGTCGCTGTAGCCGTAGATGCGGGCCACGTCGTACCAGCCGCCGTACTTGTTGCCCAGGTATTCGGCCAGGTCGGAGACGTCGAGGAGCCGCTGGGGATAAAGGTGGGGGTCGTCGTACCACCCCATCACGATGTCGGGACCGGCGCCCAAGTTGGCGGCCAGCGCCGCTTTGGGGCGCACGTCTTCCCAGGTGATGTACTCGATGTCGACGGGTACGCCGGTGAGTTTGGTGAAGCGCCGGGTGTTCGCGTTCCAGTATTCTTCGTCCGACTTCACGAACCCCGACCAGCGGAGCAGCCTGAGCCTGGCCCCTTTCTCAATGGGAAAGCGCGGCTCGTACTGACCCGATCCTTGCGCCCTGGCGCCGATGAAGCGGTTCGCCGCCGAGGCGCCGGCGAGGGACGCGCCCAACTTGATGAACGTCCGCCGATCAACCTTCTTCCCTTTCATGCCCATTCGCCTCCCTTTGGTCCAGACCCATGGTCAGCTGGAGGCCGTACTCGAGGTGCAAACGCACGGCCCTGGCCGCCTCTTTTGGGTCTTGGTCCCGAATCGCGGCGAAGATGGCGCGGTGCTCCTGGCTGGACGAGGCCGGTCTTCCCGGGCGGGAAAGGGCGAGGCGCCGGGCCCGCAGGCTGAGCCCGCCGAGCTCTTCCCCGAGCTGGGTGAGCACCGCGTTGTGGGCGGCACGCAGCAGGTGGAGGTGGAAGAGGGTGTCTTCCTCGACTCCGGGCTCGCCGCGCGCCAGTGCCGCCTCCATCGCCAGCACCGCCTTTTCCATGGCCGCCAGGTCGGCCTCGGTGCGGCGGAGCGCCGCGACCTCGGCGGCCATGACCTCGATGGCCATTCGCGCTTCCCAAACGTCGCGAAGGGAGGGGGCATCGTCCATCCGGCTGAGCCTGCTGGCGATGAGCGCGACCGGGAGGTCCTTGACGAACACGCCCCGGCCCTGCCGGATTTCGAGCACCCCGAGCGCGGCCAGGCTCACCAGGGCTTCGCGAAGCGTCGAGCGGCCGACGCCGAGCCGATCCGAAAGGACGCGTTCGGGGGGAAGACGGGTGCCGGGGGTGTAGCGGTGGGAGAGGATGAGCTCGCCGATCTTGCGAGCGACCGCTTCATAGAGCTGCTCGCTGACGACTGGGGTTTCAAGCTTGGCCATTGCCTTTGAACTCCCTGAGGTGATACCTTAACTTAACCAGTGGTCTGATAAGCTGTCAATAGGATCATAGGGGGAATCGGTGCGGATTTCGTTCGAGGGAAGCGTGAATCGGGGCCGGGCGCCGAGGGCCCGGGCGAGCGAGGCGCTATGGTCATCGTCTTCGCCGACGACCTGACCGGAGCCGCGGCTACCGCGGCGCTCTTTCGCCAGCGAGGGCGCGCGGTCCGCCTGCTCCAGGCGCCGCAGGCCTTCGGCGCCCCCGACGTCCTGGTGATCAACGCCCGCACCCGGGATCTCGAGGCCGCGCTCGCGAGGTCCGAGCTCCGGCGGTGGGCCAGGTGGGCGATGGCGGCGGCGCCTGAGAGCCACTGGTCGAAGCGGGTGGACACCACGCTCGCCGGACACATCCGGGCCGAGCTCGAGGTCCTGCTCGAGGTCCTCAAGCCCCAGGGCGGGGTGCTGGCCCCGGCCCACCCCGAGGCCGGTCGCACCACCCGCGGGGGCGCGCAGGTCATGGACGGCGAGGTGTTGGGCTCGCTTTTTGAGATCCTCGAGGGCTTGCCCGGGGTCGGGTCGGTGCAGGTGGGGGGTGCGTTTGCCTTCGAGGCCGGGCGCTGGTGGATTCCCGATGTCGAAACCCCCGAGGATATGGCCCGGGTGGCCGAGGCCGTGCGGCCGTATCGGTCGCGGCTCCTCGTCGTCGATAGCGGCCCGCTCACCGTCGCCCTTGCCGGAGGCGAAGCGGAGCGGGTGCTGGTGGTTCAGGGCAGCAACCAGGCAAGGGTGCGGACCCAGGTGGCCCGCTTGCGCTGGGCGTGCCGGGACGGCGTGGAGGTGCTCTACCGGCCGGTGAACGGGCCGGGGGATCCGGCCCTCGGCCAACTGATCGAAGAGGCGCTGGCGCGGCTTTCCCGCCGACGCTACAGCGGGGTGGTCGTGGGTGGGGGCCTGACCGCCGAAGCGCTCTACGAAGCGCTCGGGGCCCAGGCGCTGGAGCCGCTGGGCTCGCCGGCGCCGCTCGTGGCCCTTTCCCGGCTCCGCGGCGGTCGGTGGGACGGAATGCTCTTTGCCACCAAAGGGGGGGCTGTGGGCGAGCCCGACGCCCTGGTGCGGCTGGTGGACCTCATCCGCCTTTTCAGACAGGGAGGAGAGCGGTGAAAAAACCAAGGCTCGCGGTCACGCTCGGAGACCCGGCGGGGATCGGACCAGAGATCGTGCTCAAGGCCTTTTTGGAGCCGAGGGTCCATGGCTGGGCGGACCTCTTGGTCGTGGGGAGCCTTGAGGTGCTGAGGGTCCAGGCCAAACATTTTGGCCTTGCGGTGCGTTTTGCCGACCCGGAGGCGTCCTCGGCCCCGGGGGTGGTGCCCGTCCATGACCTCGAGACCCCCAAAGAAGGGGGCTGGGCGTTCGGTGAGGTGAGCGCCGCTTGCGGCAGGGCGAGCCTGCAATACCTGGAAGCGGCGGTGGCGCTGGCCAAGAGCGGGGCGGTGCAGGGCATCGTCACCGCACCCATCCACAAGGAAGCCTGGAAGACGGCCGGCGTTCCCTACCCCGGGCACACCGAGGCCCTGGCCGCGTTCTTTGGGGCTAGGGTCGAGACGATGTTCGTGGTCGATCGGTTGCGGATCTTCTTCCTTTCACGTCATGTCTCGCTGCGGCGGGCGATCGAGCTGGTGACCGAAGCGCGGACGCTCGAGCTCTTGCGCCACGCCAAGCGGGCGCTCGAAGACTTCGGCATCGAGTCCCCGCGCATCGCCGTGGCCGCGCTCAACCCCCACGGCGGCGAGGGCGGATTGTTCGGCGACGAGGAAATGAAGGCCCTTGGACCCGCGATCGAGCGGGCGCGGGCCGAGGGGATTGTTGCCCTGGGACCCGTTCCCGCCGACTCGGTGTTTTACCAGGCGCTTTCGGGGCGCTACGACGCCGTGATCTCGCTTTACCACGACCAGGGGCACATCGCGGCCAAGACCTACGACTTTTACCGCACGGTGAGCGTGACCACCGGGTTGCCGGTGGTTCGCACCTCGGTCGATCACGGCACGGCGTTCGACATCGCCGGGCAGGGCATTGCAAACCCCACCAGCCTGATCGAGGCCATCCGGGTGGCGGCGGCCTTCGCCAGGGGGACCTAGGCGGCGTCGAAGAAGGGCTCTCCGCGCTTCCGGTAGTTGTAAGCCACCGCTTCGTCGAGGGTGGCACCGAGGCCACCTTTGGGCTCGAGGACCACCTCGCCGTTTTGGATCACCGGGCCATCCCGCCCCGTCACCATGGCCTCGAAGAAGGGGACCTCGAGCCCGTGGTGTTCGAGCACGAGGAAGTTGGGGATGGTCGCGGCCAGGTGCGCCGCCGCCAGCGTCCCGAGGGGGCTTGCGATGTTGTGCGGGGCGACGAGCGCGGAATAGAGTTCGGCGAGCTCGGCGATGGTGCGCCCCCCGAGCAGCCCAACTTTTTGAAAATCGGGAGCGACGATGCCGAGCCCCATGGCCAGCAGGCGGGCGAACTGCTGCGGGTGGTAGTGGTTTTCGCCGGTAGCGATCGGGACCGGGCTCTTTTGCAAGAGTAGCCCCAGGGCTTCGTCCGCTTGCGGGGGCACGGGGTCCTCGAGCCAGGCCGGGCGGTAGGGGGCCAGGGCCCTCGCCAGCGCCAGGGCGCTTTCGACGGTGTAGTTCCAGTGGCAGTCGAAGGCCAGCATCACGCCGTCGCCCACCGCCTCCCGGACCGAGGCCACGATCGTCTCCAGGCATTCGATCTCGGCGGGCTCCAGGGTCCCGTTGTAGGGATCGCTTGGGTTTGGGGTGGGGATGTCGAGGTCGAACTTCAAGGCGGTGTAGCCCTGGGCGATGACCGCCTTGGCCCGCTCGGCGTAGGCTTTGGGGTCGATGCGCTCGGCGTCCTCGGCCAGCCCGCCGTGGTGTTTGGGGTCGACCTCGAGGGAGACCTCGCTCTCCCCACTTTCGCTCTGCCACCAGGGCACGCGCGGGGTCTGGATGGCGCTCAGCGAGTGCAGGCCGGACTCGCCGTGGCAGTCGGCGTAGAGCCGGATGTTCGTGCGGTAGGCGCCGCCCCAAAGCGCGTAGAGGGGCACCTTGAGGGCCTTGCCCACCAGGTCCCAAAGCGCGGTTTCGATCCCGGCGAGGGCGTGCCCGAGCGCGCCGCCCTGGGGGCTGGCTTGAAAGCCCGCGGTTTTGAGAATCCGGAGAATCCGGCGGATATCAAAAGGGTCCTGGCCGATGACCAGGGGCGAGAGCTCGCGGATCAGCGCGGTGAGCCCGGGCGCGAAGAAGCACTCGCCGTAACCGACGCCTTCGTCGGCGATGATCTTGATGAAGGTCCAGTCGTAGTTGGCCTCGACCACCGCCGTCTGCAAATCCTTGATCATGGCCTTCTCCCTTCAGGTGGTCACCGCACCCCGGCCAGGGTCAGGATGGGGTTTGGGTCAAAGTCGTCGGGGGCAGGAACGAGCGGCGGGCGCACGGTCCCCAGGGGAACGCCGTGGCGCGCCTGGGCCAGTTTTTTGAGGAGCGCCGGCGCGGCGTAGGCCTTGGTTTGGGCGCGGACCTGCTGCAATGTTTCCGAGAGAGCCGGGCCGCGGGTTTCGTCCCCCGCGGTGGCGAGGCGGTAGATCTCCAGGATTCTTTCGGGGATGAAGTTCGCCAGCGCCGAGATCATCCCCTGGGCCCCGATTCGGAGCCGATGCCACAAATCGTCCTCGGTCCCGACGAGCACCCCCTTGCCCCCCTCGAGGACCGCCTCGGCGTACCCCGGCTCGCCTCCGGAGTCCTTCACCCCCCAAACGTCAAGCGTCAGGACCAGCGCCGCGGGAACGGGAACGGCGTACTTGGGGATGTGGTAGAGGATCACCGGGTGGCGGCTGGCCTCGACCACCGGCGCGAAAAAACGCCGCAGACCTTCGGGGTCAGCCGGCTTGAAGTAGTAGGGGGGCAGCACCATCACCGCCGCCGCCGGATGGTCGTTCGCGAAGTGGATGAGTTCGAGGGTTTCCGGCAGATTCCCCTGGGCCACGGTGGGGATGATCTGGATGGGGAGGCCTTTTTGGAAAAGGGCCTTTAGGACCCGGGTCTTCTCCCTAAGGGCCACAGAGGGCCCCTCGCCGTTGGTCCCGAACGGGACCACCCCCGCCACGCCCTTTTCGGCGAGCCAGGCGACGTGATCGAGATAGGCGGCGGTGTCGATCTTCCCGTCGGCCTGGAAGGGGGTCACATTCGCAACATACACCCCTTGCAACACGCGGCACCTCCTAATAGATCAGAAATCCCCCGTCGACCACCAGGGCCTGTCCGGTGATGTAGCTGGCCTCTTCGGAGCAAAGGAAAGCTCCGGCCTCTGCCATTTCCTCGGGCTCGGCCCAGCGCCCCACCGGGATCCGGGCGACGATTTCCCGCGAGAGCTCGGGGTCGCTCTGGACCGGGAGGGTGAGCTCGGTCTTGGTGAAGCCCGGAGCGAGGGCGTTGACCCGGATGCCGCCGGCGGCCCACTCCTTGGCCAGGCCCCGGACCAGACCCATGAGCGCAGCCTTGGCCGCGTTGTAGGCGGTGAGGGGCAGTTTAAAGCCGCCGTGGAACGACTGGATCGAGGCCACGAACAGCATCCGCCCCCAGTCCCGTTCCAGCATCGCCGGCGCCGCCGCTTTGGCCAGCAAGAAGGCGGCTTCGACGTTGACCCGCTGGATCAGACGCCACTCTTCGAGGCTCATCGCCAGGGCGGGCTTGCGGATGTTGACCCCGGCCGAGTGGACCAGGATGTCGAGCCGCCCGTAGCGTTCGAGGGTTTTTCCCACCGCAGCTTCCGGGGCCTCCGTGGCCAGGTCGAGAGGGATCGCCAGGGCCTCGATGCCCTGAGAGCGCATCTCCCCAACCGCGGCCTCGGGCTTGCGCGAGAGGATGGCGAGTCGCACGCCCCTTGCCGCCAGGCGTTCGGCGATCGCCCGTCCGATGCCCCGGCTGCCGCCGGTCACCAGCGCCACCCTGCCTTCCATACCCATACGCTCACCTCCCTAGCGATTGCTTTCCCTCGAGGAAGGCCCACAGCTCTTCCCGAGAGGGCAAACCCTCGTAGTCGCCGAGGCTCATGACGCTGTAGGCGCCGAGGGCGTTGGCCACCTGCAGCTGTTGCTGTGGGGAAAGCCCCCAAAGCGCCCCGGCGAGATACCCGGCGACGAAGGCGTCCCCGGCCCCGATGGGGTCGGCTTCCTCGACGGGAAAGGCCGCGTGTTCGAAGACCTCGCCGTTGACCCAGGCGAGCGAACCTTTCGCGCCTCGTTTGAGCAGCACTTCCTTGGGGCCCCTTTCCGCGAGCCGCTCAAGGAGTGCGAGGTCCGAGCGACCCCAAAGGGCCTCGGCCTCCTCGTCGCTCAAAAACAGCAGGTCGATCTTCGGCAAAAGGCCTTCGATGAAGGCCCGTGCCTCAGCGGCTGCCCAGAGCTTTGCCCGGTAATTGACGTCGAAGCTCACCCGCACGCCCTGGGTGCGCGCCGCCTCCAGGCTCCACGCCACGAACTCGCGGCAGGACGGCGACAGCGCGGGCGTGACGCCGGAGGTGTGGAAAAAGGCCGCGCCCTCGAGGTAACTGGCGTCGAACGCACCCGGGCCCATCCTCGAGGCGGCCGAGTTTTGCCGGTAGTAGTACACCCGGACCCGCCCCAGCACCCGTTCCCGGAGGTAAAGCCCGGTGGGCGCCCGGACCCGCCGGACCTCGCTGACGTCGACGCCTTCGGCCCGGATTCGCGAGAGCACCACCTCGCCCGGTTCATCATCGCCGAGCCAGCTGACCCACCCGGCCTGGATGCCGAGCCGGGCCAGGGCGATGGCCACGTTGGACTCGGCGCCACCCACCTTGAGCGCGAGCAGCGAGGCGTGCCTCAGCCGACCGGGTTCGGTGGGGACGGCGAGGACCATGGTTTCTCCGGCGGTGACGACTTCAGGCACCTTCCCACCCCAATTCCTCGGAGACGCGGCGGGCGGCTTCCTTGACCAGCGGGATCAGGGCTTCGATCCGGCGTTCGTCCAGGTAGATCGCGGCGCTGGAGATGCTGATCGCGGCCACCCTTTCCCCGCTGGCGTCGTGGACCGGGGCGGCGATGCAGCGGATGCCGGGCTCGTTCTCCTCGAGGTCCAGCGCGTAGCCCTGCCGGGCGACCCGGCGGATCTCCTCGAGGAAGCTCGCGAGGTCGGCGGTGGTGTTGGGCGTGCGCTTTAAGCCGGGGACGAAGTGGCGCGCCCACTCCGACTCGGGAAGCCCGGCTACGAGCACCTTGCCCAGCGCGGTCGATTGCACCGGGAGCCGGGCGCCGATGTAGGAGGCCATCTGGAGCTCCCGGTTCCCCGGCACCTTGTCGATGTAGACCACCTGGGTTCCGTCCAAAACCGCGAGGTGAACGGTCTCGTCGGTTTCCTCGGCCAGCCACTGCAGGTGTTTGCGGGCCAGCGACGGCAGGTGCAGCTGGCCGTGGGCTTTAAAGCCCAGGGCGATGAGCTTGGGGCCGAGCGCATAGCCTTCCCTCGGCGCGTGTCGCAGGTATCCGGTCTGCACCAGGGTCGAGAGCAGGCGGTGGGCGGTGCTGCGGCTGAGCCCGGTTTTACGGGCTAGGCTTTCGAGGTCGCGGGTGCCCGAGGCCACGGCCTCCAGCAGCGAAAGCCCCCGCAAGAGCGTCTGGGCGCCGCCGGTCGCTTCTTTCGGCTTCATCATGCTCAGTGTGCCATCCCTTCCCGGCCCGCGGCGGCGCCCGCTACCACGTTGAGGAGCCTGAGCGCGCCCACCCGGATCGTCACCCGGTCCCCCGGCAACAGGGTGAACTCGTCCGGGGGAACGATGCCGGTGCCGGTCATGAGGAAGACCCCTTCGGGGAACTGGAGTGAGCGCCCCAAATAGGCGACGAGTTCCTCAAAACCCCGGCGCATGTTCTGGATGGCGGTGGATCCCGAAAACACAGTCTTCCCCTGACGGTCGATGGTGAGCTCGATGGTGAGGTCTTGGAGTTTTTCTCCCACGGCAAGGTGAATCCCTGGCCCCAGGGCACACGCGCCGTCGTAGATCTTGGCCTGGGGAAGGTAGAGGGGGTTTTCGCCCTCGATGTCGCGGGAAGAAACGTCGTTGCCCGCGGTGTACCCCACCACCTCCAATTGCCTGTTGATGACCAGGACCAGCTCGGGCTCGGGGAC
>WIAM01000008.1 GCA_015519965.1 Thermaceae bacterium
ACCCAGCGCTCGCCGCGCGGGGGGCGGAAGGTCACCGGTCGGGGCGATGCGGCCTGGATGAGGGCGGCCACAATCTCGCCCGGCACCCGGCCGCTGATCTCAATCTCGATGGGCAGATCGGGAAGGGCGCCTAAGGTTTCGGCGACCTCTTCCCGGGTTTCATCGCCGTCCAGCCGAACGGCCAGACCTTTGGGTGTCGCTCGAACGCGCATCGGCCTCCGTTATACCACCCACACCCCAGTAGGCGGCCATGATCTTCTTGACCACCGGCAGGGCCACCCGGCTGCCCTCGCCGCCGTTTTCGATAAAGGCGACCACCACCAAAGGCTTGTAGCGGGGATCTTCGGGGTAGGGCCCAAACCCTACGTACCAGGCGTGCTCGTAACCGGCCCGTTTACCCGGGGTCTCCGCGGTCCCCGTTTTGCCCGCCGTGGGCACGGGGAAGTCCTTCAGGCGAAAGGACGCCGTCCCCTCGGTGACGGTTTCCCGGAGGCCCTGGCGAATGAGACGCCAGAAGTTCCCCGGTATCGGTGTGGCCGGTTCGTCCCGTCCTTTTACCAGGTGGAGGTAGGGGAGCTTGCCGGTCATGATCGCGGCGTAGGCCCGCGCCATCTGGGCCGGGCTTACGAGCAGCGGCCCCTGGCCGATGGCGACGGAGAGGGTTTCACCCGGATACCAGGGCTCGCCGTAGGTCCTTTGCTTCCACGCCCGGGTGGGAACGAGCCCGGTCCGTTCGCTGATTTCAAGCCCCGTGGCCTGGCCTAAGCCGAACCGCTCTGCCCGCGCGGCGATGGCGTCCAGGGCTTTGAGGGGGCCGGCTTCGATCACCGCTTGGTAGAACCAGGTGTTGCACGAATAGGCGAGGGCTTTATCCACCGTCATGGGGCCCATGTCGCGCGACGACCAGTTGCGGCGGACCTGGCCGCCGAAAACGATGGAGGGCAGGCAGCGGTAAACGGTGTCGGGGCTGACCAGGCCCGACTCCAAAAGGGCGCTCGCCGTTACCGATTTAAAGGTGGAACCGGGAGGGTAGGTCTGGACCGCGCGGTCGAGGAGTGGCTTGGCCGGGTTTTGAATCAGGCTGCGGATGACGTCGCCGGGGACCGGCAGGCGGACGAAGACGTTGGGGTCATAATCCGGGGCGCTGGCCATGGCCAGCACCTCGCCGTTTTCGGGGTCGATGGCGATGACCGCCCCCCGGACCGTGGTCTCTGGCGGCAGCCCCAGCTTTTCCCGGCCGGCGTTGAGGTCGCGGAGGGCGCTTTGGAGCGCCCGTTCGGCTACGCTTTGCAAGCGGAGATCGATGGTGAGCGTGATGTCCTGGCCCGGCTCGGGGGCCTTGAGGATAATCTCCCGGAGGGTGGCGCCGCGGGCGTCCCTCTCCACCAGCTTGGCCCCGCGTTTGCCCCGCAGCAACGGCTCGAGGGCGGCCTCGAGGCCCGCCCGCCCCACCAGGTCGCCGACCTCATAGCCGCGTTTGAGGTCGGCGGGCCCCGCCTCCTGGACATACCCCAGCACCGGTCCCGAGATAGGGTTGGGGTATTCGCGCTCAACCCGGGCCCGGAGTTCGAGATTGGCCTGGCCGGCGGTGAGCTCGGCCAGCGTGGGCACGAGCTTGGAGGGGATGTTGGCGGCCACCACCACCGGCTTGCCCTTGACTTCGGGGAAGCCCGCCAGGCCGAGGAGGTCCTGGATACGTCCGGCGAACTGAACCGGGCCGCCGCTGTAGACCAGGTCATAGGCGACCCGGTTGGTGGCGATCAGCACCCCGTTTCGGTCGTAGATGCGGCCCCGGGGTGCGGGGATGGACTCGGTTTTGAGGTAGTTGCCCCGGCTCTGGGTGACGTAACGCTGGTAGTCGAAGACCTGCAGCTGCAAAAGCCTGAGGGTGAAGACGGCGAAGGCGAGGTAGACGAGGACCAAAAGGGTCTTGAGCCTACCCGGCATGATCCTCCCCGGGCAAGAAACGATCGGCAAAGGCCAGATAAAGCGGGGCCAGGGCCAGGGTGAGCACCGCCTCGCTCAAAAACACGCCGCTGAAGTTTAAGGGTCCGACCAGGAAGAGCCCGAGCCAGTACACCACCAGGAGGTGGCCGGCCCACTTGGCCAGGTACGCGCCCACCACCACCGCGCCCCGGCCAAGCCACTCGTCCCAGTGCAGCATCGAGGCCAGGACGAGCTGGGCGTAGGCGGCGAAGGTGAGCCCCACGGCGTGGAGGCCGAGATACCCGGCCGAGGTGAGATCGGAGAAAAGCCCGATGATGAAGGCCAGCACCAGGCTCCAGGCCGGGGCGAGTCGGGGCACGGCGGCGACGACGAAGAGGAACCACAGATCCGGCGGCGCCCAGGCTTCGGGCAGCAGGCCGGCGAGGATCGAGGCCAAAAGCGCGGTCAGGATGAACAGCAGCCCCCAGCGCATCAAAGCCTCCTCAGGACGATGACCTCTTCGAGCATGGAAAAACGAACCACCGGCCGGGCCTCAACGTCGTAGGTCAGCGCCCCGGGTCCCGGGGGAATTACCCGGGTGACCCGGGCCACCGGAATGCCTTCGGGGAAAAGGCCGCCGATGGCACCGGTGATCAGGAGGTCGCCGGGCTTGACCTCGACCTCGACGGGAAAGCGGACCCGGAGCGAGGCCGGGGGACGTCCCCGGGCGATCCCCCGGCCGGGGACGTCGGCGGGGCGTACGCCGATGGCGGACTCGGGGTCGACCACCGTCCGCACCACCGCGCGTTTTGGGGTGGTCTCGATGATCACGCCCACCAGGCCCCCGGGGCTGGTCACCGGCATGCCCACCCGCAGCCCGTCGGCTTCGCCGAGGCCCAGCGTGAGCCTCCGGAAGAGCCCCGAGGGGTCTTCGGCGATGATGGGCGCGATGGCCACCACCCCCGGGGCCTGGGACTCGCGGACCTTGAGGGTCCGCCTGAGGCGCTGGTTTTCCAGTGAGAGGCGCAGGTTTTCCTGCTTGAGCTCGGCCACCTGCCGTTCGAGGGCCAGCGCCTCTTGCCGCCAGCGGCGCCGGTCGACGAGCGCGTAGGCGGCGGCTTTGAGGTTTTTCCCGATGCGGTCGCCGACGTAAAAGAGCGGGGCGCTGCGGGCGCTGAGCTCGGCGGCCACCGTGGGCGCGGTACGCGCGGTGAGTACCGACAGCACCATCCCCAGGAGGGTGAGCCCCAGCCAGACCGCCCGAACCACGTTCAGCGCCTCCCGTCTTGAGGGGACCGGGGCGGGGCTATGACGGGAAACCCCGCTGCCAGCAGCATGCGCCACACCCCGGCTACGGGGAGTCCGACGACGGCGTAGAAGTCGCCGTGGACCGCCTCGACCAGCACCATGCCCCGCGCCTGGATGCCGTAGCCTCCAGCCTTGTCGAGACCCTCGCCGCTCGCCACGTACCAGTCGATCTCGGCTTCGCTCAGCGTCCGGAAGGTGACTGAAGGGGTGGCCAGGTGGCGGTGGGCCCCTCCGTCGGGGTCGATCAGCACCGCTGCGGTGTAGACGGTGTGGGTATTCCCTGAAAGGGCGCGGAGGAACTCGCGGTTTTCCTCGGCGCTCTTGGGCTTGCCCAGGATGGCGTTTCCGAGCACCACCACCGTGTCCGCCCCCAGGACGTAGTCGCCGGTTTGCCAGGCCGAGCGGGCCTTGGCCTCGGCGAGCTCGACTACCAGGGCCTCCGGCGACCCGCTCGGCGCGGGCTCTTCAAAGCCGGGCTCGACGGTTTCGAAGGGGATCCCCAGGCGGGCCAGGAGCTCGCGCCGCCGTGGGCTTTTTGAGGCCAGGAGGAGCTTTGGCTTCATTCCTCGGTGACCAGCTTGACGCCGGAAGACGTGCCGATGCGGTCGGCGCCGGCTTCGATCATGCGCCAGGCGTCTTCCCGGGTGCGGATGCCGCCCGAGGCCTTGACCTTCGCCCTTTCTGCGGCGACCGCTTTGAGCAGGCGGACGTCCTCGAGGCTGGCCCCCCGAGGTCCGAATCCGGTTGAGGTCTTCAAGAAGTCGGCTCCGGCCGCGATCGCGGTTTCGGCGGCCTGGCGGATCTCGGCCTCGTCGAGGAACCCGGTTTCCAAAATCACCTTGAGCACGGCGCGGGGAGCGGCGTTTCGCACCGCCTGGATGTCGGCTAAAACGGTTTCCCAGTCGCCGGCTTTCGCCGGTCCCAGGGCCATGACCATGTCGATTTCGTCGGCGCCTTGGGCCACCGCCAGCGCCGCTTCGGCGGCCTTGATCTCGGGGGCGCTGGCGCCAAGGGGAAAGCCCACCACCGCCGCCAGGCGCAGGGGTGCTGCGCCGATGGTGCGCTTGGCCAGGGGCACGTGGGCCGGGTTGACGCAGACGGCGTAGAAGTGATGCTCGAGGGCCTCGTTGACCAGGCGCTCGATGTCTTTCGGCGTGGCAGTGGGTTTGAGGAGGGTATGGTCGATGTAGCCTGCCAGTTCGTAGTCCATGGGACTACTTTACTTCGCCCAAAGCCGCGGGTGCCCCCTCGGCCAGCCAGGCCACGATGGCCTCGGCGGCGGCGAGGTTGGTCGCGAGGGGTACCTCGTGGACGTCGCAGATTCGCATGAGGGCCGAGACGTCGGGCTCGTGGGGCTGGGCGGTGAGGGGATCGCGCAGGAAGATGACCGCGAGCACCCGATCCTCGGCGATCCGGGCGCCGATCTGCTGGTCGCCGCCCATGGGGCCGGAGAGAAGGGTTTCGACGGTAAGGCCTGCTTTCTCGCGCAAAAGCTTTCCGGTATGGCCGGTGGCGATCAGGGGGTAGCGGGCGAGGAGCGCCCTGTGGTCCTTGGCGAAGGCCACCATGTCCGCCTTTTTCTTGTCGTGGGCAATGAGAGCGAGGGCTTTCATAGGGCCATTGTCGCACCAAAGGCCCCGCCGCGAGGAATCGCGGCGGGGCCAGGGCGGCTCGCAGAGCGCTTCGGCGCGATTTCTGCCTAAGGGGTTCTTAGCGGCTTTTCCAGCCAAGGAGCCTCAGCGCGTTAACGGTTACGAGCAGCGCGCCGCCAGTATCGGCGAGCACCGCCATCCAAAGCCCGGTGAGGCCGGCGATGGTGGTCACCAGGAACACGGCCTTGAGGCCCAGGGCGATGGCGACGTTGGCGTAGAGGTTGTTCATGGTGGCTCGGGCCAGCTCGAGGAAATGGGCAAAGCGCAGCATCTCACCTTCGACCAGGGCGACGTTGGCGGTCTCGAGCGCCACTTGGGTTCCCTTGCCCATGGCCACGCCGAGGTCGGCGGCGGCGAGCGCCGGGGCGTCGTTGACGCCGTCGCCGACCATGCCCAGCGGCCGCTCGGCTTCACTCGTCAGGTAGGCCAGCTTGTCTTCCGGGGCCAGCTCGGCGCGGTAGGGCAGGCCGAGGGTGTCCGCCACGCGGCGCACCGCGGCCTGGTTGTCGCCGGAGAGGATGACCGGGGTGATCCCCAAACGCTTGATGCGGTCGATGGCTTCTTTCGCGTCCGGGCGCAGCGTGTCTTCGAAGTAGAGCCAGGCGGCGGCCTCGCCGTCGATCTTGACCACAGCCGTGGAATACCCGGCTTCAGGCGGCGTGAGCCCGGCCGCCTTGGGGCTTCCTACCCATACCTCGCGGCCTTCGACGCGGCCCTCGAGGTAAGCCCCCGGGACGGCGTGGATGTCCTTGGCCTCGGGGATGGCAAGGCCAGCTTCCTCGACGCGGCGCAAAACCGCCTCGGCCAGGGGGTGAGCGCTTTGCCGTTCGATGGCGGCGACCAGGGGGAGGACTTCCTCTTCGGAGCGCCCCTCGATCTTGACCAGACGGGGTTTGCCCTCGGTGAGGGTGCCGGTTTTGTCGAAAGCCAGGGTGCGGAGGCGGCTTGCGGTCTCGATGGCCGCCCCCTCTTTGACGAGCACGCCCATTTTCCCGGCCCGGGCGATGCCGGAGGCGATGGCGGCCGGGGCCGAGAGAACGAGCGCGCAGGGGCAGCCGATGAGGAGGAGCGCCAGGCCCTTATAAACCCAGGGCAAGAGCGGGGCTCCCGCCACCAGGGGCGGTCCAAAGGCGACGAGGGCGGCCACCACCACCACGCCCGGCGTGTAGTAGCGGGCGAAGCGGTCGATGGCCCGAACCGTAGGACTTTTCTGGGCGCTCGCTTCCTCCACCAGCTTGGAAATCCTGGCCACGGCGCTCTCCGATGCCGGGGCCGTGACCCGGACCACCAGGTCCCCTTCGACGAGCACGGTGCCGGCGAAGACGGGATCACCCTCGGCTTTGGCTAAAGGCTCGGATTCGCCGGTGAGCATCGACTCGTTGACCGCACCCTGGCCCTTGACCACCTCGCCGTCGAGGGGGATCCGTTCGCCAGCGGGGATCTGGACCAGTTCGCCCGGCTTCACCGCTTCGATCGGGACCACCTCGGTCGCCGTGCCGCTGAGGCGCCGGGCGGTGGGTGGGACCAGATTGGCCAGGGCCTTGAGCGCGCGGCGGGCGCGCCGGGCGCTCTCGCCCTCGAGGACCTCACCCAGCAGGAAGAGGACCACCACCACCATCGCCTCGGCCTCGGCGCCGATGAAGATCGCCCCGGCGGTGGCGATGGTCACGAGAGCGTTGATGTCGAGGAAGCCGCCGCTTTTTAGAACGGCGAAGGCCTTCCGGGCCAAAGGCCAGACCGAGACCAGCGCCCCGACGCGATACAGCCAGGTCGCACCGGGCAGGCCGAGGAGATCCGTCCCCCCGGCCACCACCAGAAAAACGAGCCCGAGGAGGAAGTTCTTTCCCTTTTGGCTTTGGTACCAGGGGACTTCGCTCCCGGCGCCGTGGTCGTGGTGGTGGTGGTCGTGGTCGCGCTTTTTCCGGAGCTTATAGCCGAGCGGTTCGACCGCCCGGTGGAGGGCCTCGGGCGGGGTCTCGGCCGAGAGCCGGACCGAGAGCGTCCCGCTGGTGAACGAAACCTTGACGTCGAGGGCGCCGGGAAGCTTCTTGACCGCGTTTTCGACCTTTCGCGCGCAGTCGGCGCAGTCGAGTCCTTCGACTTCAAACTCGAGGGTCTGGGTTTGGGTCGAGGTCGCCATCACAACTTGATTATATGAACAATTGAAAGGATGTTCAAGTATCAGGCCGGCGCATCACAACGACGCGCCAGAGACGCTTTACTCCCGTCCGTGTTCCAGCGCCATATTGAGGATGGCCTCGACGTGTTCGTCGGCCAGGCGGTAATAGACCTGGCGCCCTTCGCGTCGCCAGGCGACCAGGTTGGCGTTCCGTAGGACGCGGAGCTGGTGGCTTACCGCCGACTCGCTCATCTGGAGCAGCGTGGCCAGGTCGCACACGCAGAGCTCCCCGGCGCGCATGGCCAGGAGCAGCCGCATCCGTGTGGGGTCGGCGAGTGCCTTGAGTAATGTCGAAGCAGCTTGAACTTCAGCGTCCGGGGAAATCTGGGCCTTGGCTTCTTCGATGCGCTCTGGGTGGGTGGCGAAGATGCCGCAAACGGGCTCGCTCATCCCTTCATTTTTACACGGCGTGTCAGAATGGGCCTATGGGGCTCAAACCCGGGTGGTATCTCCTCTTTCTGATCGCCCTTTACGCCCTGGTGGTGACCATTGCCTGGCAAAGGAGCGAGCGCGAACTGGCCTCGCGGAGCGTCGCGGTGGTCTCGACCGCGCCAGAACCGGTACCGGAGCCGACCCCGGCTGAGACACCGCTGCGCTACGAGCTCCCGCTGCCTGGGGCCTGCCTGCCACGAAACCCGGCCTACCTTCCCGGCGCGCCCCGGCCCTACCGCAACGGGGTGTCCTATGGCTTCGTCTTTACCGGTGAGGACCCGTGCCTGCCCGTAGTCTACGGGCTTGGGGTGGTGGCCGCGGCGGATGGGGTGGTGATCAAGGCCGACCTCGACTACCAGGATCTGGATGAGGCGGCTTTTGCGGCGCTCATCGATGCGGTCAAGGACGGCGCGACCCCGGAACAGATGGACCGCTTGCGGGGGCGCGAGGTGTGGATCCGACACCCGGACGGTCGGGTGTCGGTGTACGCCCACCTCTCGCGCATCGCGCCCCAGGTTCGGGAAGGGGCGGAGGTTTTCCGGGGCGAGTGGATCGGCAACGTGGGAAATAGCGGGACCAGCTACGCCGTCAGGGGGAGCCGGGCGGCGCCCCGGTTGCTCTTCGAGCTATGGACGGGGGCGGTGGGTAAGGGCGAGTACTTCGGCCAGGGCATGGATGCCGGGCAGATTCGCGAGGCGGCGCGCGCGTTTTTTGCCTATGTGGCCCCTTCGCCCGAAAAAGCCCCTTGAGCGATGGCGTTCGCTTAAGATGCATCTAGGATGCGAGAGGCCTTTGTCGCGGTGTGGCAAAACCCCTATGTTCGGGTCGCGACCTTCTTGCTCGCCCTCTACGCTCTGTATGCGTTTTTGATCCGGGCCGGTCAGGTTTTGGTGGTGTTCGCCGCCGCCTATGCCCTCGCCTATCTGGCCAACCCCCTGATCGTCGCCCTCGAGCGCCGGGGGCTCCCTCGAGGCCTCGGTGTTCTCGTTGTCTACATTTTGGGTTTTTTGTTTCTCGGTCTGGCCTCGGTTCTGGTCTACCAGGTCTTCCTCCAGCTCTCGAGCTTCGTCCAGGACATTCCTTCCCTGGCGGAACGGGTTTTGGGCTGGGCTAAGGGGGCCCCGGCCTGGCTTGAGCGCTGGCTGAAACCTTATGGCCTCGAGGCCCCCGTGAGCGAGGCGGTGACTAAGGCCTCCCAGGGGCTCGGCGCGTTGTTGCAAAACATCACCGGAACCTTACTCGGCTGGATTGAGGCCCTGGTGGCCGGGGGCAAGGGCTTGGTTCAGGGGTTGGCGGCGATCGTCGGCGGCATTTTTCAGCTGGTCCTGGTCTTCTTGGTCGCTGCCTATTTGATGCTCGATTTTCCCAAGGTGGGCCGGACGCTGATCGAAGCCTTTCCTAGGCCCTATCAGCCCTTCGTGAAGGACTTGGCCAGGAACGTGGACCGCGCGGTCGGCGGGTTCGTGCGCGGCCAGCTGGTGGTCGCCGCGCTCGTGGGCACGGTGGTCGGCGTGGGCCTTTGGATTTTGGGGGTGCCACTGGCCGCTTCGCTCGGCTTCATCGCCGGGGTGTTTAACCTGGTTCCCTACCTGGGGGTGGTGATCTCAATTACCCCCGCGGTCTTGCTCGCCGCGGGCAAGGGCTGGGCGTTTGTGCTGGGGACGGTGGCGGTCTTCGTCATCGCCAACCAGCTCGAGGCCCAGGTTTTCTCGCCCCTCATCCTGGGTCGCGCGACCCAGCTTCACCCGGTCACGGTCATCCTGTCCATCCTGACCGGCGGGGTGCTCTTCGGGCTTTGGGGGGCGCTTTTGGCGGTGCCGGCGGTGGCCTTTTTGAAGCTGGTGATGTCGGAGTACTACACTAAGAGCGACTTCTATAACAACGGATAGCGACCTCGAGGTCCTATAGTGGAAAACGTGCGAACCATCGTCGTTCTCCTCGTATTCATGGGCCTGGCGCTCGCCGAGATCGGCAACCAGCCCGACCGCTTTTTCTCCATGCTCGGCCTCGAGGTCGCCACCGGGCCCGTTGCCTTCGCCGAAGGCCGCCTGGAGGTGGAAACCCTCGCAGGGTATCTCTACCGGGTGCGCTACACCGGCCCCCGGGACGATGTCGAGGCTCAGGGTAGGGTCATCGCCGCGGCGGTGGGCATCCCGGAAATCGCGGGTGCCTATGCCAAGTGGTTCGAGGCCAACGCCAAGGCCGTCGCCGCCGAGGGCCGACCGGTGCGGGTGAAGCTCGGCGAGGCCTTCGTGCTCGCGCTGGAGGTGAAAGCGGCGGAAGTCAGCCTCGAGGTCATGCCCCTCGAAATTCCCGAGACCGCCTTCGGAACCCCACGGCACGTTCTGGGCGAAAAAGGCCCCCTCATCCGCGAGTACGCTGATTTTTACTGCCCATATTGCCAAAGGCTGGCACTCGAGGTACTGCCGACGGTCATTCGACAACTCGTGAATACGGGGCAGGCGCGTTTTGAGTACCGTCACTTTCCCCTGGTCGGAATTCACCCGGATGCGGCCGAGGCTGCCCGCGCCAGCGAGTGCGCCGCCGAGCAGGGTAAGTTCTGGCCCTTCCACGACCGGCTGTTTGCCGATCTGGCCGCTCAAAAAGGCGCCAATTATTTCCGGATCGCCAAAGACCTCGGCCTCGACGCAGGGCGTTTCGCCGACTGTATGGCGTCGGAAAAATACCTCGAGGTGGTGACGGCAATGCGCGCCGAGGCTGAGCGGCTCGGTCTCCGCGGCACCCCCACCGTCTTCGTCGGGCCCTTCCAGCTGCCAAATCCCTTTGACCGCAAGGCCTATCCCCGCTGGCTCGCCATGGCCGCCGCCAAGATGCAGTGAGCGCGAACGAGCTTTATTGCCGATGCAAAATGGGCGGGTCTTTTGCCTCTTTCAGGGGCCCCGCCGTGGCGAAAGCCACGGCGGGGTGCTTAGTCCACCTGGCGGAGGTGGAACGATTTCGGCCGGGTGAGCTGGTGGTAGCCGAGCTCGGAGAGGGTCACGCCTCGGCCCGTATCTTTGACGCC
>WIAM01000057.1 GCA_015519965.1 Thermaceae bacterium
CGATCCAGCAGGATCTGGCCCAGATCGGGGTCAAGGTCAACCTCCGTCCCCTTTCCCAAGCCACGGTGATCGAGGCCGGCGGCGCCGGCGAGGCACCGATGATCTGGTCCGGCGGCATGGCCTGGATCGCCGACTACCCCGACCCCAACAATTTCTACTGGCCCATTCTTTCCTGCGTCAGCGCTGTGCCCGGCGGCTGGAACTGGGCCCGATACTGTAACCCCGAGCTCGATGCCTTAGCGGCGAAAGCGGACAAAATGGTCCAGCCGGACCAGGCCGAAGCCCGGATCGCCCTTTACCGAGACCTCTTCGTCAAGCTGATGGACGACGCGCCCTGGATCCCTATCTTCAACGAAAAACGCTTCACCATGCACTCGTCGCGGGTCGCCGGTCCCGAGGCCATCTTCGTCGATCCCATTCACATCCCCGTCAACTACGAGGAGGTGTGGACGACCGATGGGCGCTAGCCACAAAACGATCCACAAGCAGCACCACCACTTCGGTTGGGACAACAGCCTCGCGCCAGTGCTGACCGTCGCCCCTGGCGAGACGGTTGAGTTCGAAGTAGTCGACGCCTCCGGGGGCCAGCTGGCGCGGGATTCACGCCATGAAGATGTGGCGAAGCTCGACTTTGAGCGGGTCAACCCGGTCACCGGCCCCATCTACGTGGATGGCGCCGAGCCCGGCGACGCCCTGGTGGTGGAGATCCTGGACTTCGAACCGAGCGGTTGGGGATGGACGGCGATCATCCCCGGCTTCGGCCTGTTGGCCGACGAATTTCCCGAGCCTTTCCTGCATATCTCCGAGTACGACGAGCACGAAGTACGCTTTACCCCCGACATCCGCCTTCCCACCCGCCCCTTCCCGGGGACCATCGGGCTTGCCCTCAAAGAACCCGGAGTGCACTCGGTGGTGCCACCCCGCGAAGCCGGCGGCAACATGGACATCCGCGACCTCACCCGCGGCGCCAAGCTCTACCTTCCGGTGCAGGTTCCGGGCGCGCTCTTTTCCGTGGGAGACACCCACGCCGCCCAGGGCGACGGCGAGGTCTGCGGCACAGCCATTGAGTCGTCGATGAACATCCGGCTGCGTTTCGACCTCAAAAAGCAGGCGGGGTTTGCCCGGCCCCGGTTTGAGATTCCCGGGCCGCCGACCCGCCACCTCGACGAAAAAGGCTACGAGGTAACCACCGGCATCGCCCCCGACCTCATGCAGGCCGCCCGGGACGCGGTGCGGGACATGATCGACCATCTGGGGAAACAGTACGGCCTTTCGCCCGAGATGGCCTACGCCCTGGCCAGTGTCGCCGTGGATCTGCGCATCAGCGAAGTCGTCGATGCCCCGAACTGGATCGTCGCCGCCTATCTTCCCCGCGCGATCTTCCGCTAAGTGCCCCGCTTGCCAAAGCGGCTTGACATACAAGGCTCGGGAAAACGCACGCGTCGGCCAATCGGCCGCCGACATGTTGAAAAGCTCGAGGGCCCTCGCTTAAAAACCCCGCTGGCCCCCTCCTCTTCGCCAAAGGCCCCACCAGTAGGGGCCTTTGGCGTTCGCGTAGGCGTAGATTGGAGCCGGTCAAAACCCGGACCAAAATGGGGCGGAGGTTACAACTCCCGCCCAGCACAGGGCGTACTTTGAGGCATGCAGTTGAGTTTGGCATCGAGCCCCGGTGACGGGGAGCTTTCGTTTGGCAGTCGCGTCCATACGTTCCACATTCCCGTCATGGGCACGTCGTTCTCCATCGACGCCCCGATCAAGGTAGCCAAATACGGCATCAATTCGGTCGTCTCGATCATCGACGACGCGCTCGCCGAGAGGATGCGAGCCTACTGGGCGAGGGTCCGCGGGCTCCCCTATGAGCCGATCGAGAAGGACCCCAAAAACGACTCTCGGGCCCGCCGCATCACCGCCTACCTCGACCTCATCCACGAGATCGTCAAGAGCGATTTCGAAACCTTGAGGAAAAGCTCGTTGCAAGCGGGTGGGGAGATCGTGCGCTACCTCGAGCTCCTCCCGCCCCAGTCGCCGCTCAGGGGCCTTTACGAACGCTGGCAGGCTGGCCAGAAGCACCTCGAGGCCACGATCCGCGCCAGCTTGAAGCCAGGACGCATCGAGACCAACATTATGACCAAGGTCGACAAACAAAACTACGTCGGCCGTGAAGCCCTTCCCACCGAACACAACGATGCCCACGCCTCACTCCGGGGTTTCGCAATGAGCAAGCTCGAGGGCGCCCTCTGTCTCTCCGCCGGCCTCAACCCCCGGCTTTACTCCTATATCGCCAAGTTCGCCGACTTCTTCGCCGACGAGGCGGGGCGTATCAAGAAGCAGCTCATTCTCAAGGTGAGCGACTTTCGCTCCGCCCTGACCCAGGGGAAGTTCCTGGCCAAAAAGGGCCTTTGGGTCAGCGAATACCGCATCGAATCGGGCCTCAACTGCGGAGGCCACGCCTTCGCCACCCAGGGCTATTTGATGGGGCCGATCCTGGAAGAGTTCAAGGCGCGCCGCGAAGAGCTCGTGGAGACGCTCTTTGGCATCTACACCACCGCCCTCAAAAAGCTCGGCAAGCCGGTGCCAAAAAGCCCGCCGGAGGTGCGGATCACCGCCCAGGGCGGGGTGGGCACGGCCGAGGAACACCGCATGCTCATCGAGCACTACGGCCTCGACAGCGTGGGGTGGGGCTCGCCGTTCCTCCTGGTCCCCGAGGTCACCGTAGTTGACGAGCCCACGCGCAAGCGCCTGGTCGAAGCCGGAGAAGACGACCTCTACCTCTCCGGGGCCTCGCCGCTCGGCGTTCCCTTCCACAGCCTCAAAAACGCCCCCATGGGCGAGCTGGCGAAAAAGTGGTACGCCGAAGGCCGGCCCGGCAGCCCCTGCCCCAAGGGGCACCTCGAGTTCAACACCGAGTTCACCGAGCGACCCATCTGCACCGCCTCACGCAACTACCAGCACCGCAAGATCAAGGCGCTCCGGGAACAGGGACTCCCGGAAGAAGTCTTCCGGGCCGAGCTCGAAAAGCTCCTCGAAAAGCAGTGCCTCTGCGTGGGCCTGGCCGAGTCGGCCCGGTTGGTCTACGACCAGCCGCCCCAGATGCCGGAAGCGGGCGTCTCGATCTGCCCGGGCCCGAACCTCGCCTACTTCAAAGGCCCCTACAGCCTAGAAGAGATGGTGGGCCACATCTACGGCCGGGTGCGCCTCGACCTGGATCCGAACCGACCCCACGTCTTCATCAAGGAACTCAGGCTCTACCTCGACTACCTCGAGGCCCTGGAATTCGGCCGATTCGGGAGCGAGCGCGACCAGAGCGCGGAGCACCTCGAGGCCTACCGGAAAAACCTCAAGGCCGGCATCCGCTATTACCTCGAGCGGGCAGACGACCTCGGCCTCGCCCCCTGGGTCGACGAACTCAAGCGCGCCTACGAAACGCTCTCGGACGCGGTGATGGCCTAAGGCACACGACGGAAAAACCGGTGACCGGCGGTGTTACGCCGGGACGGCGGGAAAACTTTGAACGCGTGCGGGAATATGTGTGACCCAAAACACGCTTGCGTTCGCGGGCCGTCAATGCCTAAACAAGTATTGCATTGACGGCCCGCGAAGCCGAGGCACTCCCCCCCTCGGCGGCCGCCTCGGCGGCCTGGGCCCGGGCCGAGCGCACCTGGTAGACGGTGCGCAGCATGGCCCCGCCCAACACCGCCGAGAAGACGGCCAGGATGAAGAGGGTCAGGATGAGGGCGAAGCCTTTAGAAGAGCGCACGGTTCACCTCCGCCGGTATCGGGCCACCCAAACCTGGGCGTCGGCGGAACGCCACTGGCTCGGGGGATCATCGGGGTTGGCCACCCCCCGGGCCATGCCCACGCAGACGAGGTCGCCGCCCCAGAGCAGGTAGAGGCGCTGGCAATTTTGGAACTGGGTGAGACCGGAGTTGGGGTCAACGTCCCAGAGGTCGAAGGGACCGCTGGCATTGTCCTTGGTGACGTAGCTCTTGGGCAGGACCTCGCCGGTCTGGGCGTCGAGAAAGTAGAGGTAGGTGGAGCGCGTAGCGTAGACCTCGTTCTTGGCGGGATCGTAGGCCACCGAGACGGGGGTGTGACCGAGGTTGGGCCAGTAGTGGATCCAGGTGAGCTTGCCGCCGTCGAAGCGGGCCACGTAGGGGGAGCGGGTGGTGAGGGGCTCGGGCGGCTGGACCCCGGCGATGGGGGCGGCGGTGGTGCCGCCGATGAAGACCAGGTCGCC
>WIAM01000058.1 GCA_015519965.1 Thermaceae bacterium
CCGCCCTCCCCACCCTGCTGATCTATATCCTGATGGGGCGTTACTTCATTCGCGGTCTGCTCGCGGGTTCGGTAAAGGGTTGATCATGGCCTCGATCGAAGCTTCGCTTCGGAGAAAGAAAATCCTGGAGATCCTCAGTCAGGACGGTATGGTCCGGGTAGCCGAGCTGGCGCGTGCCTTCGGCGTGAGTGCGGTGACGGTGCGGGCCGACCTGGCGGCGCTCGAGCGCCAGGGGCTCTTGGTGCGGACGCGCGGCGGAGCCCTTCCGGCCTCGCCCGGCCGGATCGAGCTGCCGCTGCGCGAGTCGCGAAAGGTCCACCTCAAGGAGAAGGCGAAGATCGGGCGTTTTGCCGCCTCGTTGATCCGGGATGGCGAGACGGTGATCGTCGACGTGGGCTCGACCACCACCGAGCTCGCCCGGGCGCTGCCGCGCGGTTTGCGACGGGTTTTGATCGTGACCAACGCGCTCAACATCGCCCTCATGCTCGAGGACCACCCCGGAATCAGCGTGATCGTCACCGGGGGGACCCTGCGCTCGTTGCAGCACTCGTTGGTGAACCCTTTTGGCACGTTGGTCCTCGACGAGATCCACGCCGACAAAGCCTTCATCGGTTGCAACGGGGTTCACCCCCGTCGGGGCGTGACCAACGTCAACGTTCAGGAGGCCGAGATCAAGAAAAAGATGATCGCTCAGGCCGCATCGGTCTACGTCCTGGCCGACCACACCAAGCTGATGCGGATCACCACCGCCAAGATCGCGCCGCTTTCGGCCGTCGACGCCCTGATCACCGACGACGCCGCCGAGTCGGCGGCGGTCTCGGCCCTCGAGCACGCGGGGCTTGAGGTCTTCCTCGCCTCTTAAGGGACGAGGACGATCGACCCTTGGGCCCGCCCCCGGCGCAGGGCCTCCAGGGCCTCGTTCGCGGCCTCGAGGGGATAGGTCTCGACCTGGGCCCGGACGGGGATCTTGGGGGCGAGTTGCAAAAAGCCCCGGGCGTCTTCGCGGGTGAGGTTGGCAACCGAGCGGATGGTTCGCTCGCGCCAGAGCAGGGCGTAGGGCATTTGGGGAACCGGGCTCATGTAAATCCCACCGAGGACCAGCGTTCCACCGGGCTCGAGGTGGGAAAGCGCCTGGGGAATGAGGTCGCCCACGGGGGCGAAGATGATCGCCCCCTCCATGGGTTCAGGCGGGGCCTGGGTGGAATCGCCGGCCCACTCGGCGCCCATTTGCATGGCAAACGCCTTGGCCGCTTCGTCGCCGGGGCGGACGAAGGCGTAAAACCGTTTGCCTTCGAAGCGGGCGACCTGGGCGATCAGATGGGCGGCGGAGCCGAAGCCGTAAAAGCCGATGAGCGACTTGTCCCTGACGAAGCGGTAGCTTCGAAAACCGGTGAGCCCGGCGCACATCCAAGGAGCCATGTCCACCGCCTCCCCGCCTTCGGGCAGGGGGTAGGTGTAGTCGGCGAAGGCGACGGTGTACTCGGCAAACCCCCCGTCGAGGTGGAAGCCGGTGAACTGGGCGTTCACGCAGAGGTTTTCCTCGCCGCGGCGGCAGTGTTTGCACTCGCCGCACGTCCACCCGAGCCAGCCCACCCCCACCCGTTCGCCAACCCGCCTCGAGCTGACGCCGGGGCCGAGCGCCTCGACGCGGCCCACGATCTGGTGGCCGAGGACCAGGGGTAGCCTCGGGGGCGAAAGCTCGCCGTCGGCGATGTGAAGGTCGGTCCGGCAGACGCCCGAGGCCTCGACACGGATGAGGACCTGGCCATCACCGGGGCTTGGCACGGGGCGGTCCTCTAGGACCAGCGGCTTTTTCGCTTGGTGGAGCACCATTGCCCGCATCCTGCCTCCCATCTTAAAACCCGCGCCCGCACGTCTTTCGGCCCGGTCAAGGAGGCGCCCGCGAGCTTTTGAACACACCGATCCGATATTTGGCTGGGAGCCCCCGCCGTGGCAAAAGCCACGGCGGGGTGCTTAAGCTGAGGTCGTGAAGCTCGTAGACTCGCACGTGCATACCCCGCTGTGCAAGCACGCGGTGGGGGATCCGTCGGCCTACCTCGAGGCCGCGCGGCGTTCCGGCCTTTCTGGCGTCGTCTTTACCGACCACGCGCCGATGCCGCCCTGGTTCGATCCCGAATCGCGCATGGACCGTGAGATGCTCCCCTTCTACCTCGCCACCCTGGAGCGCCTCCGGGAACAAACCACCGACCTCGAGGTGGGGATTGGCCTCGAGGCCGACCACCATCCGGGCACCGAGCGCTACGTTCGCGAGTTGCTCCTGAGCTACCCCTTCGACTACGTGATCGGTTCGGTGCACTTCATCGGCGCCTGGCCCTTTGACCACCCGCGCTACGTTGAGGAGTTTTCCTGGCGCGAGCTGCGCGAGGTCTACCGTGCGTACTTCGACCTGGTGATCGAGACGGCAAAAAGCGGACTCTTCCACGCCATCGGTCACCTCGACCTTCCCAAGAAGTTCGGACACGTGCCGGAAGAGGGCTACTTGGAGCTCGCCGAGGCAGCGCTTAGGGTGATTGCGGGGGAGGGGCTCGCCCTGGATGTCAACACCGCCGGCTGGCGCAAACCCGTTGGCGAGGTCTACCCCAGCCCCGCGATGCTCGCCAGGGCGCGGGAGCTCGGGATCCCCGTGGTGCTGGGCTCGGACGCCCATGCCCCAGAAGAGGTTGGCCACCGCTTTGCCGACGCCGTGGCTTTGCTCAAAAGCGTGGGCTACACCGAGGCCGTGGTTTTTCGGCAGGGACGCCCGAGGGCTTTGAGGCTATGAACAAGAAGGAACTGGCCCAAGTTTTAAAGCGCGCCGCCGACCTGATGGAGGTCCTCGGCGAAGGGGAGTTTCGCGTCCTTGCCTACCGCCGGGCGGCGCGGGCCCTCGAGGCCAGCGAGGAGCCGCTGGAGGCGCTCGCCGCCCGGGGCTTTCGCGGAATTCGTGGCATCGGGGCCTCGCTCGCAGCGCTCTTGCGCGAGATCTACGAAACCGGCGAATTCCCCTATCTCGAGGACCTCGAGGGGCGGCTCCCGCCGGGGGCCATCGAGCTTTTTTCCGTTCCCGGACTCGGTCCCAAGAAGATTCGCCTGCTGGTGGAGGAGGGGATTTCCGATCTGGAATCGCTGGCCGAAGCCGCGGCCGAGGGGCGGCTTTCGGCGCTTCCCGGATTCGGCAAGAAGACCGAGGCCAAGCTTCGGGAGGCGGTGGCGTTCGTGCTGCAAAGTGCCAGGCGGGTGTTATTGCCCGAGGCGATGGCCGTCGCCGAGGTGCTCCGCGAGGACCTCGAGGGCGCCGGGGTGCGGGTGGCGCTTGCTGGAAGCCTCCGGCGCGGCCTCGAGACCGTCGGGGGCGTCGACCTGGTGGCCGAAGGGGATGCCGATGCCGTGCGCTCGGCCCTTGGCGAACACGCGGAATGCCAAGGGGACGGGGTGGTCGAGGGCCAGCTCGGCGGGCTCCCGGTGAGGGTGTTCCTTTCCAATCGCGAGCGTTTTGGCACCACCCTGGTCGTGGCCACCGGGTCCCGCGCCTACGTCAAGGCGCTCGGCCCTTTGCCCCAGGCTGAGGATGAAGCGGCGGTGTTTGCTGCCCTCGGTCGTGATTTTCCCCCGCCGTTTCTACGCGAGCCTGAACACATCGGACTTGCGCCGCCTGAGCGCTTTTTGCAGGTTGCCGACCTGAGGGGGCTCATCCACGTCCACACCACCTACTCCGACGGCGCCGAGACCCTGGCCTCGATGGCGGCTTGGGCTCGGGACGCCGGTTACCGGTACATGGTGGTCACCGATCACTCGCAAACGGCCGCCTACGCCGGCGGGCTCACCGTGGCCGACCTCGAGCGCCAGTGGGAAGAGATCGCCGCGCTCAATGAGCGTCTGGCCCCCTTCCGGATTTTGCGGGGCATCGAGTCCGACATCCTGCGCGACGGCTCGCTCGATTATCCGGACGAGGTCTTGGCCCAGTTCGAGGTCGTCATCGGGAGCCTCCACGCCCTGCTCGGCCTTTCCCAGGCCGAACAGACCGAGCGGTTGTTGCAGGCGCTGGAAAACCCCTTTCTCTCGATCCTCGGGCACCCGAGCGGGCGTCTTCTCTTGCGGCGGGAGGGCGCCAGGGTTGACTGGGACGCGGTTTTGCAGAAGGCGGCGGAAGCGCGGGTGATCGTGGAACTCAACGCCAGCCCGCAACGGCTCGACCTCGACTGGCGGCTGGCCCTGCGCTACCGGGACCGCCTGTGGTTTTCCATTGGACCCGACGCCCACACCAAGGAGATGCTCTCGTTCGTCGATCTGGGGGTTCTCATGGCCAATAAGGCCATGATCCCACCGGATCGCATCGTCAATACCTGGGAGAGCAGCGATCTCCTCGACTTCATCGCCAAGCGGCGGGCGGCTTCAGCGTGAGGGGAAAAAGCCGCCGCCGCCGAAGGTGACCCGAACGTAGGCTGCGCCCGAGCCGACGACGTTGGTGAAGCGGATGTATCCGACCCGGAATCCGACGACCAGTCCCCGGGGCGGGGTGATGACCCAGTCGCCGCCCACGCCGACGTCGAAGGCGAGCCCGGTGCTGAGGCCGACCTTGGCGCCACCGAACCCCAGGCGGGGATACACGATGAAGCCCCTCTCGGCGTCGTGAATGAGGGCGTAGCCGAGGTAGGCAAAGCCGTAGCCCCATCCCCGACCGCCCATGCCCTCGCCGCCAAAGAGCAGCGTGTCCCCGCGGTATCCGCCACCGCCGAGCTCCAAGATGCCTCCGGGTTGCCATCCGACGGCGGTGTAGCCAAGGTTGAATTCCTGAGCGTAGCCCAAAAGGCCGAACGAGAGAATGAGTATCGCGAAGAGCCGCTTCATTGCTCCTCCTCGCCCTTACTCTATTCCCCGAGTCCCTTCCCGTCGCGGGGCTTCGGTCCCTCCCCGGGCGACAGCGATGAAAGCCGCGCGGTTATGCTATGGGCATGAAGGTCGTCGCGGTGGTGCTCGATTCGGTGGGGCTTGGTGCTCTTCCTGACGCGCGTGAATTCGGTGACGAGGGCGCCGACACCTTGGATCACACGGTTTTAAAGACCGGTCTCCACCTTCAAAACCTGGCCGCGCTGGGGCTTGGTCATATTCCCGGCGTGCATACCGTGCCTCGGGTGTCAGACCCGAAGGCGGCCTTTGGGCGGATGGGGGAGCAAAACCGCGGCAAGGACACCACCACCGGTCACTGGGAGTTCGTCGGTATTCACCTGGCGCATCCCTTTCGGACCTTTCCCGAAGGCTTTCCCCAAGAGGTGATTGAAGCCTTTGAGCGGGCGATTGGCCGGGGGGTTCTCCTGAACCGGCCGTATTCCGGGACCGAGGCCATCAAGGACTACGGCGAGGTGCACCTCGAGACCGGCAAACCCATCGTCTACACTTCGGCCGACTCGGTTTTCCAAATTGCGGCCCACGTCGACGTCGTTCCTCTGGAAACGCTCTATGCCTGGAGCCAGAAGGCCCGCGAGATCCTGCAGGGTGAGTACGCCGTTGCCCGGGTGATCGCCCGGCCTTTTGCCGGGCCCAAAGGGAGCTTTTACCGGCTCAACGAACACCGCCGGGACTTTGCCCTAAAGCCTCCGGAGAACGTGCTCGATCGTTTGCATAGCAGTGGGATCGAAGTGGTCGGCGTTGGGAAAATTCCCGACATCTACGCCCACCGCGGCTTCACCCGTGAAGTCCACACCGACGACAACACCGACGGTATCAAGAAAACCCTTGCCCTCATGGCCGAGCCTTTTGAAGGCCTCATCTTCACCAACCTGGTAGATTTTGACGCCAAGTACGGGCACCGCCGCGATCCTCTCGGCTATGCCTGTGCCCTGGCTGAGTTCGATCGCTATCTCCCTAAGTTCCTGGAAGCCCTCGGCTACGAAGATTACCTCTTCATCATCTCCGACCATGGCAACGACCCTACCTTCCCCGGGACCGACCATACCCGCGAGTACGGCCTGCTGCTGGTCGTTGGTCCGGGGATGGCGGGGCGCGAGCTGGGGACGCGGAAAACCTTCGCCGATGTGGGCGCGAGCTGGGCCCGGCTTTTCGGCGTGGACTGGGATGGACCGGGGGAGGCTGTCTTGTAAATGACCTGGCGAGATCTCCTCGATGTTTTCTCGGTGGCCGTGCTCTTTTACTACCTTTACGGCCTGGTCGCCGAGACCCGGGCGCTCAACCTCGTTCGCGGGCTCGTGGTCTACGTTCTGGTGTGGTTCCTGGCCGACAGCTTGGGGCTGAAAGCACTGGCCTGGCTGCTCGGGAATGCGGCTACGCTCGGGGTGTTCGCCCTGATCGTGGTCTTCCAGCCTGAGCTCCGGGGGGTGCTGGAACGGCTCGGGCGGGGCCGCTTGGCCGCCGGGCCTTTGCGCACCCACGAGGTCGAGGAACTGGTCCGGGCCGCCGAGCGAATGGCGGCCCGGCGCCTTGGGGCGCTCATCGCCATCGAACGGCGCACGCCGCTCGGGGAGTACGCGGAGAGTGGCGAATTCCTCGATGCCCGCATCTCGGCCCGGATGCTGGAGACCGTGTTTACCGTCGGTACGCCGCTGCACGATGGGGGTGTGATCGTGCGCGGGGCGCGCATTTTGGCCGCAGCCTGCGTCTTTCCGCTCTCGGATCGCGAGGATCTGCTCTACCTGGGGACCCGGCACCGGGCGGCGGTCGGGGTTTCCGAGGTGACCGACGCGCTCGTCGTTGTGGTGAGCGAGGAACGGGGGACGATCCGGATCGCCGAGCGGGGCGAGCTCTCCCGCAACCTCACGCCGTCCGAGCTGAGGGAAAAACTCCTGGGGGTGTTCGGTGCGCACGCGTAGTTTTTGGGAACGCATCCGCCACAACTGGCCGGCCAAGCTGCTCTCGTTTTTGGCCGCGTTCCTCCTTTGGTACCAGCTGAGGGGCAGCGGTCCGGTGGTGGAGCGCACCCTGGAACGACCCCTCGAGGTCATCGGCATCGGGAAGGATCAGGTTCCGGTGGGTGTGCCCCGCATGGTTCTGGTGCAGGTGAAAGGATCTTCCCGCATCGTCGAGGGCATGAGCCCCGACGCGGTGGTGGCCTACCTCGATCTCTCCGGTGTCGAGGAGGGCGCCTTCGATCGTCCGATCAAGGTTCAAATCCCGGCCGGCCTCGAGCTGGCCAAGGTGGTCCCGGCCCGGATCCGGGCCCGGGTCGAGCGTGTTGAGCGCGCGGTCGTGGCTCTGGAGGCCTTCGTCCCCGGCGAGGCGGTTTTGGCCAAGGAATCGAGCGTGGCGGTCAAAGGGGCTGCGTCCCGGGTCGCCCGGGCCAGGGTCGCGGTGGCGCTCGGCAGCGGGGGGGACCAACCGCTCACGGTGGCGGTGCTCGACGAGGCCGGTCGGGTGATCGATGGCCTCGAGGTGATGCCGGCCACGGTCGCGACCCGCTTCCAGGGGCCGCTTTTCACCTTGCGCGAAGTGCCGTTGGCCCTCCCGGGCCCGCCCAAAGGGTTTGTGGTGCAAAAGGCGGTGGTGCCCTCGAGGGTGAAGCTCGTGGGGCCTCCGGAAATCCTGGCCTCCTTGAGCTACGTTTCCGGCGAGGTTGAGTGGCGGGAGGGGAGTTATCTGAGCCCCATCCGTCTCCAGCTGCCCGAAGGCGTCTACGCCCTGGGAGCGCTCTGGGCGCGTTTGGTGGTGGCCAAGGCGCCGTAGTAATAGGGGCAGAGGTTCCAGTCTGGGTTACGGTCGGGTTTGGTGCGACGGCGGCGCCGGTGTAAGAATGTGGGCGTGGCCGAGGTGCTCCCGATTCGCCTTTACGGCGACCCCATTTTGCGTAAGAAGGCTCGTCCGGTAGAGGATTTCTCCGAAATCCCCGAAATCGCGGCGTCGATGTTCGAGACCATGTTCGAGGCTGGCGGGGTTGGACTTGCCGGACCTCAGGTGGGATTGCAAAAGCGTATTTTCGTCGCCGCCCTCTATCACGATGAACCGGAGGAGGGTGAAGAAGAGATCCCTCTCAAAGCGAGGGTCAAAGACCAGTACGTCCTGGTCAACCCCAGGATCACCTTCGCCGAGGGGGAGGCGGTTGGGACCGAGGGGTGCCTCTCGCTCCCGGGGCTCTACTCCGACGAAGTTCCCCGCAACTTCAGGGTGCGGGTCGAGTACCAAGACGAACACGGCGAGCCAAAGGTGCTCGAGGCCGAGGATTACTTGGCGCGTATCATTCAGCACGAGTTCGACCACCTCGAGGGCGTGCTCTTTTTCGACCGGCTCCCGCCCGAACTTCGCCGGCAGTTTCTGGAGGAAAACCGCGCCGAGCTGGCCCGCATGCAGCGCGAGGCCAAGGCCTTTTTGCGGGAGCTGGCTGGGAAACGATGAAGAGGCGTCTGCGGCTCGCTTTCTTCGGGAGCCCGAAATGGGCGGTGCCGGTGCTCGAGGCTCTGGCCGATCGCCACGACGTCGTCCTCGCCGTCACCCAGCCGGACAAACCCGCTGGGCGCGGCCTCAAGCTCACCGAGAGCCCGGTCGCGGCTCGGGCTAAGGCGCTTGGGATTCCAGTGGAAAAGCTGAGGAGGCTCAGGAAAAACGCCGACTTCCTTCGGCGGTTTCGCGCGCTTTCCCCGGACGCGGCGGTGGTGGCGGCTTACGGAAAGATCATTCCCGGGGAGGTCCTCGAGGTCCCGCGTTACGGTTTCCTCAACATTCATCCCAGTCTCCTCCCCAAATACCGCGGCGCGGCGCCGGTCAACTGGGCGCTCATCGAGGGGGAAACCGAGAGTGGGGTTTCGATCATGCGCCTGGACGAGGGGATGGACACCGGGCCGATCTACGTCCAAGAGCGCACGCCCATTGGCCCCGATGAAACGGCCCTCGAGCTCTCCGAGCGGCTCCGCGATCAGGGCGTTGCTCTTTTGCTCGGGGTGCTGGAGCGGCTTGATGAACTGAAACCCCGCCCCCAGGAAGGCGAGCCGAGTTATGCACCACGCCTTACCAAGGAGGACGGCCGAATTCGCTTTGAGGATCCGGCGCAGAAGATCTACGACCGCCACCGCGGCGTGCAGCCCTGGCCGGGGAGCTGGTTTTGGCACCAGGGCAAGCGGATTAAGGTCCACACCCTCCGCCCCGAGACCGGGGAGGGGGCGCCGGGTGAGGTGCTCGACGTGGGTCCAAACGGGGTCCTGGTGGCGACCGGCAAAGGGGCGGTGCGGCTGGTCGAAGTTCAGCCCGAGGGCAAGCGCCGCATGTCCGCCGAGGCCTGGGCCCGGGGGTATGGGGTCAAGGCCGGGGAGCGGCTCGGCGATTCGTAGGAAAGGGCCGGGTCTCTTAACACCATTCTACCGAATTCTGGATCGCAGTTCGTGCGATGATGAACGTGTTTTTCTCCTTTTTTGTTTAAACTCCCCGCGTGCTTCCCTTTTGGGTGCGAAACCACCCTGCCCTGGCCTACCCCCATTACGTACGGCTCGTTCTGGCCCTGGGCCTTTCTGGCCTGGGGAGCCAGTTCACCGTTTTAGCGTTGAGCCTCGCCGTTTACGCCGCCACCGGCTCGGTGGAAAGCTTGGCTGGGCTTTGGGCGGTTCGAGTGGCCTTCAGACTCGTGGTGCAGCCGTTCACCGGGGCCTTGGCCGACCGCTGGGATAAAAGGCGCGTTCTTTTTTGGGGTTATTTGGGAAGCGCCGCGCTCTCGGCCTCGCTGGCGATGGTCGCGGTGGCTCCCTTGGCCGTCTGTCCGATCGTCTTCGTCATTCAAAGCGCCGAGGGGTTAGTGGGGCCGGCGCTTTTGGCCACGATTCCCGGTATCGTCCCCAAGGAGGCGCTGGTTTCGGCCAACGCGCTGCGCGTGGTGGTAGGAAGGACTGCCTCCTCCCTCGGACCCGCACTGGCCGGACTTTTTACACTCGGATGGGGCCCGTGTGGCTTTTTACCTTTGATGCCCTGACCTTTTGGGTGGTGTCGCTCGTGGTACGTACGCTTCCGCCGACCATAGATCCGCCTGCAGCGCCTCAAAGATCGACCTTATGGGCCGACGCTATGGAGGGCGTACGCTTCGCGCTTGGTCGCTTTCCGCTCGTCGTCGTTCTGCTGCTCGCCATGCTCACCTCGATGTTTTGGCGGACGGTGGAGATTGTGATGGTGCCTGGTGCGATTGAGGTTGCTGGGATGGGCCCAGAAGGGCTTGGATTTCTCTACACCAGTCTTATTTTAGGGGAGTCACCAGCACTGCGGTGCTCGGGGGGTTGGCGCGAGAGGTCCCCGGGCTTTCCCTGGTGGTCCTATTCAACGCCGTGCTCGGGCTTCCAATGTTGCTCGCGAGCCTCTTCCCGTCGCCGCCGCTACTGCTGGGGGCCTTCTTCGTAAGCGGGGGGCTCTTTAGCGTGGCCAGCGCTTTGCTGCAGTCTTTTTTGCAAGCTTCAGTGCCGAAAAGTCACTTGGGCCGGGTTTTCGCCCTGGTCAACGTCGCGCTGGCCCTCGGCGTGCTTCCTGTTCTCTTGGTCGCCCCCTTGGTGAGATGGTTGAGGCCTCTTGGGGTCTTGGCTGGGGTTGCGACTTTAACCTTGGCTGCCGGCGCGATGCTCTTGGTTGTTCTTCGGTTGAAACGGCCATAGGTCGTCGTTGCGTCTTTGGCCTGGTGGCGTGGAAAGCGTATTTACATGCCGCCTTGTATTGGAGATAAAAGTGTCCTGGCCTTAAGTTTTTGCTTCTTTTCTTGAACCTCAGAAGCATAGCGGCGCAGTTTATTCTCTAGGGAAAGGGAGGCGCCCGTGCAAGACCACTACCGCAAACTCGAACGCGTGTATGCC
>WIAM01000059.1 GCA_015519965.1 Thermaceae bacterium
GATGGCGAAGAAATGCCTATCAGCATGGAGTCGGTGATGCTGGCCATCGCCAAGAAGCTGGGTGCGCCGGGGTATGGCAAGGACGGCTTTGCCAAGGGGTGGGACTTCAACCGTCCCGAGGATTACTACCTGAAGATGGTCGCGAACGTGGCCATGCAAGATCCCGCCGTGCCTGCGGCTTCGGATGCCGAGATCGAGCTCTTGCGCAAAGCCCGGCGCCATTTGCCAAAAGCGGTCTTCGACGAACGCAAGTGGCAAAAAGCGGTCGGTTCGGGGGTTTGGCGGCAGGTGGTCACGGTGCTGAACCGCGGCGGGCGTTTCGAGGCTTGGGACAAGGCGTATGCGCCCGACGGCGAGTTCGTCGCGCACACCTGGGGCAAGCTCCTCAATATCTACGCCGAGCCGATCGGTTCTGCCGTGCACTCGGTGACCGCCAAACGGCTCTCGGGTGTGCCGAGGTATGAGCGCACCATGGGCTTTGACGGCAAGGAGATCTTCTTCCCCGAGGAATACAACCTGAAGCTCTTCACCTATAAGGAGATCTTCGGCGGGCAGTCGCGAACGGTGAGCAATTACGCCGGCCAGCAGGCCATCATGCCGGAGAACTTCGTCTACATCAGCGCCATCGACGCCCGCAAGATGGGGCTCAAAGACGGCGACATCGTACGGGTCCTCTCGCCCGATTTTGATGGCTCGTTCGAGGTGGCGCCCGGCGTCCGTGCCCGCGTTGAGGGCAAGGTGCGGGTCACCCAGGGCATCCGGCCGGGTTCCGTGGCCATCTCCTGGCACTACGGTCACTGGGCCTACGGGGCCAGCGAAGTCGAGATCGACGGCGAGAAGGTTCCCGGCGATCCCACCCGGGGGCGCGGCTTGGTTCCGAACCCCGCGATGGCGGTGGACCCCTACCTCAAGGACGTCTGCCTGACCGACCCCATCGCCGGCGACTCGGCCTTTGGCGGGACCTACGTCAAGCTGGTCAAGGTTGGGGAAGCGAGGGCAAACGTTCCGCCTTCCAAAGCGGTGACGATGTTCGTCAACGGTCATTTGGTTCAGGCGAGTCGGGGCGCTTCGGATACGGGACGAGAGGTCCTCGAGGAGATGGCCGGAAAGCTCTTTGGTCGTTCGTAGAAGGGAGGTGAGGAGGGGCGGGGGTTTCCCCGCCCCTCGCTCGATGAAGCGATTCATCTTCGTGGCCCTCGCGCTCTTTGGTCTCGCTTATGCTGGAACTCCGGTTGAGATTCACTTTACGTCGAAAGGCCCCCAACCGGTGCGACTCCACATCCCCACCGACCAGCCCTACGATCTCATCCTGGTGAACGATACACAAGGGCAAATCCGGCTTACCCTGGCGCCTGAGAAAGTGTCCAGTCCCGCGGAGCGTGAATTCGCGGAGCGGTTTTTCAACCAGGGGCCCGTTGTGCTCGAGGGTCGCGCCCGGAAAGTGTTCCCTTACTGGCCGACCAAGATTGGGATCGTGCACCTTCGGGTGGAAGGCGCAAGCGCCAAGTACTTGCTCGAATTCATTTTCGAGCCCCCCGAATACTACGAAGGCCCCTCCGGCCGCAGCTAGCCGTTATCGGGGACTGGCCAGGCCAAGGCGGCGCGAAAAACGCGCCGCCTTGGCCTTTAGAAAAGACGATGAAGCGAGACCCTCGAGCTTTTCAACATGTCGGCGGCCGATGGGCCGCCGCTTTCGTTTTCTCGGGGTCCCCGCCGTGGCGAGCGCCACGGCGGGGCACTTAGGCCTCGGCTGCTGTTGGCGCCGGGCTTTCCGCCTCGAAGACGAGGCCCCGCGCGTCGGCCTTGACCGTGACTCGATCGCCGTCTTTGATCTCGCCGGCCAGGATCTTTTTGGAAAGCGGGGTCTCGAGTTCGCGCTGGATTACCCGGCGCAAGGGGCGGGCACCGAAGACCGGGTCGTAGCCCCGTTCGGCCAGCCAGCTCTTGGCCTCGTCGCTGAGCACGAGCTCAATCTTGCGCTCCTTGAGCCGCTCGGCGACCCGCGCCACCATCAGCTCGACGATCTCGACGATCTGGGCCTTGGAGAGCGGTTTGAAGACCACGATCTCGTCGAGGCGGTTTAAGAACTCGGGGCGGAAGTTCTTTTGCAGCACGTCGAAGACCCGCGCCTGGATGCCCTCGTAGGGCAGGCCCTCCTTCATGCCCTCGAGGATCAGCTGGCTGCCCAGGTTCGAGGTCATGATGATGACCGTGTTCTTAAAGTCCACGGTCCGGCCGTGGGCGTCGGTCAGGCGGCCGTCGTCGAGGATCTGGAGCAAAACGTTGAAGACGTCGGGGTGGGCCTTTTCGATCTCGTCAAAGAGGATCACGCTGTAGGGTTTACGGCGCACGGCCTCGGTGAGCTGGCCGCCCTCTTCAAAGCCGACGTAGCCGGGCGGGGCGCCGATCAGCCGGGCCACCGAGTGTTTTTCCATGTACTCGGTCATGTCGATGCGGATCATCGCCTCCTCGGTGTCAAAGAGGGTTTCGGCCAGCGCCTTGGCCAGCTCGGTCTTGCCCACGCCGGTGGGGCCGAGGAAAAGGAACGAGCCGATGGGGCGGTTCGGGTCCTTGAGCCCCGCGCGGGCCCGCCGGATGGCGTCGGCCACCGCCTCGATCGCCTCGTCCTGCCCCACAACCCGGCGGTGGAGGGCCTCCTCGAGGCGAAGCAGCTTTTCCCGCTCGCCCTCTAAGAGCTTCGAAACCGGGATACCGGTCCAGCGGGAGACGACATCGGCGATGTCTTCCGCGGTGACCTCGAGCCGGACGTATTTCGCTTCCCTTAGCTTTTCCGAGAGCGCCTCGACCTTCTTTTCAAGCTCGGGGAGACGCCCATAGCGCAGCTCGGCGGCCTTGTTGAGGTCGTAGTTGCGCTCGGCGAGCTCGATCTCCCGCCGCACCTCGTCGAGCGCCTGCTGGGCCTCGCGCAGCTCCTTTAAGACCTCGACCTCGGCCAGCCATTCGGCCTTCATGGCCTCGATCGTCTCGGTGATTTCACCGATCTGGCGCTCGATCTCGTCAAGGCGGGCCTTGGAGTCGGGGTCGGTCTCCTTTTTCAGGGCCTCGCGCTCGATCTCGAGCTGGAGCTTTTTGCGCTCGAGCTGATCGATTTCCTCGGGCTGGCTCTCAAGCTGCATCCGGAGCCTCGCCGCCGCTTCGTCGATGAGGTCGATGGCCTTATCCGGCAGGTGGCGGTCGGTGATGTAGCGGTGGCTGAGGGTGGCGGCGGCGATGATCGCCGGGTCGGAGATGCGCACGCCGTGGTGGACCTCGTACTTCTCCTTGATGCCGCGCAGGATGGTGATGGTGTCCTCGACGCTGGGTTCCTCCACCAGCACCGGCTGGAAGCGGCGTTCGAGTGCCGGGTCTTTTTCGATCTCGCGGTACTCGTCGAGGGTGGTGGCGCCGATCAGCCGCAGCTCGCCCCGGGCCAGGGCGGGTTTGAGCATGTTGCCGGCATCCACCGCCCCCTCGGCCTTACCGGCGCCGACGATGGTGTGCAGCTCGTCGATGAAGAGGATGATCCGGCCCTCGCTGGCGACAGTTTCCTGGATGACGGCCTTGAGCCGTTCCTCGAACTCGCCCCGATACTTGGCGCCGGCCAAGAGCGAGCCCATTTGCAACGCGATGATGCGTTTGTCTTTGAGCCCTTCCGGGACATCGCCCTTGACGATGCGCTGGGCGAGCCCTTCCACGATCGCGGTCTTACCCACGCCGGGCTCGCCGATGAGCACCGGATTGTTCTTGGTGCGGCGCAAGAGGATCTGGATGGTGCGCCGGATCTCCTCGTCGCGGCCGATGACCGGGTCCAGCTTGCCTTCGCCGGCCAGTTTGGTCAGGTCGATGCCATAGCGCTCGAGCGCTTCAAAGGTGCTTTCGCTGTGTTCGCTTTCCACTTTTTTCCCTCCTCGGATTTTTTGGATCGCGGCCTTTAGGGCTTCGGCCCCGGGCAGCCCGGGGTAGCCCGCCTTGGCCATGGCCAGGAGCAAAACGTCCTGGGCCACGAAGCGGTCCCCCCATGCCTGGGCGGTTTTCTCCGCGTCCTCGATGACCTGGTGCATCCGGGCCGAAAGGTGCGTGCCGCCGGCGACGCCATCCACGCGGGGCTTTTGCCCGAGTTCCCGGTGGACCTGGGCGGAAAGCGCCTCCACGTCGGCGCCGGCTTCGCTGAGGAGCCGGGCCGCAAGTCCATCGGGATCGCGGAGCATGACCGCCAGCATGTGGGGGAGATCGATCTCCTGGTGCTTCATCTCCCGCGCCAGGACCTGGGCCTGGGCCAGGGTCTGGCGGGCGGATTCGGTCCACTGTTCCAGGTTCATGCTCCCACCTCGCTCGTTAATATCATAAAGGTTGATACTACCCATGTCAACTTCCTGCCCCCGCCGAGACGTTCACCGACCTTCACCTTTCGGGCGTAGGCTGGGGGTATGCATCTGAGCGGGCACGAGGTCCTGGAAGCCCTCGAGGCGCCCCACTGCCCGGTGTGTCGGCTTTCCCGCCTGGCCGCCCGGGCCTACCTCGCGGGCGTGATCGAAGGAGGCATCAACGACGCCGCCCTCCGGGCCGAGTGGCGGCAACGGGGCGGCCTTTGCGCCCGGCACTGGCGCGAGGCGCGGGATCTTGAGGCCCCGGCCTTTCCCCTCGCCATCCTCAGCGAGGATCTGCTGGCGGACGGGCTGGCCCGTGGCGTGAAGCCCCTCCGCTGCCCGGCCTGCGAAATCGAAGCCGAGGCCGAGGCCCGCTATTTCCATGCCCTGCTCGCTCTGCCCCTGGCTGATCTCGACCGGGCGCTGGCGGAGGGGCGGGGGTTTTTGTGCCTAGGCCACTGGGCGCGCCTGCCCCAGGGCCCGCTGCGCGATCGCTTCCGGGGGCGGCTGGAGGCGATTTTGCGCGACCTGGCTGAGTTTCAGCGCAAGTACGACTACCGCCACAGCGACGAGCCCATGGGCGAGGCCCGGGACGCCTGGCTGCGAGCGATCCGGGCGCTCGGCGGGGCGGTGTAGGGAAAGGTGGGACGATGTTCTGGCGAAAGCGACGCAAAGGAACGGAGACCGATGTCGCGGCCCTCGAAGCCGAACTGGCGCGTCTGCGCGAAGCGGTGGCGCTCATGGAGCGGCAGAACGCGCGGCTGGCCCGCGACTGTGCCCCGGCCCTGAAGGAAAACGCCACCCTCCGCTACCAGCTCGCCCAGTGCCAGCGCGACCGCCGAGTTCTGGAGATGCACGTGGGCGGGGCCCGGGCCGAGATGCAGGCCGCGCTCAACCTCCTGGCCGAACTCGAGGGCCAGCCCATGTCGGTGCGCCTGGGCGAAGCCGTCTTCCTCTTTGCCGAGGAAGGGCGGGCCCTCGGCGCCCGTGGGCCGTGGGACGAGCTTTCGGCCCTGGCCCGCGAGCTGATGGGTGCATCCCCCGAGCTGGACCTCGAGGCCTGGGTGCGCCGACGGGCCTTCGCCCTGCTCGCCCTCGCCGAGCGCGAGTTCTCGGCCGAGCTTGAGCGGCTGGCGCACCCCGCGGAGGCGCTGGGCCAGAAGACGCCGCTCAGCGCACTCCTTTCGCGCCTGCGGCAGATGGCCGGGGTAGCCTAGAGGTATGGAGGGAGAAGCGCGGACCCTGGAACTGGTCTTTCCTGAGCACGCGAACCCGATGGGCAACGCCTTCGGCGGTTTCGTCGTGGGGTTGATGGATAAGGTCGGGTCTTACGCCGCGGTGCGCCGGGCGAAAAAGCCGGTGGTGACGGTGGCGGTCGGCCGGGTCGAGTTCAAGGTGCCGATCAAGGTGGGGGACCTGCTCGAGGTCGTCGCCCGGGTGGAGAAGGTCGGGCGCACCTCGCTCACCGTGGGGGTGGAAGTCTATAAAGAGCAGCTGCTCCGGGGTGAACCGAGCCGGGTGCTGGCCACCCGGGGTCAGCTGGTCTACGTGGCCGTGGACGAAACGGGCGCCCCGACCCCGGTCGACGGCGAGGGGTAAAGCCGCTTTTTGGCGCTCTCAGCCGGCGTTTTTGTGGGGGCCTGGCATTCTGGCCCCCCTTGCTTTAACGTTAGGTCTGGGATATATGTCCCTATATGGGCATGAACCGTAGGAGGGCCTATGAATAGATTTGCAATCGCGTGGCTCCTGGCGTTGCTCGGGCTGGCGCTCGCCCACAACGTTGCTATCGTCAGCGACGCGCCCAACAACTTGGAGGTCTCTTACCTCCTTCGCTGGGTACTCGGTTTCGCCGTGGTGATTTTTGCCGTGGTGGCCGGAGCACTCGCGTACACGGTATGGAAATTCCGGGCCCGCTCGGGCGAGGCGGGGCCGGGCGAAGAAGGGGAGACGCTCCCGCCCCAGTTCGAGGAGAACGCGCGACTGGAGCTGAGCTGGACGGTCATCCCGCTGGTCATCGTGCTCATCCTTTTCGTCCTCACCGCGCAGGCTCTGGTCAAGATTACGCGGCCGATCGCCGGCGCGATGCCGGTGGAGGTGACGGCGCGCCAGTTCTGGTGGGACTTCCGCTATCCCGACCTCGGTCTTCGCACCTCGAACGAGCTCATCATTCCCGCCGGCCGTCCGATCGAGGCGAAGCTCACCTCCGGCGACGTGATCCACTCGTTCTGGGTCCCAAGCCTCAACGGTAAAACCGACGCCGTCCCCGGCCAGACCACCTACAACCGCTTCATGGCCACCGAGCCCGGGGATTACTACGGCTATTGCGCCGAATTCTGCGGGGCTTCCCACGCCAACATGCGACTCCGGGTCATCGCCCTCGACCAGCAGACCTTCGAACGCTTCGCCGAGGCGTATAAGAACTACCGTGCCCCCGAACCGAAGACGCCGAGCCAGCGCCGGGGCCTCGAGGTCTTCCAGGCCAACTGCGCCGCCTGCCACAGCGTCAAGGGCACGCCGGCCAAGGGCGTGCTCGGCCCCGACCTCTCGATCTTCGGCAACCGGCTTACCCTGGCCAGCGGAATCCTGGAGAACACGCGGGAGAACCTCATTCGCTGGCTCACGGACCCGGGTGCGGTGAAGCCGGGGGCCAAGATGCCTTCGTTCGCCAGACTCGGTCAGGAGGACCTCTCGGCCCTGGCCGACTACCTGGAGAGTTTGAAGCTTGAGGGCTTCGACTTCTCGAAGCTGCCGCAGTTCTAAGAGGGGGAAGACGATGGCAACGATCACCGCGAGCCGCAAGGGTTTCCTGCCCACCTTGTGGGAGTGGCTCACCACTGTAGACCATAAGCGGATTGGACTGCTCTACACCGTTACCGCCTTCGCCACCTTCGGGCTTTCCGGGGTGCTGGCCTTTTTGATCCGGGTGCAGCTGGCAAACCCCAACGGCGACTTTTTGATCGGCGAGGCCTACAACCGGGTCATGACCCTCCACGGGGCCTCGATGCTCTTCTTCTTCATCATTCAGGCCGGGCTGACCGGCTTTGGCAACTTCCTGCTGCCGCTCATGCTCGGGGCGCGCGACGTGGCGCTCCCCCGGGTCAACGCCTTTTCCTACTGGGCCTTCCTCTTCGCCATTTTGCTGATCGTCGCCAGCGCCCTCTTCGGCGACCTGCCGGGGGCGGGCTGGACCTTTTATTACCCGATCTCGACCTCGCAGGGCTCAGCCTTCTATTTCGCCTCGATCCTGCTCCTGGGCCTCTCCTCGCTCCTCGGCAACGCCAACTTCATCGCCACCATCTATAACCTCCGCGCCAGGGGCATGGGGCTTTGGCGGATGCCGATCTACGTGTGGTCGGTCTTCGCCGCGAGCATCCTGAACCTTTTCTCGCTCGCCGGGCTGACCGCGGCCACGCTGGTCACTTTGCTCGACGTCAAGCTCGGGCTTTCGCTTTTTAACCCCGCTATCGGTGGTGATCCTATCCTCTTCCAGCAGTTCTTCTGGTTCTACTCCCACCCCACGGTCTACGTGATGCTGCTCCCCTACCTCGGGGTGCTGGTGGAGGTGGCCTCCACCTTTGCCCGTAAGCCGCCCTTCGGCTACCGGGCCATGGTGATGGCCCAGATGGGCATCGTGCTCCTTGGCATGCTGGTGTGGGCCCACCACATGTTCACCGTGGGCGAGTCCTTGATCTTCGAGCTCGCCTTCTCTTTCTTCACCGCCCTGGTAGCGGTGCCCACCGGCGTCAAGCTCTTCAACATCCTGGCCACCCTCTGGGGCGGCAAGTTGCAGATGAAGACCCCGCTCTACTGGGTTTTGGGCTTCATCTTCAACTTCCTGATCGGCGGGATCACCGGGGTCATGCTCTCCATGGTCCCCTTCGACTACCAGGCCCACGACTCCTACTTCGTGGTCGCCCATTTCCATAACGTTTTGATGGCGGGTTCGGGCTTTGGCGCTTTTGCCGGGCTTTACTACTGGTGGCCCAAGTTCACCGGCCGCATGTACGACGAGCGGCTCGGGAAACTGCACTTTTGGTTCTTCCTCTTTGGTTACCTCTTCACCTTCCTGCCCCAGTACGTGATGGGCTTTTTGGGCATGCCGCGCCGCTACTACACCTACCCCACCGAGGTGAACGGGCTCTTGACGCTGAACCAGATCTCGACCTTTGGCGCCTTCCTCTTCCTCATCGGCGGTCTGATCTGGGTGTGGAACATGTACAAGAGCTGGCGCTTTGGTCCCAAGGCCCCGGCCAACCCCTGGGGCGGTTGGACCCTGGAGTGGCTCACCAGCTCGCCGCCTCCGGCCCACAACTTCGACGTCAAGCTGCCCGAGAAGTTCGAAAGCCCGCGACCCCTCTTTGACTGGCAGCGAAAGGGCGAAACCCTCGAGGCCGAGGACCCCGGCCACATCCACCTGCCCCGGCCCTCGTTCTGGCCTTTCTTGACCGCGGTCTCGCTCTTCATCATGTTCATCGGCCTCGCCGGGTATGCCTGGCCCAACCCGGTTATGCTCGTGGGGGCGCTCCTCGTGGTCGGCGGGCTCGTGGGGTGGGCCCTCGAGGACGAGTACGAACACCCCGTCGAGCACCACACCCTCTCAGGGAAATCGAACGCCTTTATGGGCATGGTGTGGTTCCTCTCGTCGGAGATCGGGCTTTTTGCCGTCTTGATCGCCGGCTACGTCTACCTCCGCGTCTCGGGTAACGCCCTGCCGCCCGAGGGCCGGCCCGAGCTCTGGCTCGCCGCGATCAACACCTTCTTCCTAGTTTCTTCGTCTTTCATCGTCCACTACGCGGCCCACGACCTGCGCCGGGGCCGGTTTTCCAGCTTCCAGCTCGGGCTTTTGGTCACCATCGCCTTCGGCGTGATCTTTCTCGGCATTCAGACCTACGAGTTCATCAACGCCTACCAGCACCTGACCTGGCGGGAAAACCTGTGGATGGCGGCGTTCTTCCTGATCGTCGGGCTCCACGGGCTGCACGTGTTGATCGGGGCCACGGGGTTGACGCTCGCCTATTTGCAGTCGCGTTTTGGCAAGCTGACGGCGAAGGCGCACGGGACGCTTGAGTCCGCAAGCCTGTACTGGCACCTGGTCGACGGCGTGTGGCTCGTGATCCTGGCCCTCTTCTA
>WIAM01000060.1 GCA_015519965.1 Thermaceae bacterium
CGCCCGCCCCATCCCCATCGTCGCCGCGGCGGTGATCTATGACCTCCTGCTGGGCGAGCCGGACTGGCCCGGCGCCGAGGCCGGCTACCGGGCGGCGGCCAGCGCCAGCGCCGAGCGTGTTCCCGAGGGTCGGGTCGGGGCCGGCGCGGGGGCCAGCGCCGGCAAGTACCTGGCCCCGGTGCCCACCGGCCAGGGCAGCGCGCTGGCTGAAGCGGGCGGCATCCGGGTCGGCGCACTCGCAGTGGTGAACCCGGTGGGCGACGTGTACACCCCGGAGGGGAAGTGCATCGCCGGCCACGGCGACCGCGAGGCCCTGCTGCGTTTCCTTTCGGGCCGGTCGCGGCCGATCGAGAACACCACGTTGGTGGTGGTGGGGCTTGAGGCACCGATCAGCAAGGCCGAAGCCAAGATGCTCGCCGACGCCGCCCAGGCCGCGATCGGGCGGGTCATCCGCCCCTCCCACACCCCCTGGGACGGCGACGCCACCTTCGTCCTCTCGACCCGGAAAGGGCCCCCTGCCCCCGTCGGCTTGCTCAGCGCGTTGGTTCAGGAAGCGACCGTAAAGGCCATCCTCCGCGCGGCTTCGCCCGGGCCGCTATAGCCTGAGCCTCTGAAGCAGCGACGCATAGGTCGGGCCGTGGGCCAAAAGCACGAGCCTCCGCCCCTCATCCAGCGGCGTGAGGTTGACCTCGAGGCTCGAAGGAAACTGCTCGGCCCTGCCCCATTCAACGGCGGTCAGGTACGCGGACTCTATACGCTCATCGAGCCCGAGCAGCCACGCATCCTCAGGGCTCGCCAGACGGTAGAGGTCCACGTGAAGCAAGACGCCTTTGGGCGTGGGGTACTCGTGCATCAGCGTATAGGTAGGGCTGGTCACCCGCCCGCGAAATCCCAGAGCCCGGGCCAGAAAGCTGACCAGCGTGGTCTTGCCCGCCCCCAGCGGCCCGGTGAGCAAGAGCACCGCCCCTTGGGGGAGTTCTCGAACCAGGCGTTCGGCCACGCGCTGGGTGTCCTTAAGGCCACGCAGGATCAGCTCAGGCACCCTCGCCTCCGCCCGCTTCTTCGAGCAGGGTCAGGATGCGGGAGAGCAGCGGCCGCTCGGCGAGGAACACCAGATCCTCAGATTGCCCCAGGCGGGCCACCCAGACCCGCTCGCCGATCTGCAACACGACGAGCCTCGGCTCGCCCCCCATCACCCGGCCGAACGCCGCCAGCTCCCGTTTGAAACCCTGGTAGAGACCGCCGTCGAGCCCGGCGGCATCCCCCTCGCGCCAAACCCCTCCGGAAAACCGGGCCACGGCCTCGACCCCGCGTATCCGGAAGCCCTCGAGGCCGTCCTCCCCGGCGCCCGCCGCTGACCCGGGCTCGAACACCCCCAGCCAGTTCTCGAGATCGACCCCTTTGAGCGCACTGGCGAGCTCGCGCGCCGTCTGGTGTTCCCGGGCCAGCTGCTCGGCCAGGGCCTCCGCCTCACTGAGGGCCTGCTCGAGGGCGAGGAGCCCCCGGACCCCCAGCCGGTCGAGGTGTTGCCGGCCGGCCTCGAGAAACCGCATCTGCACACCCAGGCGGGCGCGGGTCTCGCTGGTCATGTTCCGGTGGCGGTCGTAGAAGTCGGCGAGCTTGGAAAGCCGCGCCTTGAGCCCCTGCCGCAGCGCTTCCCGCCGGGCCCGGAGCGCCTCGATGGCCTCCTCCACCCCGGAAAAATCGGGGAGCCGGTCGGGGAGCTCGCACTCGAGGGCCTCAAGCTGCTCCAGCACCGACTCGCCCCCCAGGCCGCGGAAGCGCTCGGCCTCGGCCCGCAGCTGTCCCAGCCGCCGTTGCGCTTCGCGGACCGCCTGGGCCACGCCTTCCGAGACCAGGGCTTCAAGCGGCGCCAGGTCGGGAATCCTTCCCGCGTCGAGCTCGGCCAAGGCCTCGCTGAGCCCCTCCTCGTCGAGCCCGTAACGCCGGGCCTGTTCAAAGAGCGCCAGCAGCCGGTTCCGGGTCTCGTCCCGGACCCTCGCCTTCAGGTTCGAGAGCTTGGCCTCGGCGGCCTCGAGCTGTCCCTTTTGCAGATCGCGCAGGACTTCCTCGCGCACGGCGGCGAGCCCGGGGAGGTCCGGCAACGCCATCGCCTCGGCCCGCAGCGCTTTTGCCCGTCCCGGCGCCCGCGAAGAAATCTCTTCCTGAACCTCGGCCAAGAGCGCCGCCTCCACCTGACCCTCGCTGGCCTGCCGCAGCAGGGTGTCGAGTTTCTCGGCGATTCCCTCGGCGAAAGCGCCGTCGACCTCGCCCTGCACGTCGCTCACCAGGCGCCTCGCGCGCTCGGCCAGCGCCTTCGCCGCCTGCTCCGATCGCTTTTGGGCCTGGGCCTCGGCGGCCATGCGCTCGATCTCGGCCTCGACCTCGGCGATGCCCTCGGGCAGGGCACCGGCGTCCAGGGCCTCGCGGATGGCCTCGAGCTGGGCAAAAACGCGCTCGGTCGAGACCGCTTCGCTCGCGAGCTCCCGGGCCCGGGCCAGCATCCACTCGTACTTCACCCGGGCCTCGGCCAGCGCTTCTTTTTTCGCCTCCTCCAGACGGGCTTCAAACGCCTGGAGCGCCTCGCCCACTCGCGTCCCACCCTCCAGCGCACGCCTCAGCGAGGCCAGTTCGTCGGCGAGGGCGCCGGTGAGGACGGGCCGGTAGTTCTGTTCGAGCTTATCCAGGCGCCGGGCCTCCTCGGCGCGATCGATCTCCTCCAGCCGCCGCGCCTGCTCGGGGGTCAGGGCCTCGAGGTCGATCTCGAACTCGAACGATTCCTCGGCCTCGCCCTCTGCCGCTTCGCCAGGTGCCGCCTCGACGACCGACGACTCGATCAGCTTCAATAGCTCGGTGGCGAGCGCCCGGGCCTGCTCCACCTCGGCCGAGGCCAAAATCTCCTCTTCCTGGGCCTCCCGCACCATCTTCAGCAAGGTCGAAAGCCTTCGCACCTTGCTGCCCCCGAGCTGCTTGACCCGATCGAAGATGGCCTCGATCTCGGCGATCTCCCGCGCCTGCTCGAGCAAGCGCGAGGCGAGCTCCTCCTCGAGGGCGCCGACCAGCCCGAGCGCCTCCTCGGCCTGGGCCTCGTCCCAGCCGGTGGCCAGCGCCCGCACCAGGCGACGAAGCCGCTGCACCTCTGGCCAGTCGATGTAGAGTCCGAATCGCTTCATCGCCGCCTCGAGCCGCGCCATCACCGCCCTTCGCCGCCCCTCGTCCGGCGCCTGGGGCTCGGCCCCCGAAACCCGCTCCAGGAGTTCACCGACGAAGCGACGGGCCGCCTTGGCGGTCATCACCCGCTGCAGTTCGCGAAAGACGACCTGTTTCAAAAAGGCCTCGGCCTTTTTGGGGGTGAGGTCTTCCGGGCCGAAGCCAAACCGGGCCTTTCCCTCCTCGAAGACGAGGCGGGTCCGCGCCCCCAGCCGGGGCTCGAGCGCCGAGAAGAGCTCGTCGTAGAGGGTCACGCATCCATCATATCGGGCGGCCCGCCAACCGGCTGGCCTCCTCGGGCGGGAGGATAAACCCCACCGAGACCACGAACCTGAGCGCGTCATCCACCCGGATATCCAGGGGGATGATCTCTTCGTTCGGCACGATGAGGACGAACCCCGAGGCCGGCACCGGGCTGGTCGGAACCACCACCACCGTGTACCCCTCGGGCAGCGGGGACAGCCGGCGGCCGACGTTTTGCACCACGAAGCACAGCGCATAGCTTCCCCGCCGCGGGTACTCGATCAGGGCGGCCCGGGAAAACTCCATCTCCGGCCGCCCGAAAAGCCCGGTCGAAATCTGCTTGACCGCGCGGTAGATGTCGCGCACCAGGGGGATCAACGACACCAGCTGATCAAAGAAGCGGACCAGGTTTCGCCCCAGCCAGTTCGAGGCCAAAAGGCCAACCCCGGTGATGAAGAGCACCGCCAGCCCGAGGCCAAAGACCGGCAGCCAGGGGGCGAGCCAGCCCGGCACCGCGATGCCAAAAAGGGCCAGCACCCCGGTGACCAGCCTCAGAGCCTCGGCGTAGAACCACGCCACCAGCCACACGGTGACAAAGAGCGGCAAGAGAACCGCGAGCCCGGTAATGAAGTAGCGTTCGACCCTCACGGCTTCACCTCGAGGCCAAACACCCCCGCTTCACGCCGCAGCACCACCTGCCGAAGAGCCCCCGCCTTCTCGATCACCAGCGTGGCCTGGAAGAAATCGGGGGGTTTTTCCACACTGCGCAGTTCGCGCAGACGCCACCCCGCGGCCTTGAGCGCCCCTTTGAGCCAGGCGAGGAGGGCGTCAAAGGACTGGGGGGAAGAAAACCGGCTCTGGCTCGCAGAGCCGAGGTAGCGCTGGAAGCGGACGGTGGCGCCCGGCGGCGCGGGGAGCGGGATCTCGGTGTTGAGCAGGATCGCCCCCCCGGCGTCCCGGACCACCAGGACCCCGGGCCCGACCCCGGCCGGGGGCAAGGCCGGGGTGACTCGCGTCGGAGCGCAGGCCGCGAGCAGCAACAAGAGTGCCGAGAGTCCAGCCCAGTGCTTCATCGCTCGTCCATTCTGAAGTCCAGCGGGCGGAGGTAGAACTCGTTGATGGCGGTGGTCGAGAGCACGGCCACGGTCGGGAGGTGCCGCTTGTGGTGCGTGCTGTTGACCAGGGCCTTGACCCGCTGGATCTCCTTTGGGCTGTACCCGAGCCGCACCAAGTAGTCGTCGGGATAGCCCTTAAGGTAGTGCTCCAAAATCACGTCGGCGCGGCGGTAGCTAAGGCCGAGGTCCGCCTCGTCGGTTTGGCCCGGCTCCAGATCCGCCGTAGGGGCTTTTTTCACGATCACTTCGGGCACCCCCAGATACTCGGCGAGGCCCCAAACCTGAGTCTTATAGAGATCGCCCAGGGGGTTCACCGGCGGTGCGTCGTCGCCGTGCCAAGTGAAGTAGCCGAAGAGGCGTTCGGTCTTGTTGCCTGTCCCGAGCGGCAGCGCGTGGTAGGCCATCGAGAGGTCGTAGAGCACGACCATCCTGGCCCGGGCCTTCACGTTGCCCTTGCGGTAGGGGGTCATCTCGGGCCGGAGACGGGCATACCCTTCCACCATGTCGGTGATGTCGATGACCTCGAGGCCCACGCCGAACGCCTCGGCGACGAGCCCGGCGTGCTCGAGCGACTCCGGCGAGCTCTCGCGGTGAGGCAGCGCCACCGCGTGGACGTTCTCCGCCCCCAGCGCCCGCGCCGCGAGCGCCAGGGTGGTCGCCGAGTCCACCCCACCCGAAACCGCCACCAGCGCCCGGGAAAACCCGCGCCAGGCCAGCTCCTCGCGGATGAACCGGGTGAGGTAGTCCGCGACCAGCGCGTAGTCGAGCGCGAGCACCTCGCCCCGGGGAACCTCCCGAACCACCTTCATAGCCCCTCCAAAATACGCTCGAGGTCGTTCCAAAGAAGCGGCAACCCGCTCTTGAGGTCCGAGAGCATGGGGTTGTCGTAACGAACCGGCGGGATTCGGTCCAGATCGAGCTCGGCCAGCACCAGCGCCTCTTCGAAGAGCGGGCCCTCGACGAGCAGCGTCCCCTCGGGCGACGCCACCAGGCTGCCGCCGCTTAGGCCCTTACCGGCTTCAAAGCCCACCAGGCTGGAGAGCACCACATAAACGCCGTGTTCAGCGGCCACGCTCCGGGCCAGATCGCGCCAGCGGCCCACGTTGGCCGGAACGCGCCCCCCAAAGCCCCGGGCCGGGCTCGCCGCCGGCACGTAGATGACCTCGGCCCCATCCAGCGCCGCCAGGGTGCTGGTCAGCGTGTGCCAGAAGTCCTCGCAGATGAGCATGGCGGCCTTGCCAAAGCGGGTGTCGAAGGCCCGGACTTCGTGACCCCGGGAAAGATAGCGCTCCTCGTCAAAAACCCCGTAGGTGGGCAGGAAGACCTTGCGGTGACGGTGCAAAAGGCCCCGACCGCCGAGCTCGAAGTAGGCGGCGGTGTTGTAGTAGGCGCCCCCATCACGCTCGTAAAACCCGATCACCAGATCGAGGGGGCCCTCCCAGACCCGCCGGTAGAGCTCGTTGAGCCGGTCTTCGAGCTCGTCGACGGTGAGGGCCAGTTCGCGAACGCCCCCCTGCAGGAAGTAGCCGGTGGGGTAGGCCTCGGGAAGGACCACCACCTCGGGGCGGGCTTCGCGGAGCTCGGCGAGCGCGGCCTCGAGGCGGGCGAAGTTGGCCTCGAGGCGCCCCTTGGCCGGCTTGAGCTGCAAAATCGCGTGCGAAACCATTGCCTTCAGTTTAGCGGTATAGTGGGGAAACTCAGGAGGTCCGCATGACCATCAAACAACTTCTCGACCAAAAGGGCCGTGAAGTCTATACCATCTCGCCCAACGCCAGCGTCTTCGAAGCCATCAAGCAGATGTCGGATCGAGGCATCGGGGCCCTCATGGTCACCGAAGGTGAACGCCCGATCGGCATCATCACCGAGCGCGACTACGCCCGGAAGGTCATCCTTCAGGGGCGGTCGTCAAAAGACACCCCGGTCGCCGAAATCATGACCCGGGACTTCGTCTACATCCGGCCGGAACAGACCATCGAAGAGGCCATGGCGATCATGACCGAAAAGAGGGTCCGTCACCTCCCGGTGCTGGTCAACGAGCGCCTCGAGGGCATCATCTCGATCGGCGACGTGGTGAAAAGCATCATCGCCAACCAGCAGTTCGTCATCGAGCAACTCACCAACTACATCCACGGCGACCGCTCCTGACCTGGCTCCAGGGCCCTACAGGAGCTTTTCCTGGAGGAAGGCCACCACCCGCCGCGCCGCCTCGTCGCGGTGGCGGTCGAGCAGCATATCGTGGCCGGAGTCCTCGAGAACCGAAAACGTTTTATCGCGACTCCCGAGCAGCTCGAAGTAGCGGCGCACCGCCGCCCGGGGGACCACGGTGTCCTCCCCGGCGGCGACCACCAGCGCGCTCGCCTCAACCCGGGGGAGCTTTTCCGGGGTCAGGCGGGCGAGCCGGTAGAGCTCGACGAACGCCCGGCTCGGGAACCAGGGGTAGTTGGGGCTCCGTTTCTTGAGCTCGGGGTCGAGGATCGAGCTCTCCCCGGCGTGGCGGGGAATGAGCCAGTGGAGGTAGGGCGCGAGCGAGGCCAGGGGGTTGCGAAAACCCAGCGCCGGGGCCAGCGCCACCAGGGCCTCGGCGCCCGCTTCCGCCGCGAGCCAGGCGGCGAGAAGGCCGCCCATGGAAAGCCCCACCACCGCCCGGGGCGGGGCCAGATCCCGGTAGGCGGCGCGGGCATCGGCGAGCCAGTCCTGGTATCGCACCCCGGCGAGGTCCTCGGGGCGGGTTCCGTGGCCCCGGAGCGCCGGCTGGGCCACCTCGAAGCCCGCGTCCCTGAGCGCCTTGGGCAGCGGGCCCATGGTGAGCACGGGGTGCGAGGTAAATCCGTGGAGAACGAGGACGCTTGGCATTTACTCGATGGTATAACGTCGAGCCTCACCTGACGCCGCGAATCCGCGAGACCAGAACCGAGCCCAAAAGAAAAGCCAGCCCGGCGACCACGAAAGCCGCGGTGTACCCTTGGCCAGGTTGGGCGCGGTTGAGGGCGTCGACACCCCCGCCGAACATCCCGGCCACGATCTGCGGCAGCACGATCGAGGTCTGCCACACGCCCATATCGGTGGCGTGGTTTTCCGGTTTGCGCAGCACGTCGCTGACCAGGGCCCAGTCCACCGCGGCGTAGGCCCCGTAGGCGGCGCCAAAGACCAGGGCCAGGGGCAAAAGCAGGTCAAAGCGGGGGAAGAGCAAGAGCGGCACGATGGCGAGCGTCAAGAACCCGCCCGAGACATAGACGATGCGCTTTCTCCCGAGCCGGTCGGACATTCGGCCCGCCGGAACCGAGCTCAAGACCGCCCCGGCCGAGATGAAGAGCACCAAAAGCCCAGCCGCCTGGTAGGCGCGCGACGCGATCACCCGGCCGAAAACGGAAAAGACCCGGACCACGTCGTCGAGGTAGTACTGCAGATAGGTTTGGACCAGGTACTGGCCCAGCATGACCAGAAAGCGGGTCGACCAGACCCACCGGAAATCAGGATCGCGCCAAGGCAGGCGAAGGCTCTCCCAAAGCCCCTCCTGTCTCGGGGGCACGCCTTTGGGCTCTCGCACGTAGGCCAGGGTTAATCCAGCCGCCAGCAGGTTCAAGAGCGCGACCAGGAAAAAGAGAGCGGCGAGGCTCTGCCCCAAAAAGCCCGCCACCCCGGCCGCGATCTGGGCCAGGGCCTGCAGCCCACCCATCCACCCCGAGGCCACGCCCCGGCGCGCCTTTGGCACCAGGTCGGGAATGAGCGCCGAGTAGGGCCCGGTGGCCAGGTCGTCGGAGACCTGCAGGAGGAGGTAGCCCAAAAAGAGCAGGGGGTAGCTCGGCGCCAGGGCCATGAGCGCGAGGGCCCCGGCGGTCAGGACGCTCCCCACCGCGAGATAGGGCATTCGCCGACCATACGCGGTCGGGAAACGGTCGGAGATGTACCCCCAGATCGGGGGGCCTAAGGTCGCCATCACCGCGCCGAGGCCAAAGAGTAGCCCGAGACGGTAGGCCTTCTCCGCCGGGTCAACGAGCTCGGCCACCCGGGCCGGGAGCAAGACGAAGAGCACCAGCGTCCACTTGAACGACGTCGCGAACCAGTACGCGGAGAGCACCGCGTACCACGGGGCGGAATAACGGCGCACCCCTCCAGTCTAAGGACCCCACCGCGGCTTTCGCCACGGCGCGGCTCGCCTTAAAAGGGGACCGCTTCCGGGACCACGAGGAGCGGTCGCTCAGCCCGGCGGATCAAACCGACCACCAAGCGACCGATCCGGGTCCGGTGCGACGACTTGGCCCGCGACCCAACCACTAACAGATCCGCCCCCTGGGCCCTGGCGAGATCCAAAAGCCCGTCCACCTCATCCCCCCGACCGACCACCAGTCGATCGGGAGAGAGTCCCAGGCGCGACGCCAGGACCTTTTGGGCGTGGTCCAACACGTCGCGTTCACCGAGCAGCTCCGGGGGGAGGTAGGTGGGCACGCAGCACGATTCCGGCGCCAGGCTCACCAGGTGGACCGCGACCAAAGACGCATTGGCCCGAGCCGCGAGTCGCTCTCCGTAACGCCAGGCCGAGAGTCCCGCCGACGAGTCGTCGACCCCAACGGCGATCTTTTCTAAGCGACGAAGCGGTGCCCCAGGCGGGATGAGGAGCACCGGCGCCTCGCCCATGTGGAGGAGGTAGTTCGAAACCCCTCCCCGGGCCACGCGTTCAAGCGGGGTCGCGCCTTCAGCGGCGAGCACGACGAGGCGGTGGCGAAGCGCCTCGCCGCCGATCTCGCGGACCGGGTTGCCGTGGTGGACCACTCGCCGTGCCGACGGCGGGCCGTAAAAAGCGAGCGCCTCGCGGGCCAGGGCCTCGAGGGCTTCCTGAACCTCTTGGATCCGCTCGCCCACCTCGTCCCGCCAGACCTCGGCCAGCCGCCGGGGCGCCTCGCTGAGATAGGCATCGGCGACCACGTGCACCAAAGTGAGCGGCCAGCCGAAGCGCTCGGCCACTAAAGTCGCGGTTTCGACCACCGCCGTCGTGGACGGACCGAGATCCACCGCCGCCAAGACACCCTCGCGCATTTTGCCCCTCCTCCGCCGTAGGATACGTCATCGCCTCGCCCTATAATCGGGGTTGTGACGCAGCTCGCCCTGAGGGAACACCGCCTGAGCCTCGACCGGCCCAGGATCATGGGCATTTTGAACGTGACCCCCGACTCCTTTTCCGACGGGGGCCGCTACCTGAGGGTGGAAGCGGCCGTGGCCCGGGCCCGCGCCTTGATCGAGGAAGGGGCCGACATCATCGATGTGGGCGGCGAGTCCACCCGTCCCGGGGCCGAGCCGGTCCCGGTGGAAGAGGAAAAACGCCGGGTGCTCCCAGTGATCGAGGCCATCCTCGAGCTCGGGGTCCCGGTGAGCATCGATACCCGAAAGCCCGAGGTCGCCGCCGAGGCCCTGGCCCTCGGCGCGCACCTCATCAACGACGTCACCGGCCTCGCCCACCCCGAAATGACGGCGCTCGCCGTGCGCTACCAGGTCCCGGTGGTGATCATGCACATGCCCGTACCTGACCCTCGGACGATGATGGACCACGCGCGCTACCTGGACGTGGTCGCCGAGGTGCGGGCCTTCCTGCTGAGCCGGGCCCGCCAGGCGCTTCGCGCCGGTGTGCCCCAGGTGGTGCTCGATCCCGGGATCGGCTTCGGTAAAAAACGCCACCACAACCTCCTGCTCCTCAGGCACCTCGACCGCATCGCCTCGCTGGGCTTCCCCGTACTGGTCGGCGCCAGTCGCAAACGGACCATTGGCGAGCTCACCGGGGTCGAAGCCCCAGCTGAGCGGGTGTTCGGCAGCGTGGCCGCCCACCTCGCGGCAGCCAGGCGCGGGGCCAGAATCCTCAGGGTCCACGACGTGAGGGCGCACCGGGAAGCCCTCGACGTCTTCTGGGCCATCGAAGGAGAGACGTGGGTCGCATCGTCCTCAAAGGCCTAGAGTTCTACGGCCGTCACGGCGCCCGGCCCGAAGAGGGCCGTCTTGGGGCCCGCTTCGTGGTCGACGTGGAAATGGAGGTGGACTTCGAAGGGCAGGGCGACGACCTCGCGGCCACCGTGGACTACGGCGAGGTCTACCGTCAGGTGGCCCAGGTGGTCGAACACCGTCGCTTTTACCTCATCGAGGCTCTGGCCGAGCACCTGGCGAGGGGGCTTTTGGACGCCTTCGACAAAGTTCGCCACGTCCGGGTCCGGGTACATAAACCCCACGCCCCCATTCCCGGCGTCTTCCGCGACGTGTACGCCGAGGTGGAAAAATGGCGCGGGCCTTCATCGCCCTAGGCTCGAACCTCGGCGATCGGGCGGCATACCTCCTCTCCGCCGTCGTCACCCTCGCTTCCCTCGAGGCCACGCGCATCGTCCGGCTCTCCCGGATCTACGAAACGGCCCCGGTCGGCCCCCTCGAGCAGGGCCCCTACCTGAACGCGGTGCTCGAGGCCGACACCGGCCTCCCCCCCGAGGCCCTCATGCAAGCCCTTTTGGCCATCGAGGCCGAGCATGGCCGGCGGCGCACGGTGCGCTACGGCCCCCGGACCCTCGACCTCGACCTCTTGCTCTATGAGGATCTCATCCTCGAGCGCCCGGGGCTCACCCTGCCCCACCCGCGGATGCACCAGCGGGCATTCGTGCTGGTCCCGCTGGCCGAGATCGCGCCAAACGCCCGGCACCCGCGCCTGGGCAAAACCGCCGCCGAGCTTCTGGCCGGGGTCGAAAAAAACGGCGTTCGCCTCTACCTGCCGTCCGGATCATTCCCTTAAGCGGGCGCCTTCTCGCCGAGCACGGACCGGCGCACCGCACCGATGAGGAAGAGGCTGCCCGCGACCACCACCAACCCCTCAGGAACCCGCGCGCGGGCCTCGCGCAAAGCCAGCAGGGGGTCCTCCACCACACGCGCGCCCGGGAAGTGGGGCAACAACGTCTTGGGGTCCGCGCTCCGCTCGCCGGGGTAGCGGGTCAGGACGACCGCATCGAAGACCCCGCGGAGCGCCCCGGCCATCCCGGCGTGGTCCTTATCCCGGCTGGCGGCGAAGACCAGCGCCCTCGGAGGGTCCGGGAAATGGTCCGAAATCGCCCGGGCCAAAACCTTCGCCCCGAGGACGTTATGGGCGCCGTCGAGGAGATACGGCGGATGCCACTCCAGCCGACCCGGGTGCGAAAGCCGCGAGAGCGCCTGGCGAATCGCGGCCTCATCAACGCCGAGCTGACGGGCGGCAAAAACGGCGAGGGCCAGATTCTCGCCCTGGTGGCGGCCGAGGAGCGGTGCGTCGTAGACCTTTCCCTCCACGGCGAAGCGAATCCCGCCCGATCGCGCCACCACAAACTCCGGCCTCACCGGCAAAAGCGGCGCCCCGATTTTCCGGGCAGCCTGCTTTAAGCCCACGAGCCCCTCGCCCACCGCCGAAGTCAGCGCCGGAACCCCGGGACGGAAGATACCCGCTTTCTCGCCCGCGATCTCGGTCAGCGTGGCCCCCAGGAACTGGGTGTGGTCGTGTCCCAGCGCGGTCACCAGGCTCAAAATCGGGTCCTTGACGTTGGTGGCATCGAGCCGTCCCCCGAGCCCGACCTCGAGCACCGCGAGCTCCACCTCCTGCTCGGCAAAGTAGAGAAAGGCCAGGGCGGTGGCGATCTCAAAAAACGTCGCCCCGGTGGCCTCGGCGTGGGGCCGGATGACCCGGAGCAGATCGAAAAGGGCCTCGGGCTCGATTTCGCGCCCGTCCACCGCGATCCGCTCCTCAAAACGCTCGAGGTGAGGGCTGAGGAACCGACCGCTGCGGACGCCGGCGGCCGCGAGCATGGCCGAAAGCGCCCGGGTGGTGCTGCCCTTGCCGTTGGTCCCGGCGACGAGGACCGCGCGAAAGGCGGCCTCGGGATGCCCCAGCCGCTCGAGGAGGTCACGAACACGCTCGATCCCCGGGCGGACGCCCATGCGCCGCCGGGAAAAGAGCCACGAAAAGAGCGCCTCGTGTGCCACCTACGACGCGAGCGCCCCAGCGCATTCGGCGCAGAGGCCTTCGAACTCCAGCTGGAAGGTTTCGAACTTGAGCTCGGGGTGGCGCTCGCTCGCCTCTTTGAGGATGTCCGGCGGTTCGAGGTCGAGGTCGACCACGGCCCCGCAACGCCGGCAGTAGAGATGGGGGTGGGGCATGGTGTTGGCGTCGTAGCGCGTCGCACCGCCACCGTGGTGCAAGGGCATCACCAGCCCCTCTTTCACCAGGGCATCGAGGGTTCGGTAAACGGTCCCCAGGCTGATCGAAGGGATCCGCTTGCGCACTTCCTGGTACACCCAAGCGGCATCCGGATGGCTTTTGGTTCCCCGCAAGACCTCGAGCACCGCTCGACGCTGGCGCGTCAGTCTCTTCATTGGCATCAGCCCCCCCCTCGCAAGATCTCATCGCCGCCTTGCTCCAAGATGTCGGCGGCGAGCTCTTCTCCGAGTTCCTTGGCCTCGTCGATTTCCCCCTCGATCTCGCCCCGGATGACCTCCAAACCGTCGGGGCGGGCCACCAGGCCCTCGAGGCGGAGAATATCGTCGTCGACGTAAGCAAGCGCCCCGACCGGGGCCAGGCAACCGGCGCCCAGCGCGGCGAGGAACGCCCGCTCGGCGGTGACCCGGGCCCGGGTCTCCCGGTGATTCAGCGAGTACGCCAGCTCCTCGGCCAGGTCGTCGCCCACGCGCACTTCCAGCGCCAGCGCCCCCTGGCCCGGCGCCGGCAGCAGGATTTCGGGATCGATGAACTCATCGATCCGGTTTCTGAGGTCGAGGCGCAAAAGCCCCGCCGCGGCGATCACGATGGCATGGTACTCACCGCTGCCGAGTTTGTCGAGGCGCGTATCCACATTTCCACGAAGGGGTCTCACCTCGAGGTCCGGCCGGTAGGCCAGAAGCTGCGCCCGGCGGCGCACCGAGCTGGTGCCCACCACCGCGCCCTTGGGCAGGTCCGTAAGCCGGCGAATCCCGTTGCGGCCAACGAACGCGTCCCTGGGGTCCACCCGCCGGGGGATGGAGACCACCTTGAGCCCGTCGGGTTGTTTGGTGGGCAAATCCTTGAGCGAATGGACGGCGATATCCACCTCGCCGCGGAAGAGGGCGTCCTCGAGCTCCTTAACGAAGATGCCCCGCTCCATCGGGTCGGCACCCCGGTCGCCCGACGTGGTCACGGTGCGAATTTTGAACTCGGTTTCCGGCCAAAGCTCTTTTAATCGCTCGACGACCTGACGCGTCTGCGAAAGCGCCAGCTGGCTGCCCCGGGTGCCTACGACGACCGCACGCATACGATCCCTATGATATCCATAACACTGCTGAGCACAAGGAGAGGCGAGCATCCCGCGTCGCGGGCGAAGTGAGCGCCCACGAGCTTTTCAACAAAGCCGTAGGCGTTTTTGGAGCCCCGCCGTGGCTTTCGCCACGGCGGGGGACTTAACGACCCGGGGGCAAAATCGTCACCAGATCGCCGGCGGCAAGCCGGGTCGAAAGCCCGTCCAGGTAGCGAACGTCGCGCCCGTTGACCAGGAGCGTCCAGCGGGGGCGAAAGCGCCACCCCACCGACGCCTCCATCCAAAGCCCGACCTCGTCCACCGATGGCACGGCCTCCAGGGCCAGGGGAACGAGCGCGGGGGCAAAGGCGAAGACCTTTTCCACGAGTTCCCGGAGGTGGCCGTGGACCAGGCGGACCTCGAGGGCCTCGGGCAAGGCCGGACGGGCGAGTCCCAGCGCCTCGACCCGCACCCCGATCCCTCCCCGGGTGAGCTCAACGGCGGCGTCGAACCCGCCCCGCATCACCTCTTCCTGGGCGGTCAGGTAACCGGCCCAAAGCCCGAGCCGTTCCGAAGGCACCACCTGGGAAAAGGCCCGCAGCACATACGCGAAGGCGAGCGCCACCCACTCCGGGGGAACGAATTTTCTCTCCGGTCCATAGCCGGCGTGGACCCGCCCCGCGTGATGGAGATACTCGGCGAACTCGGCACCGGTGTCGACGCCGATGGTCCGACCCAGCCAGGCGGAGAAAAAGGTGCGGCGGATGCGCAGCTCGTCTTCCGGAATCCGCCCCTCCCACCCCAAGGCGCGGGCGGTTTCGGGAAAGCGGCTGAGCGCCTCGTAGGCCGAGCGCACCCACTCAGCCCCCCGCGAGAGAAGCGCCTCCGAGTCAAGGTGCATGACGCGCCTGGCCTCGTCGTCGATGCCGGCGAACGCCAGGTAGCGCCCAAAGCGTGCCTCGGGAAGCGGGGGCAGCGTCAACGCCCCAGCCAGCCTCGCATCCTCACCCCAGGCGACCCGCACTTTTTGCATGGCCGAATCATACCACCAAACAAAAGCCGCACCGGGCGCGACCCAGCGCGGCAAAACGAGCGGGAATGGCCTTCAGGCCTTCTCCGCCAGGTGCCCCCACTTCTGCACGAAGGCGTCCCAATCCATTTCGAAGTAATCCTTGTTGGCCTCGGTAAACTGCTGCCACTCCTCGGGAAGGTCTTCCTCGGGATAGATGGCGCTTACCGGGCAGGCGGGGACGCAGGCGCCACAGTCAATGCACTCTTCGGGCTGAATGAAGAGCATGAACTCGCCGTTGTCTTCTTCCTCTGTCGGGTGAATGCACTCCACCGGGCAGACCTCGACGCAAGCGCGATCCTTCACCCCGATGCAAGGTTCCGCGATCACATGGGCCATCTTCAGCTCACCTCCCTTACCCCCCTAGCTTGCGGGGTGACGTCGCTCAAAGTCAAGGCCACCGAGCCCGAATTCTTCCCAGCGCGCCGTCACCCGGGCCTTGATCTCGGGATCCATCTCGATTACCTCCGGCCACGGCCGCGTGTGTCCTTCCTCTGGAAACTTCCGCGTGCCATCGAGCACCAGCGCCGGCCCATAAGGCCCCGTTTCCACCCAGGCGTCGCGCTCGGGGTCGAGGTTGTTGAGAACGAGCCAGAGCAGCTGGTCCGGATCGGCGGGATCGACGATATCGTCGGTGATGGCGAGGAGCCGCAAGCCCCTCGCGCCCTCGGAGGCCACGACGGCCTCGGCGAGCGCACGGATCTGCCCCGGTTTCTCCTTCCGCACCGTCATGCCCAAAAACCCCGGCCAGGCGTGCTGCCGCCGGACTTCTGGGTGCGAAAAGCCTTCCGGAGTTTCCAGGGGCGGGGGGTCGCCCCCCTCGGCGTCCAGCTTGCGCGTGCCGTCGATGATCAGCTTGCCACCAAAGCCCAGGGCCCGGCTGGCGTGGTCGAGCACGTCGATGGGCCCGCGGAGCGCGAGGGTATCGCGCCCGGGAAGCATCCGCTCCAGGGCCTTGAGCAGGGCGGGAAAACCGGGTTTTGGCGAGGTGTCCCCGTCCAAAACCACGATCATCTTGGCGAACATCATCTGCCCCATTCCCAAAAGGCCCAGGGCCACCTTGTAGGCCTGACCCGGGTAGCGCTTATGTATGCTCACGTTTACCCAGTTGTGGGCCACGCCGGCCGGGGGCATGTGGTAGTCAAGGAGCTCAGGCAGGAGCACCTTGGCCGCCGGCAAGAAGAGCCGCTCGGAGGCCTCGATGAGCCAGGCGTCCTCCATCGGCGGGCGGCCGACGATGGTGCTGGGGTAGATCGCGCTCCGGCGGTGGGTGATGGCGGTGACGTGGAAGCGGGGGTAACGCTCCTCTTGGGTGTAAAACCCGGTGTGGTCGCCAAAGGGCCCCTCGACCACCGGCGCCTCCGCAGGGTCGACGTAGCCCTCGAGGACGAACTCGGCCTCCGCCGGCACCGGCAGATCGACCGTGACCCCCTTGGTGAGGGCCACCGGCCGGCCCCGGAGAAACCCCGCCAGGTTGTACTCAAAAACCCCGGGGAGCTCGGGCAAGGGCGCGGTGGCGGCGTAGGTCAGAATGGGATCGCCCCCGAGCGCCACCGCGACCTCCAGGCGACGCCCGAGCGCCTTTGCCTTTTCGAAGTGCTTGCGCCCAGTCTTATGGAGCTGCCAGTGCATGGCGGTACTCTTCGCATCCAAAAGCTGCATCCGGTACATCCCGACGTTCAGCTCGCCGGTCTCAGGGTCCTTGGTGATCACCTGCGGCAGGGTGATGAACGGTCCGCCGTCTGCGGGCCAGCACGTTTGAACAGGCAGGGCGCGGAGATCCACCGCGTCCCCGGTGTGAACGACCTCCTGCACCGGGGCCCGCGCCACCCGTTTGGGGAAAAACCCCTTCAACTCGCCGAGTTTGGGCAGCAAGCCGAGCACCCCGCGCAGCCCCGGCTCGGGCGCCAGGGCCAGCAGCTTCTCCACCCGCTCGGCCAGGGCCTCAAGCCGGTCCACCCCCAGGGCGAAGGCGGTCCGCTCGGGGGTTCCAAAGAGGTTGATGGCGAGCGGGAAGCGCTTTCCGGTAACGTTCTCAAACAGGAGCGCCGGCCCTCCGGCCTTCACGACGCGATCGGCGATCTCGGTGATCTCGAGCTCGGCCGACACCGGGGCCTTCACCCGCACCAGTTCGCCGCGGCCCTCCAAAGCCCTGAGGTAAGCGCCAAGGTTCGCAAACACGCCCCAGCATACCGCCTAGGCGCTGGCCCGCTTTGCCAGCCAGGAAACGCTCAACCCCTGCACCAGCACCGAAAAGAGCACCGTGCCGTAGGTCAGGGTCAGGATCAGGTTCCGCTCCGGCCCTTCGGGGAGCCCCAGCGCCAGCGCAATCGAGATGCCGCCGCGGAGGCCCCCCCAGGTCAGAAGACGGATCGTGTAGGGCGGAAAGCGGCGGAACATCCGCAGCGCGGCGATGGGGAGCCCCGCGCTCAAAAAGCGGGCCAAAAGCACCACCGCCACGCCCAAAAACGCCAGGAAAACCCCGCCCACCGTGAAGGGCACCACCAGCATCTCCAAACCAATCAGGACGAAGAGCACTGCATTCAAGATCTGGTCGAGCACCTCCCAGAACACGCTCAGGTTCTCCCGGGTTTTCCGACTCATGGCCAAAAGCCGCCCCCGGTTGCCGATGAAGAGGCCGGAGGTCACCATCGCCAGCGGACCGGAGACCTCAAGCCGACCGGCCAGCGCATAGCCGCCCGCCACCAGCGCCAGGGTCAGCAAGATCTCGACCACGTAATCGTCGATTCGGCGCATGAGCAAAAACCCTGCCCCGCCCAGGGCCAGGCCGAGACCGAGCCCGCCGAGCGCCTCTCGCACGAACAGTCCGCCGATCGAGGCCGCGGTGACCTCGGCATGTTCCCCAAGTCCCAAAAACCCCAGCAGGGCCACGTAGACCACGACCCCCACCCCGTCGTTGAAGAGGGATTCGCCCACCACCAGCGTCTCCAGCTCCCTTGGCACCCTGGCGCCCCTCAAAATCCCCAACACGGCCACCGGATCGGTGGGCGAGATCAGAGCGCCAAAGAGCAGCGCGTAGATCAGGGGGAGGTCAACGCCGAGCCAGCGGGCAAGCCCCCACACCCCAAGCCCCACGATGAGGGTCGATGCCGCCACGCCGAACACGGCCAGGGTTGAGACCGCGAGCGCCTGGCGCACCAGGTCCTCGAGGTTGACAAAGAGCGCGCCGGCAAAAAGCAAAAAGGCGAGCATCCCCTGCATCAAGAGCGCGTTGAAATCGATGCCCCGCACCACGCTCGTGGCGAAGCCCTGGGTTTCTGGCGCGGCAAAGAGCAACGCCAGCGACAAAAGCACCGCCCCGAGCATCACCCCGACCGGGGTCGGCAGACCCATCCAGCGACGGTTCGCATAGGCCAAAAGGGCCGCTGCGGTGAGCAGCATGCCCAGGAGGTCAAAGGCGTTCATCGAGGTCAGTTTACCCGCCGGTTGTGGCGCGGCCGGCTCCCTGCCTCAGAACTCGTCGATGGGAAGCACCTCGATGCGGTACGCCTTTGGGGTTCCGTAGACGAGCACCGCCTCGAAGCGGACCGGAAGGTCGTCGCGCCCGAGGAGAAAAAGGGCGCTTCGGCGCATGCGGTGACGTTTGGTCTGGGTGATGGCCTCGGCGGGATGGCCATAGCGGGGGCCGCGGCGTTGCTTGACCTCGACGAACACGTGGACGCGCCCTTGCTTCATCCACAGGTCGATCTCGCCAAAGGGCGTGCGCCGGTTCCGGGCCACCAACCGGTAGCCCCGTTTTTCGAGATGGCTAAGCGCCAGGTCCTCGGCCCAGCGACCCTTCATGGCCCTAGGCCGTGGGCTCGAGCACCACGCGATCGGCGTCGGCCCAGAGGCCCTCGAGGTCGTAGAACTCGCGCGCCTCCGGGCTCATGATGTGCACCAAAAGCGCGCCGTAATTGAGGAGCACCCAGCGCGAAGACGGCCCTTCGACCCCGTAGGGCCGGATGCCGATCTCAGCGAGACGCTCGCGCACCGCTCGCTCGAGGGCCTCGAGGTGCGGCGTGCTGGTTCCGGTAGCGATGAGGAAAAAATCCAGACTGTCGGAAACCCGCCTCAGGTCCAGGGCAACGATGTCTTCCGCCTTCTTCTCATCGAGTGCGCGGTAGGCTTCGCGGATCAGGAGATCCAACTCGGGTGGTTTCGTCATGCAGCCCTATTGTACCAGGTCGCGCCCCAACACGATGACGACGTCGGCCGGAACGTGCAAGCGGAAGCGGGTCACGAGCGGGAGATGCGTGGCCTCGGCGTAGACCGCGCCGGCCTCGAGGGCCCCCGCGACCTCCACCTGGCTCACTTCCCGCACCCCGATCCGGCGCAGCTCGGGAGGTGGTAAACCCAGCCGGCGCAACCCCTCGACGAAGCGGGGGCCGAGGTCGGCGCCACTGCCGTCGAGCACCATCACCCTGGCCTTGGGCAGGGCCACGACCTCACCCTGTCCCAAGCCAAAAAGCGCACGCTGGAACCTGGCCCGGCGCAGGGTGTCGACCTCGAGGTATGGCCCGTCTTCAATCACCGGGAGCGTCGCGGTCTTGAGCTCGAGTGACCTGAGATACGGGAGAAACACCAGCGCCTGGCCAAGCGAAAGGTCGGTCTCCAGATCATTCCAGACCGCACCGGCCATCTGGGGCAGCCTGGGCCAGTACTCGGGGCTCGCCACCTTCTTCAGCACCTTGAGCATGACCTCCTTGATCCGGTCGAGACGGCCCAGGTCGCTGCCCTCCCACCCCCGAAAGCGCATGTACTTGACCGCGTCCGCCCCGTTCAGGTGAACCCGGCCCTTGGGAAAATGGATGTGCAGGTTGGCCGCGTTGTCGTCGTAGTCCATAGGCGCGGGCAGGGTGACGTCAATGCCGCCCACCATGTCCACCACCCGGGCCACCAAATCCAGGGTAAAGATCATGTGACGGTCGACTCGAAACCCGACCAGTTCGGAGACCGCGCGCTCAAGCCCGTCCGGCCCCAGGAAGCCGAAAGCGGCGTTCACCTTGCCCTGGTAACCCTCGACGCGCACCATCGTGTCCCGGGGAACCGCGATCACCCAAGCCCTCGAGCCCACGAGGCGAACGAACAAAATGGTGTCGGTTCGCCGGCCCGGGCCGCACGGCGTCGCCGGGCCGCAATAGTCGATATCCCGAGCTGCGATCACCACGTTGAGCTCGGGAAGCGGCTTACCGCTCGGCCCAGGGACCTGCTGCTGGGGCTCGGGCCAGCGCCCGACGATCACCGCCAGGATGGCCAGGGCCAGCCCGGCGAGGATTTTAGGCCAAGGCTTCAAGCTCGCGCATCACCTCCAGGGTTCGCGGGTGCACCGGTATGCCCCGCCGTTTCAGGTACGCCACCTTGCGCTCGACCGCCAGGCGGTAGGCCTTTTGCAGGCGCCCCGCAAGCGCCAGCGCCCGGAGGTCGTCGTTGAAACCGCGCTCGGGCTCGGCGGCATCGGCCACGTAGACCGCCATGCCGAGACCATGCCCCGGGAACACCCCGTAGACGTGCCCCTCGATCGCCTCCAGAATCTCGGGGTCCCGCAGGCCCCACCCCTCGACCAGCCGGCGGCCGGCCCGCCCGTGCAGCACCAGCGGATGGCTCCGCTCGGCCTCGTTCTCGGGCGGGGCCAGGCGAAAAAGCTCGGCCTCTGGGAGCTCTTTGGCGACGTCGTGGAGCAGGCCGGCCAGATAGGCCCGTTCACCGTCGAGCCCGTTTTTTCGAGCGATCTCCCGGGCCAGTTCGGCAACCCGTTCCGAGTGGGCGCGGCGCTCGGGAGACAAAAGCGCCTCAAGCCTGGTCGCGTACTCGGTAGAGCCTGTGTTTTTCAATGTAGACCTCCACCTCACGTGGCACCAGGTAGCGTATAGAATGCCCCGCGGCGATGCGGCGGCGGACTTCGGTCGAGGAAACCTCATACCCCGGGATTTCAAGCAGCACCACCCGCCGACGAAAAAACGGGTCGAGCCGCGTCAGGTCGTAGCCGGGTCGGGACACGGCGACCATCGTTGCCAGGGAAAACAGCGCCTCGGGCTCCTTCCAGGTGGCCACGTCTCGGTAGGCGTCGGCGCCGGTGATGAAGAAAAGCTCGGCCTCCGGCCATCGTTTTTTCGCCCGGCGAAGGGTGTCGACGGTGAAGCTGGGCCCCGCGTAATCGAGTTCGAGGCGGCTGGCGAAAAAACGCGGATCGGACACGGTGGCCAGGACCACCATCTCGTGCCGGCATTCGGCGGGGGCAACGGGTCGCTTATGGGGCGGACGGGCCGCGGTCACGAACTCGACCCGGTCGAGCGCCAGGCGGTCAGCCGATTCGCTGGCCGCGAGTAAGTGACCGACATGGATGGGATCGAAGCTGCCACCAAAGAGCCCGACGCGCACGTTTTAGAGGGTACCACCTAGAGATCGGGAACGTATTCGAATTCCAGCCCCGCCACCCGCACCGTGTCTCCGGCCCGCACCCCGGCGCGCTTGAGCGCCGCCTCCAGGCCCAGGCGCTTGAATCGGGTTTGCAAGTATTCCATGGCCTCGAGCAGGTCGCCCCGAATCCGGGACACCGCCTGCTCGATCTCGGGGGATTCGACCTCAAACACCCCCGTCTCGACCTGCCTGACCCGAAGCCCCGCCTGAACCCTCTCTCGCCGCTTGGGCGTCACCGGTCGGATCTTCGGCGCCTTTTCGAGCAGCGCGAAGAGCGTCTCGCTGAGCTCGTCGAGGCCGGCACCGGTTTTTGCGGAAATGGGCAGCACCGGCAACCCAAACCGCGCCAGGTCGTCAACCAGGCGATCGACCTCGGGGGCCTCGAGGAGGTCCACCTTGTTCAGGGCCACGAGCGCCGGCCGCCGCCGGAGGTCCGGATCGTAGGCTTCGACCTCGCGTTGCAGTGTTTCAAGCACCTCGGCCGGGGCCTCGGTGGCATCGAGGGTATAAAGGAGCAAGCGGGTTCGTGCGATATGGCGCAAAAAATCGAGCCCGAGCCCCCGACCCTCGTGGGCGCCCTCGATGATCCCGGGAATGTCGGCCATCGTGAGACGACGGAGGCCGTCCTCACTGAGCAAAACCCCGAGGTTCGGCACCAAGGTGGTGAAGGGGTAGTCGGCGACCTTGGGCTGGGCGCGGGTCATCGCCGCCAGCAGGCTCGACTTGCCCGCATTGGGGTAGCCGACGAGCCCGACGTCGGCGAGGGACAAGAGCTCTAGAACGAGCCGCCGCCGTTCGCCGGGCAGACCCGCCTCGGCGAAACGCGGCGACTGACGGGTCGGCGTGGCGAAGGCGGCGTTACCCCGGCCGCCCTCACCGCCCCGGGCCACCCGGACCGACTGGCCCGCCTCCACGAGATCGGCGATGATCTCGCCGGTCTCGGCATCGTAGACTCGGGTGCCGAGGGGAACCTCGATCCAGAGGTCTTCTCCAGCGCGCCCGGCACGTCCCCCACCCTCGCCGTGGCCGCCGGAAGGCGCCTTATAGCGGCGGCGGGAAATCTTGGCCAGGGAGCCAACCTGGTCGCTCGCGCGCAGGTAAACATCGCCCCCCCGACCGCCATCACCGCCGTCCGGCCCACCCTTGGGGATGTACTTTTCCCGAAAAAAGCTCACCGCCCCGTCGCCACCGCGACCGGCGATGACCTCAATTTCTATCTTGTCGCGAAACATTCCAGGCGCCGGAGCGGCCCCGCCCCCGTCAAGACAGCGGCTTGACGTTCACGTAGCGCCCAAGCCGCCCCTTGTTGCGAAACTCAACGACCCCGTCGACCAGGGCGAAAAGGGTGAAATCGCGGCCCATGCCCACGTTCTTGCCGGGCTTGAACTTGGTGCCCCGCTGACGCACCAAGATGTTGCCGGCGCGCACCACCTGACCGTCGAAACGCTTGACGCCGAGCCGCTTGGAAATCGAATCGCGGCCGTTTTTGGTCGAACCCAGACCTTTTTTGTGTGCCATGGCTTACCCCCGGATCTCCTTCACAACCAGCTCGGTGTACGGCTGCCGGTGACCCTTCTTGCGGTGGTAGTTGATCTTGGCCTTGAACTTTTCAACCAAGATCTTTTTGGCCTTGCCGTGCGCGACCACCTCGGCGATCACCTTGGCGTCTTCCACCTTGGGAAAGCCCACCTTCACGTCGTCGCCGGCCACCAACAGCGGGGTGAATTCGACTTCAGCCCCGACCTCGTAGTTCAGTTTCTCCACGCGGAGGCGCTGCCCCTCCTCCACGCGGTATTGCTTGCCTCCGGTCTCGATGATCGCAAACATGCCATGACCTCCTGGGGCCAGTGCCCCCAGCAAATACCCACTATATCCACTCCCCGGCAAAGCTTCAAGGCGCCTTGCGGGCGGGGTGTCATAATAAGGCATCCGCGCCCTGCCAGGCGATGCCCCATAAGACGAGCGCCCGCTTCCCCCCTTGGGCGCGAGGAGGCCACCATGAAAAGACTGGCACCCCGGATCATCCAAGCCGCGCTGGCAATCCTCATAAGCGCGCTTCCGGCCCTCGGCCAGGAGACCTGGAGCGCCCTCTACGGCGGCGATGGCGGCGAGGAGATGGAGGGCCTCGCCATAACCCGGGCCGGTAACGTCGTCATTGCCGGCTCCACCGATTCGTTCCGGGACGAAAACGGTGACGCCTGGATTATCGAGCTCAGCCCGTCGGGAAAACCGGTGTGGGCAAAGACCTACGGCGGTCCGGGGAACGAATACGCCATCGACATCAAAACCCTTCCCCGGGGCGGCTTCATCGTTGCCGGCTGGACCGAATCCTTCGGCCAGGGTCAGGCCGATGTCTGGGTCATGCGCCTTGACGCAGAAGGCGACGTCGTTTGGGCCAAGGCCTACGGCGGTCCCGGTGTCGATCAGGCATGGGCCATCACCCCAACGCGCGACGGCGGGTTCGTCGTCGCCGCGGGAACCACTTCCTTCGGCGCCGGCGAGAGCGACCTTTGGGTCTTCAAGCTGGACGGTCAGGGTTCGATCGTGTGGCAAAAAACGCTCGGCGGCCCCAAAGACGATGGCGACGGAGGAAGCTATGGCGAGCTCGTGGTGCGGGTCCTCGAGGACACCCAGGGCAACTACGTCGTCGCCAGCGAAACTTACTCCTTCGGCGTCGGCGAGAGCGACGTGTGGGTGATCAAACTCGACCCCCAAGGGTCGGTCCTGTGGCAACGCGCTTACGGCGGCCAAGGCGAGGACTCGCTCTGGTCATTTGCCGAAACCTCAGACGGCGGTTACCTGCTGCCGGGGGTTTCATCTTCGTTCAATGACGAGGGCGACGGCGATATTTGGGTCGTCAAGATCGACGGCAACGGCGAAATCATTTGGGAATACACTTACGGCATCCCCGGCATGTGGGACGAAGCGCTGAGCGTGACCGCAACGCCAGATGGCGGGGCCCTGGTCGGCGGTTACGTCGAGGAAGGTGACCGGGACTGGGACTGGGTCCTCTTGCGACTCGACGCCAACGGCCGGCCGCTCTGGCAGCGCCGGTATGAATACGGCCGGGACTGGCCCAACGCCCTGTCACCCCTGGCTGACGGTGGCTTCGTCGTGGCCGGCGTGGCCTGGGCCAAAGACCGGGGTGAGGCCGAGGACCTCTGGGTCATGCGCCTTGACGGCCTGGGCAGGGTCGGATCCGGATGCAGCACCGACAGCGCGATTACCCCGCGCCGTTCAGCGACACGGGCAACCGTCACCCCGACCCAAGCCACCCCGCGGGCAACACGCGTGCAATCCCTGAAAATCAGCCCGATCGTTGAACGGCAAGCGGTCCGAAAGCGCGTTCTCTGCGGAAGCGAAGCGGCGCTCAAAACCAGGTAGCCGCCGAAAAGCCGGCCCTTCTTATCTCACCGTGTTGACAAGCCCCACCGCCGGTGCTAACCTAACCGTTGCTGCGGGCAGCAGTCCGCGCGATCCTTGAAAAGCGGGAAAGCAGGCAAAAGCCTCAACTCGAACACAAACCCTCATCGCGAGGGAAGTTCCTCTGATCTGGAGAGTTTGATCCTGGCTCAGGGTGAACGCTGGCAGCGTGCCTAAGACATGCAAGTCGTGCGAGGGATGGCCGAAACTTCGGTTTCTCCCATCCCTAGCGGCGAACGGGTGAGTAACACGTGGGTGACCTGCCCGGAAGTGGGGGACAACCCGGGGAAACTCGGGCTAATCCCCCATGTGGACCCATCCCCTGGGATGTGTCTAAAGCCATCCGGCGCTTCCGGATGGGCCC
>WIAM01000061.1 GCA_015519965.1 Thermaceae bacterium
GGGGCGATGCTCGACGGTGAGCCTGTGAAACGCGGCCAGCTCCTTTCCGACGAGGAATACCGCGAGCTCAAGTTCGGGCGCCAGGAGACGTACGCTCTGCCCAAAGGCAGCGATGCCTTGATCAAGGACGGCGCCTACGTCACCAAGGGGCAGGAGCTCGCGCCCGGGGTCAAATCGCGCATCGACGGCGTGGCCTTTTACCGCTTCCCCCGCCAGGTGGTGGTCGAGTACCTCGAGCGCGACCGCGCGCACCTGGTCTTGCCCAAAGAGAGCTGGGTCGAGGCTGAGGCCTACCGGGGCGGTGAGGTCCTGGCCGAGCTCGATGGCCAGCTGGAAGTGAAGGCCGAGGAAGGCGGCGTGGTCGAGGTGGTCGACCTCGAGGGCGGCGCCCTGGTCCGGATCAAGGACCCCGAGTCCGACGAGGTGGCCGCGGTCTACCTGATCCCCGAGGGGGCCACCTTGGAGGTCGGCGAGGGCGAGCTCGTCGAGGCGGGCCAGACCCTGGCCCGGGTCGAGGGCGAGCTGAGGCTGCCGCGCCGGGTCGAGGTCAAAGAGCTCGAGGCCGACGAAGAGGGCGAGGCGGTCTACCTCTCGATGACCGTGGAGTGGCGCCGCGAGGTGGCTTACGACGTCGACCCCCACATGCACGTGATGGTCTCCGAGGGCGCCCGGGTCGAAAAGGGCGAGAAGATCGTCGGCGCCATCGACCCCGAAGAGGAGATCCACGCCGAAGCCGAGGGCATCGTCCACCTCCGGCAGCCGGCCTCGATCGTGGTCATGAAGGCCCGGGTCTACCCCTTTGAGGACGACGTCCTCGTGACCACGGGCGACCGGGTTGAACCGGGCGACGCGCTGGCCGATGGCGGGGCGGTGAAGAGCGAGATCTACGGCCGGGTCGAGGTCGACCTGGTGCGTCAGGTGGTCCGGGTCATCGAGTCCTACGACATCGACGCCCGCATGGGCGCCGAGGCGATCAAGGTGCTCCTTTCCGAGCTCGACCTCGACGCCTTGGAGGCCGAGCTCGAGGCCGAGATGAAAAGCCCCTCGCGGGCGAAAAGGGCCAAAGCCAGGAAGCGCCTCGAGGTCATCCGCGCCTTCAAAGACTCGGGCAACAAGCCGGAGTGGATGGTCCTCGAGGTGGTCCCGGTCCTGCCCCCTGACCTCCGGCCCATGGTGCAGGTGGACGGGGGGCGCTTTGCCACCAGCGACCTCAACGACCTCTACCGTCGTTTGATCAACCGCAACAACCGCCTCAAGAAGCTGCTCGCCCAGGGGGCGCCGGAGATGATCATCCGCAACGAAAAGCGGATGCTGCAGGAGGCGGTGGACGCCCTGCTCGACAACGGCCGGCGGGGCAGCCCGGTCACCAACCCAGGTTCCGACCGCGCCCTCCGTTCGCTCACCGACATTCTTTCCGGGAAGCAGGGGCGGTTCCGGCAAAACCTGCTGGGCAAGCGCGTCGATTACTCGGGGCGCTCGGTGATCGTGGTCGGGCCCCAGCTCAAGCTCCACCAGGCCGGGTTGCCCAAGCAGATGGCGCTCGAGCTCTTTAAGCCCTACCTCCTGAAACGCATGGAGGAAAAGGGCATCGCCGCCAACATCAAGGCCGCCCGGCGCATGCTCGAGCGCTCCCGCGACATCAAGGACGAGGTGTGGGACGCCCTTGAAGAGGTCATCCACGGCAAGGTGGTGCTCCTCAACCGTGCCCCTACCCTGCACCGGCTGGGTATCCAGGCCTTCCACCCGGTCTTGGTCGAGGGGAACTCGATCCAGCTCCACCCCCTGGTGTGCGAGGCCTTCAACGCCGACTTCGACGGCGACCAGATGGCGGTGCACGTCCCGCTCTCGCTCGCCGCTCAGTCGGAGAGCCGCATCCAGATGCTCTCCTCCCACAACCTGCTCTCGCCGGCCTCCGGGGAGCCGGTGGCCAAGCCCAGCCGGGACATCATCCTGGGACTCTTCTACATCACCCAGATCCGGCGCGAAAAGAAGGGCGCGGGCCGTGAGTTCGAAACCCGCCAGGCGGCCATCGAGGCCTTTGAGCGCGGCGAGGTGGCCCTCAACGCGCCGATCAAGGTCGCCGGCGAGGAGACCACGGTCGGGCAGCTGAAATACCGCTTTGCCAACCTCGACGAGGCCTTGCTCGCGGTTGAACAGCGCCTCATCGACCTCCAGGATCTGGTGCAGATCCGCATCGACGGTAAGCTCCGCGGCACCAGCCCGGGCCGGGCGCTCTTTTACCGCATCGTCAAGGAGGCGGTGGCCGAGGCCGGGGGCGAGCTGCCCGAGGGGCTCATGGATTTCGATCGTCCCCAGGAGAAGAACTCACTCAAGGAGCTTGTCTACAACGCCTACGTCCAGCTCGGGATCGAGAAGACCGCGCGGCTGCTCGATACCCTGATGCAGGTCGGGTTTTACTTCTCCACCGTCTCCGGGATCACCATCGGCATCGACGACGCGATCATCCCCGAGGAGAAGCAGGCGCTCCTCGACCGTGCCGACGAGGCGGTGGACCGCATCGAGTGGGCCTACAAGAAGGGGTTTGTGACCTTTGATGAGCGGCGCAAGCAGATCATCGACGTGTGGACCGAGACCGTCGATAAGGTGACCGAGGCCCTCTTTAAGAACTTCGAGGAAAATTACCCCTTCAACCCGCTCTACATCATGGCCCAGTCGGGCGCCCGTGGTAACCCGACCCAGATCCGCCAGCTGGCTGGGATGCGGGGGTTGATGGCTAAGCCCTCGGGTGAGGCCATCGAGGTCCCGGTTCGAGCGAACTTCCGCGAAGGCCTCACGGTTTTGGAATACTTCATCTCCACCCACGGCGCCCGGAAGGGCGGGGCCGACACCGCGCTGCGCACCGCGGACTCGGGTTACCTCACCCGGAAACTCGTCGACGTGGCCCACGAGGTGATCGTCCGCGAGGCGGACTGTGGGACCACCGACTACATCGACATTCCCCTCTTCATCCGCGACGAGGTCAGCGGCGAGCCCAAGCTGCGCAACGTGGGCGACATCGAGCAGGCTCTCTACGGCCGCACCGTGGCCCGGACCTTCGAAGCCGACGGCAAGGTCTTCGAGGAGGGGCACCTGCTCTACCACGACGACGTCCGCCGCATCGTGGCCGCGGCCAAGAAGGGCGAGATCGAGGAGGTCCCGGTGTACTCGCCGCTCACCTGCCGCACGCACTACGGCGTGTGCCAGAAGTGTTACGGCATGGACCTCTCGATGGTGCGCCCGGTTTCGATCGGCGAGTCGGTGGGCGTGGTGGCGGCGGAGTCGATCGGTGAGCCCGGTACGCAGCTCACCATGCGGACCTTCCACACCGGCGGCGTGGCCGGGGTGGACATCACCCTGGGCCTCCCCCGGGTGATCGAGCTGTTTGAGGCCAGGAAGCCGAAGCAAAAGGCGGTCATCTCCGAGATCGACGGGACGGTGAGCCTCGAGGAAGGCGAGGACAAGCTGGTCATCGTGGTCGAGGGCGATGGTTTCCGCAAAGAGTACAAGGTGGACAAGTCCACCCGCCTGGCGGTCCGCCACGGCCAGTACGTCGAGGCCGGCACCCCGCTGACCCGCGGCGCCGTCGACCCCCACCAGCTCCTCGAGGCCCAGGGGCCGGAGGCGGTGCAGCGCTACCTGGTGAACGAGATCCAGCGCGTGTACCGTTCCCAGGGCGTGAAGCTCAACGACAAGCACATCGAGATCGTGGTGCGCCAGATGCTGAAGTACGTCGAGATTACCGATCCCGGCGATTCGCGCCTGCTCGAGGGTCAGGTGCTCGAGCGCTGGGACGTCGAGAAGATCAACGATCAGCTGGTGGCCGAAGGCAAGATGCCGGCCTCGTGGCGCCACGTGCTCATGGGCGTGACCAAGAGCGCGCTCTCCACCCGCTCCTGGCTCAGTGCCGCCAGCTTCCAACACACCACCCACGTGCTGACCGAGGCCAGCATTCAGGGCAAGGTCGACGAGCTCATCGGCCTCAAGGAGAACGTGATCCTCGGCAAGCTGATCCCGGCTGGCACCGGCAACGACCACGTGCGCTTTACCCAGATCGTCGACAACCGCACGCTGGCCCGTTTGCGGGAAGCGCGCCGGCAGACGGAGGCCGCGATCGAGCCCGGCATCCGGCCCGAGGACCGTCCGAGCCTTTAAGGCCTGAACCGTCCGGCCCCGCCCCAGGCGGCGGCCGGACCCCCGGGAGGGGTCGTGGATCGAAAGCACCCGGATGCAGCGCTGCTTAAGAGTTTTGCCGAGGTCGGGGCCGACCTTTTCGCCCAGCAGCTGATCAGCGCCACGGCGGGCAATTTTTCCGTGCGCGATGGCGACGGTCTTTGGATCACTCGCAGCGGTGTGCGTAAGAACCGCTTGCGCGCCGAGGACCTGATCTGGGTGCCGATGACGCCGGATGCCGAACTCGACCGGGGCGCCTCGATCGAGCTGATGCTGCACCGCGCGGTCTATACCCACACCGACGCCCGGGCTTTGGTCCACGCCCATCCCCGCACCGCGGTGGCGCTCTCGCTTTTTTTGGACGCGATCCGGCCGCTGGATCTCGAGGGGCGCACCCTCCTCGGCGAGGTGCCGGTGCTCGCGCCCGAGTCGGTCTCTGCAAGCCCGGAGGCAGCCGAGGCCCTGGCCCGGGGCCTCGGCCAGGCCCCGGTGGTGATCCTGCGCGGGCACGGGGCGTTTGCCCGGGGGGAAGACCTGTTCCAGGCCTACGCGCGTTTGACCGTCCTCGAGGAATCCACGCAAATCTTGCTATCTGCTAAGCTGTACAGAGACAGGAGCGAACCTTGAAGGCCGTGTGGTTGGAAGGCGAGGCGGAGCGCTTGCGCGAACTGGCCAGGGCCTGTCCGCACCCCTATCAGCTCCTTTCGAGCGACGAGGGGCATGCCCTTTTTGTCGTGGCCGTTGACGAGGATTTCTTGGAAAAAGTGCGTCCCTTGGGCGCCCGGGTCTACCTGTTGGAGGAGGAAGGATGCGGGAGGAGATCCATCTCGTAGGCGTCGGTGAAGCCGAGCTGTACGTTGAAGACGTCGGTCCAAAGGACGCGCCGGTCCTGGTCACCGTCCACGGGGGTCCGGGCGGTTCGAGCCACGCCTTCCGCGCCTTCTTGGGTGAGGAGCTCGGTGACTACCGCACCATCTACTTTGACCAGCGCGGTTCTGGGCGCAGCCCCCGGCTCCCTGAGGATCCCCGCCTCTTTACCATCGACGCCCTGGTCGACGACATGGAGCACCTGCGCCAGGCGCTTTGCATCGAACGCTGGACCCCCATTGCCCAGGGGTTCGGGGCGCTCCTGGCCCTGGAGTACGCCCGGCGTTTCCCGGCCTTTACCGCCGGGCTGGTCTTGATCGGGCCTTGGGTGCACTTTCCCTGGCTGGTGACAAGGCTTTGGCGTGCCGCCATGCCCGGGGATCCCCCTGAAGACCCGGCCGAGGCGGCGAGAAGCCTTTTTGAGACCGTCCCCAGCAAGCAGGTTTTCGACCGCTTGATGTTCCCGACCTCGCACGGCCGGATGGAACACGAGTGGGTTCAGGACGGGGCGATGCTCATTGCCGACGAGACGATGATGCGCATGCTCTCGGTCAACGGGCTTTGGGCCTTCGACTACAGCCCCTACCTGCTCGAGCACCCGGTTCGGCCCTGGGTGATCGTTGGCCGGGAAGACGGCACCAGCTACCCCGAGCAGGCCGAGGTGGTGGCCGACCTCACCGGCGGCGAGCTGGTGGTTGTTGAGGGGGCCGGTCATCACCCCTGGGTGGATCGGGGAGAGGTCTTTGTGAAGCGGCTCTACGAGGCGCTCGACGAGATCTACGCCTTTTTAGGAGAAGCCGACTGAAACACGCGTCTGCGGCGTGCTCGAGCGCCGGGGCTCCTTTTCTAATCGTTTCCTCAAAACGGCAGGGGGTAAGGCCGCTTAGAATCGCCTTATGAGCGCCTCCGACCTCACCCTTCTGGCGGCCTTCGTAGGCGGCATGGCCTCGTTCTTGCTCCCCTGCGTTCTCCCCCTGGTGCCCACCTACCTGCTCTACCTCTCCGGCGACAAGGGGCGGCCGTTTTTGAACGCCATCTTCTTCGTTCTCGGGTTTTCGGTGGTCTTCGTGCTGGTCTTCGGTTTGCCGGCGACGCTGCTCGGCTCGTTGCTCTATGCCTACAAAGGGCCGCTGGTCCAGGTGGGCGGCGCCCTCTTTATCGTCTTTGGCCTGTACATGCTGGGGGTGAAGATGCCCTTTTCCCTGCATGGTATGGGCAGCCATGCCGTCGCTAATTACCAGGGGGATCCCTCGAGGCCGCTCGGGGCGTTCGGGCTGGGGTTCGTGCTGGCACTCGGCTGGACTCCGTGCATCGGGCCGGTCCTGAGCGTGATCCTGACCATGGTCTTCAACGAAGGGGGGACGGCGGGGCTCAAATACATGGTCGCCTACACCGCGGGGATGGCGGTGCCCTTTTTGGCCATCGCGCTCTTTGCCGATCGCGCGGTTGCCTTTATCCGAAAGAACGCCCGTCTCACCAAGTACGTGGAGTACGCCTCGGGCGTCTTTATGATTGTGGTGGGGATCCTGATGGTGAGCGGGACCTGGAGCTGGCTCAGCGAGCGCCTGGCCATTTGGAGCCTCCAGTTCGCCTACTGACGAGAGGATGACCTTGATCGAGCTCGAGAACGTCTGGAAGCGCTACGGCAGGGAGTGGGTCCTGAGGGATATTTCGCTTTCAGTGGACGCCGGCGAGGTCGTGGCCCTGCTCGGGCCCAACGGGGTGGGGAAGACGACGCTCTTGCGGGTGGCGGCCACGCTGACCCGGCCGCAAAAGGGGACGGTGCGGCTTTTTGGAAAACCCGCGCGCCGGATCGATGCCGAGCGGGGTGAGCTTTTGTACCTCGCCAACCCGCCGGCCTTTTACCGCCATTTAAGCGGTGAAGAAAACCTGCAAAGCAGCTTGCAGCTCATGGGCAAGCCGGTCCTTGATGGTGAGATCGAGGCGGCGATGCGCGCGGTAGGGCTGGCGCCGGGCAAGCCGGTGTCGGCCTATTCCAGCGGCATGAAGAAGCGCTTGACCATGGCCCGGATTCGCCTCTTAAAACCAAAGGTCCTCTTGCTCGACGAACCGGAGACCGCGCTCGATGCCGAGGGGCGGGAGATGCTCCTAGCTCTCATCGACGAGGTCAAGCGGGGCGGGGCGGTGTTGCTGGCGACCCACGACCGTGAGTTCGCCCGCGCGGTCGCGGATCGCGAGGTGGTGATGCGACCGTGAAGCGGATCCTGGTGCTGGCGTTGCGCGATCTGAGGATCGAGTTCCGGGGGCGTTCAGGGTTGCTCTCGGCGCTCTTTTTTCTTGGCGTGGTGCTCCTCATCCTCGGTTTTGCCCTCGGCCCCGAGGAAAATGACCTGCGACGTGCCGCACCCGGAGTGCTCTGGGTGGCCCTGGCTTTTGCCGGCAGCTTGCTCGCCGGCCGGGTGTGGGCGGTCGAGGTTGAAAACGGCACCCTGGACGACCTGCTCCTCACGCCGGGGAGCCGAGAGTGGATCTATTGGGGCAAATTCCTCTTCCTCTGGGTCCTCCTCCTGCTGGTGGCATTGGTATTGCTCTTCATGGTCGCGGGGATGTTCTACCTCCCCCTCGACCGGGCGCCCGGTCTTTTCCTCACCCTGATCCTGGGGGCCACCGGCTACGCTGCGGTGGCCACCTTCTACGCCGGCATCGTGGTCCGGCTCTCGACCGCCCAGCTCGTGCTGCCGATCCTGGTCTTCACCGTGGTGGTGCCGGTCATTTTGGCCGCGGTGCGAGCGACGGTGGGGCTGGCCGAGGGGGCGGCCATGGCCGAGGTCGCGAGTTGGTGGAAGTTTCTGGCCGCCTTCGACCTCATCTATCTCACTGCCTGCAGCCTCTTGTTCCCGTTTGTGATCGAAGGCTAAATACTCTTTTCATGGCTCCATGCTAGGCTGAAACCACATGGAACCTAAGCGAGCAAAGCAACGCCTGGACCCCTTAACACAGGGGTTGTTATGGGTAGGCTTTTTGACACTCGCCGCGGGGCTCTTCTTTGCCCTCAAGGCGCCGCCCGACGTGCAGCAAGGCTACCTCGTCCGCATCCTCTACCTCCACGTTGCCGCCGCCTGGACCGGGTATTTGGCGTTCATCGTCGCCGGTGTTTACGCTCTCCTCTACCTGGTGCGTGAGGATCCGCGCTTTGACCGCCTCAGCGCCGCCAGCGCCGAGATCGGACTCTGGCTCTCGCTGCTCATGGTGCTTGGCGGCATGATGTGGGCGCGCCCGACCTGGGGGGTCTACTGGGTCTGGGAGCCGCGGCTCACCTCGGTCGCGGTCATGGTGGCGATCTACGCCGCCTACTTTCTCCTCCGTCAGGCGATCGAGGACCCTGAGATGCGCGCCAAGGCGGCGGCGGGTGTGGCCATCCTGGGCGTGATCAACATCCCCATCACCTACATGTCGGTCTACTGGTGGCGCTCGATCCACCAAACGGCGAGCATCGACATCATCAACCGTCGCGTCAACATGGCCCCTGAGATGGTGACGGCGCTTCTTGTGAATTTGCTCGCATTTACCCTGATCTACCTCGGGTTCTTGCGCCTGAAGGGCATGCTGGCCGAAATGGGGGCCAGGGAGGAGGAGCAAAGTGGGTAACGCCATCTTCGTCTGGGTGGTCTACCTGGCCACCTACGCGTTTCTCTTTGGCTATTTGATCTTTCTGCTGGGCCGCTTTCGGAGGCACCAATGAGGTGGAAATACTTCGTCGGGTTCCTGATCATCCTCGGCGCCATCGGCTACCTCGTTTGGGGCGGGCTCGGGAAGAACCTCGTCTACTTCATCACCCCCAGCGAGTACAAAGCCAACGAAGGCAAGTACGCGGGCAAGCGTATCCGGCTCGGCGGGTTGGTTAAGCCGGGGTCGGTCCGCTACGACCCGAACACCCTCGAGCTGCGTTTCGTGATCACCGACGGGCTCGCCGAGGTTCCGGTGTTCCACCGCGGTACGCCGCCGGCGTTGTTTAAGGAAAACCAGGGCGTGGTGGTCGAGGGCAAGTTCGAGGGGGAGACGTTTTATGGTGACAACCTCCTGGTCAAGCACTCGGAGACCTACCAGGCGCCCAAGGAGGGCTACACACCCGAAGACGTTCGCCGCCTGATTGAGGAGGCCAAATGACACCGGGATTTTTGGGCAACTGGTCGCTCGTTTTCGCCTTCCTTTTCACCGTCATCGGCCTCGGTCTGGCCATCGGGGCCTGGTGGGCCAAGGACGCGCGTTACATCGTTGCTGGGCGGCGAGCGGCGGCCCTCGCCTTCGTTGCCACCCTGGTCGCATTCGGAGCGCTGGAGTGGGCGCTTTTGACCGACGACTTCTCCATCATCTACACCGCGATGAACCACTCGACCAAGAGCCCGACCTGGGTCAAGTTCGCCACCCTCTGGGCTGCCTTGCAGGGATCGATTCTGCTTTGGGCCTTGTTCCAGTCGCTGTTTACCTACCTGGCCTCCAGAAAACTCCGCGATTACTGGATGTCGCCTGCGGTGCTCGGCACCCTCTTCCTGATCCAGACCTTCTTCTTCGTGGTGCTCCTTTTCATCACCAACCCCTTCCTGCCGGTGCCGAACCCGCCTGCCGACGGCCCCGGCCCCAACCCCCTCTTGCAGAACCACTGGATGATGGCCGTGCACCCGGTCTTGATGTACCTCGGCTTCGTGGGGATGAGCGTGCCCTTCGCCTACGCGGTCGCGGCCATGATCTCGCGCCGCTACCAGACCTGGGTTGCGACGACGCGCTGGTGGACGCTGACCGCGTGGGGATTCTTGACCGCGGCCATCCTGGCCGGTGGCTGGTGGAGTTACGAGGTGCTCGGCTGGGGCGGGTACTGGGCGTGGGACCCGGTTGAGAACGCCTCGTTCATCCCCTGGCTTTTGGCCACCGCCTTCGTCCACACCGCGCTGGTCCAGGAACGGCGCGGATTCCTCAAGACCTGGAACTTCGCCTACATCACGCTGGCCTTCGCCGCCACCATTCTCGGCACCTTCCTGACCCGATCGGGGGTCATCCAGTCGGTGCACGCGTTCTCGGAAGGCGCGGTGGGGCCGACCTTCCTCGGGTTCTTGCTCCTCGTGCTCGCGGTGGGCTTTGGGCTCTTGGCCCGGGTGGGTAGCGAGATCCGGGACATAGGCTCGATGGGCCTGGTCTCGCGCGAGGGGCTGCTTTTGGGCTCGTCGGTGGTGTTCGCCACCATGGCCTTCGTCGTCGTGCTCGGAACCCTCTTCCCGCTGGTAGTCGAGGCGGTGAGCGGCGATCAGGTCTCGGTCGGAGCCCCCTTCTTTAACTTCTCCTTTGCCCCGCTGGCGGTGGTGATGCTGCTCCTGATGGGGGCTGGGCCATTGCTCCCCTGGGGTCGCCTCGACGATTACAGCCGCCGGGCGCTGGTTGTGATGCTCGCCGTTCTCGCGGCGGGGACGCTCGCCGGCCTCGTGATCGGCTGGACCTTTGGCGTGTCGCTGACGGTCGGGCTTTTTGCCTACAACGTCGTCGCCCTGTATTACCAGGTCGCGCGCCGGGTGGCGGTGTGGCGGAAAAAGAGCGAGGGCTGGGGCAGCGCGTTTGCCGCCTACCTGCAGCATTCCCGTCGCAGCGCCGGCGGTTTGTTGGTGCACTTTGGGGTGGTGCTGGCGGCGCTAGCCATTGCCTTTTCGCAGGCCTACCGGGTGGATGCGCAAAAGACACTGCGGGTTGGCGAGCAGGCCACGATCGCCGGGGTGCCGGTGAAGCTTTTGGACCTCAAGGCCTATGACCAGCGCTATCGATTCGCCGTGGAGGCGCCAGTGGAGATCGACGGGCTCGGGGTGGCCCGGCCACAGCTGCGCTACTACCCCACCTCGCGCACGCCCCTCGCCGGTCCCTCGGTTCGCTACACCCTCTTTAAGGATTACTACCTCATCCTTCAGGCCTTTGACCGGCAGAACGGGGAGTGGGCGACGATCCGATTGGTGATTACCCCGATGGTCTTCTGGCTCTGGGTGGCTGGGGTGATCACCTTGGTCGGGGTGCTGATGATCGTTCTCCCCGGCGGGCTTCCCAAACCGAAAGAAGCCGAAGTGGGGGTGGTGACGTGAGGCGATGGCTCTACTTTGGAATCGTCGTGGTGCTCGGCGTGCTGTTTTGGTGGGGCTTGCAGCGCGACCCCGGGGAGTTGAAATCGGTTCTGATCAATAAGCCGGCTCCGGACTTCGAACTGCCGGTTTTGCCCCCGTATCGCGAGCAGTGGGGCGAGCGCTTCCGCTTTTCTGACCATATCGGGCAGCCGATCCTGGTGAACTTCTGGGCCAGCTGGTGCTACCCGGCGTGTTACGAGGAAGCCCCGATCCTCCAGGCCGCCTGGGAGAAGTTCCAGGGGAAGGTGCTCTTCATCGGCGTCGACACCCAGGATCAGGAGGATAAGGCGCTGGAGTTCCTCAACCTCTTCGGGATCACCTATCCCCAGGTCTTCGACCCCCGTGGCCAGGTGGGCATTGACTACGGGACCTACGGCGTTCCCGAGTCGTTCTTCATCGACGCCAAGGGCATTATCCGCTCCCGCTTCGCCGGAGCGATCAGCGCGGAAGAGCTGGAAAAGCGCCTCTTGGAGGTGATGCGATGAGGTGGTTGGTGCTCCTCCTCTTCAGCGCTCTGGCGCTGGCGCAGCCGCTGCCAGGAAACGAGCCGCCGCCCGATCTCTCGCCACGGGTATTCGAGATCGCCGCCAAGCTCCGCTGCCCGGTCTGTCAGGGTGAGAGCATCGCCGAGTCCAACGCCGCCATCAGCCAGGAGTCCCGGCGCCAGATCGCCGAGATGCTGGCGGCGGGCAAGAGCGAACAGGAGATCCTCGATTACTTCGTGGCCCGTTATGGCGAGTGGATCCTGTACGCCCCTCCGAAAAAGGGGGTGAACTGGTTGCTTTGGTTTGCGCCCGCGCTCGGGGTGTTGATCATCGCCTTGGCGCTCTGGCGCTACCTCGTTGAGGCACGCCGGCGAGAGGCGTTGCTGGGAATAGACGACAAAACGCTCGAGGAGATAGAGCGTCGCTTGGAGGAAGAATGATTCTTGCAGGCCTCATCGTGGGACTGGCCTTCGTGCTCGGCCTCTATTTCGTCTTCCGCCCCTTAAGGGGTGAGGCCATGCCCTTTCCCAAAAACCCGCGCCCGGACGAGCTGCGCGCCGAGCTTTTGGCCCTCAGAGAGGAGGCGAAATCGCTCCAGGGCCCTGAGCGGACCCGGGTCCTCAAACGGATGGCCTGGATCGAGCGCGAGCTGGGGCAGGTCACCGACGTCGAAGCGCCGGCGCCCAGGCGGTTCCCCAGGTGGGTCCTCCTAGCCTCGTTGGTCGCGTTCGTCGGCGTGAGCGCGGTGCTTATCCGCTACACCTTGCCCCGTTTGCCCGGAAGCACCGTCACCGAAAGCCTTGCCCTCGAGCAGGCGTCAAAGCTCAAGGAGCTGCTCGCCAAGGCGGAAAAAAGCGGTAGCGCCGAGGACTGGCTGGCGTATGCCGACTTCGCCTTTGAAAGCGGCGACCTCAACCGGGCGGCCGAGGGGTATTCCAAGGTGATCAAGCTCGATCCCAAGAATGTAAAGGCTTACCGCCGCTTTGGGATATTGCTCTCGGTTTCGGGGAAGACCAAGGAAGCGATCCAGATCTTGAGCGCGGTGGTCCAGCGGGATAGCGACCCCGAGGGGTTGCTCTTCCTCGGAAACGCCTATTTCAAGACCGGCGATTACAACCGGGCCATCGAGGCCTGGCGCGAGTACCTCAAGCGGGGCGGGACGGCGCGCGACCAGGTGCTCTCGCTCATGCAGATGGCCCAGGAACGGGCGACGGCCAAGGACCTGGGCGCGGTGATCTATGCTCAGTCCTGCGCCGCCTGTCACGGGGCCTTGGGGCAGGGGGGAAGCGGGCCTGCACTCGCCGGAAACCCCATCTTGAATGCCCCCGAGGCGGTCAAGGAGATCGTGCTTAACGGTCGGGGGACGATGCCCCCGATTCTCATGAACGACAAGGACTTTGAGGCCCTGATGGCCTACCTGAAAAAGCTCTAAGTCTCTGACTCAAGCCCCCCCGCGGCCGCCAATGGCTGGCCGCGGGGGGGTCTTTAGGGGAGCTCGACGGTCGAGAGGTCGCCGAGGATGAGCTTTGGGGTTTGGGGCCTTGCGGTGTGGCGGATGGCCTTGGCCCCGATGCCCAGGATGGAGCCGTGCAGGCGGACCCCCTCGACCAGAGCCTCGTCCTCGAGGATCGAGTCCTCGACCTCGGCGTCGCGGACCACGGCCCCGGGGCCGACCGAGGTGTAGGGCCCGACGTAGGCATCTTCCACCACCGCCCCGGCGGCGATGAGGGCCGGCCCCAGCACCCGGGCGTTCCGGACCGTGGCCCCGGCTTCGACGCGCACGCCGTTTCCGATTTCGCTGCCTGTGACCTCGCCCATCACGCCGCTTTCGAGCCCGGCGAGGAGGAGGCGGTTGGCCTCGAGAAGATCGTTCGGCCGCCCGGTGTCCTTCCACCAGCCCTGAACGCTGATGCCGAGGACGGTCTGTCCCCCATCGAGCAAGCCCTGAATGGCGTCGGTGATCTCGTATTCGCCCCGGGCGCTGGGCCTGAGCTCGGCGATGACCTCGTGGATTTCAGGGCCGAAAACGTAGACCCCGGCCACCGCCAGCTTGGAGGGCGGGTCCTTGGGTTTTTCCACCAGGCGAACGATCCTCCCCCCTTCGACCACGGCCACGCCGAACTGTCGCGGGTCTTCGACCTCGACCAGGGCGATGGCCGCCGCCGGCCGTGTTTTTTGGAACTGCCGCACCGGCTCGAGGATCCCCTTTTCGAAAAGGTTGTCGCCGAGGTACATCACGAAGGGGTCGTCGCCGAGCCATTCGCGGGCGACCTTCACCGCGTGGGCGAGTCCCTGGGGGTCATCTTGGCGGATGAAGCTGAAGTGGGCCCGGTCTTCGCCGTTGAGCGCGGCCTTCACCGGGGCCTCGGTTTTGGGAGAGACCACGATCCCGATCTCGTGGATGCCGGCCTCGAGGAGGTTTTCGACGGCGTAGGCGATGATCGGCTTCCCGGCGACCCGGATGACCGGTTTGGGTCGGGTGTAGGTGAGGGGTCGCAGCCGCGTGCCGTGCCCCGCGGCGAGGATCAAACCTTTCATGCCCCCATTGTAGGGGGCAGGCGACGGGTCCCCGGGGTCACGAGCCTGCCGGTACGCTGGGAGTGCTTCGCCTCGTTTCGCCGGGGCCCCACCGTAGCGAAAGCTACGGCGGGGTACTTAGTCGCGGAGCGCCTCGGCCGGTTTGAGCCTGAGCGGCCTGAGCAGGGGGAAGACGGAAGCGAGGAGCACGGCGACGAGGGCCACGCCGGAAGCGTTCAGGAAGTCCCGGCCTTCCAATGCCACCGGCAGCTCGGTGATGAAGTAGAGCTCGCCGGGGATGGCGATGGGGTGGCTTTGCAGGTAGAGAGCGGCCAAGAGACCGAGCAGGTTGCCGAGGGCGATCCCCACCGCGCCCAGGATCAGGCCCTCGAGGGCAAACGCGGCATACACTTGCGGGCTGCTCGCGCCGAGCACCCGCAAAAGGGCGATGTCGGCCTGCTTTTCCCGCACCACCAGCGCCAGAACGTTGGCGATGCCAAGGGCGGCGACGCCCAGGATGAGCGAGAGCACCAAGCCGATGACCCGCTTTTGCAGGGCCAGCTGCTCGAGCAGCGTCCGGTTCAAATCCTGCCAGGTTTGCGCCCAGTAGGGGCCGTTTTCCACCAGGCGCCGGGCGACTTCGCGGGCCCGGGCCGGATCCTTGATCCTGAGGTGCCAGCCGGCGACGGTGCCTTCGGCCCCGAGGAGCGCTTGGGCGTCCTCGAGGGTGATGAAGGCGTAACCGGCGTCGATGACGTAGTTGCCGGTGTCGAACTGGGCGGCGAGGGAAAACGACCGTCGCTTCTGGCCGACGGTCAGCGCGTAGAGGGTGTCGCCGGGGACGGCGCCAAGGGCGGCGGCGAGGGCCGACCCTAGGACCACTTTTCTCGGCGCCAGGGCCTCGAGGTTGAGCCCCGGGTAGACCGCGGGCGCGCCCTGGCCCACGCCGATCAGGGTGGCGAAATCGGTCCCCGCCCTCCTGCCGGCGCCGGCCCTGCGGGTGAGCAGGACCTTTACCGGAAGAAAGGGGGTTTTGGCGGTGATCTCGGGATCTTTTGGGGGTGGCGCATCGCTGCCGTCATAGGCCACGAGGACGATATGGGGGGTGGCCTTGAGCGTTGCCCGGATCAGCTGGTCGGTGAAGCCGTTGGTGAGGGAGAGGGCGATGGTGATGGCGGACACACCCCCGGCCACGCCGAGCACGGTGGCGACGCTCTGCCAGCGGCGGTAAAGGATGTGCCGTAGTGCCAGGAACCAGGAAAATCGCACGCGAAAACCCGCTCACTGCGCCCCTGGACGGCCGTAGCGGACCACGGTGAGGCGGACCCGCCGCACGCCGAACTTGAGCGCCAGGCTCCGATCGGGGAACCAGATGTCGATTTGCTGGCGCTTTCGCTTGTTCATGGTGTCTTCGACGACGAAGAGGATGTTTTGGAAGAGGGGGTCGAAACGCCCGGCGTCGCTCCCGTCCTTCCAGCGCCCCAGATCCTCGATCTTGACCAGGGAGCCATACGGCAGGGTGCCTTTTAACAAATCCCGGCTCACCGCGATGATGCCAAGCCGGGTTCGGGCCCCGGTGGCGGTAATCCACGGCGTCCGATCGGTTTCCCAGACGCTCGAGGTGTACGCAGTGGCTTTGAGGATGAGGACCCGCGGGGTCTCGGCGAGGGCCATGGCCAAGAGTCCGACGAGGAGTGTGACTGCAAGCCAAGTCCTTCGCACCAGTTTTCATTATACCTCAAGCCGGGATTTTGGCATTGGGGCTTGCCAAGGCGGAGGCTTTGGGCGAGCATGTTTTTGATGCAAACCTACGTCGGGCTCTTCCTCTACCTTCTGGGGGCGGAATACTTGATCCTGGCCCACCCCCTCTGGCCGGGCTGGGGCTGGGGGCTGGTCCTTGGTTCGGTGCTCGTGTGGGCGTTTTTGCGTACCGGACAGCCGGCGCTGTTGTGGGGCGGCGCCCCGCTTTTGGGCTGGGGCATCGGCGCTGCTTTCGCCGACATTTTGGGCATGGAAGCCTTCAAACTCTGGGGCGTCGGTGCGGGGCTCTGGGCGGTGGCCCGCATCTTCGCCGTGAGCGAGGCGGCCTATGTGGGTGTTGCCCTGCTCCTCGTCGGCGGGGTGGTGGGGCTCTTCGAGGCCGGGGTGGCGCCCTGGGTGGCGCTGGTACTGCTCTTCTTCGGGGGCTGGCTTTTGCTCGTGCGTTCGCCGGAGGAGACCTCGGCCCGCACCCGCGACTTCGAGGCCCGGTACCGGGCGCTGCTCCGCTGGCGGATCGAGCAAGCCCGGGCCGAAGGTCGGATCGTGACCGAGGTGCTTCCCGACGCCCTGGTGGTGGCCCTGGCCGAAGACCGGCCCGATCCCGAAGAGCTCGCGCGGCTCCTCGGGGATCGGGCCCAGGCCTACCTCGATGCGCTGGTGGAGGTGCTCGGGGCGGCCTAAGGGCAGCTGGTTTGATCCTGGTAGAGCGTCAACGTGTAGCGAAGGCTGCCGTCCTCGTCGAACCCGGCGTAGGCATTCCCCCGTCCGCGCACGTAGACGATCTGGCCGTTTGAGACCGGGACGCAGTTGGTGTCGCCGACCGACAGGCTTTGCACCTTGGGGGAACCCGGGGTCTGGGCGCTGTAGACGTCGGCCACCAGGAAGGCTGCCCCGGCCCCGTTCGCCTGCAGGTAGAGGTAGCCGGTGCCGACGAGGTAGCTGTCTTGCTCGCCGAGGAGCTCGATGGCCCCGCTGACGCTGTTGCCCGGGGCGAGAGTGTTATTGCTGCTCCCGTTGGGGTTCGGGGTCAGCGTCGTGGCGCCCACCTGGACGTCAACCGGACCGCCGCTGAGGTTCGTCACCTGCAGGTAGTAGGTCGCGCCGGGGAAGGCGTCGAGGTTGAGGCGGGGCCCGGCGGTGGGTGTGACGACAATCAGCGGCTTGGTGCCTTCGCTGGCGTAGACCAGATCAGGGAGACCGAACCAGGTATGCGCCACCGATTTCACCAGCGGCACCTGGTCGCGGTTAAGCACCGTGAGTTCAAGCTGGACCCCGGTGGGGTTTGTCGCCTCGGCCCAAATGGTCACCGGCCCGCTCGCGTTCTCGAGCAGGAAATAGATCGATTCATTCGGGGCCAGGTTGCTGGCGCTGGCGGTACCACCGGGGCTCAGCGTGGCCTCGGTGGTGGGCAAAAGGCCGCATCCCGCGAGCACGACCAGGGAAAAAAGCCCAAGGAGCAGGCGCGTGCGTTTCAACTGCCCCACCTCCTTCACCCCATCTTAGCCCGGCCGGGGTCAAACCATGGCGAGGAAACGCTGAAGCGGCCTTCATTCAACGACGGCGACGAAGTCGTAGAGCTCGGGCCCCCCGCCGTGGTGCTCGATCTCGAGCTCGGGGAAGTAGGCTTCCAGGCGCTCAAGGATGCTCTCGATTTCCGTTTTGTCCGCCGTGCTCTTGCTGAAAAGGGTCAGGATCTCGTAGTCGTGCTCGCCGACCAAGACCAGCTTGAGGAGCTGGACGAGGGCGTCTTCCGGGGTTTCGGCGACGAGTTTGAGCTTGCCATCGAGCAGCCCGATGACCTGACCCTCGTGGATCTCGCCCACCCCCTCGACGCTGGCGTCCTTGCTGGCGCGGGTGACCTCGAGCGTCCGCGCCCGATCGGCCGCCGCTTGCATATCGGCCACGAGCGTCTCGAGGTCGGCGTTTTCGTCGAAGACCACCGCCGCCGCCAGGCCCGAGCCCAGGGTCTTGGTGGGGAGCACATGGACTTTTTTCCCGAGCGAATCCTCGGCGATCTCGGCCGCTCGCTGGGCGGCCATGATCACGTTCTTGTTGTTGGGCAAGACGACGACCGTCTCGCTGGGCTGGCTGCGAATGGCATCCAGAATGTCCTCGACGCTTGGGTTCTGCGTCTGGCCGCCGGCCACCACCCGGGCGCCCAGGGCGCGGAAGGCCTTGGCCAGCCCCCACCCCGGGGCCACGGCAACGAGGCCAACGGGCGGCGGGGGCTCCTCGGCGGCGCCAACCATGGCCAGGATTTCCGAATGCTGCTCGCTCATGTCCTCGACCTTGGTCCGGCGCATGCGGCCAAACCGGGCCACCGCGGCGAGGAGGGCGTCGGGGTCGTTGGTGTGGATGTGGCCTTTAACGAAGCCTTCGGCGCCGACCACCAAGAGCGAATCGCCAAAGCGGGACACCGCTTCGCGAATCTTCTCGATCGGCGCCTCGACGTCCTCCATCAGGAACTCGGTGCAGTAGCCAAAGGCTTCCTCTTCGAACGCTTCCTGGGCGTAGCGCTCGATCTTGGGGGGCTCGGGCAGCGGCTTTTTCTCCACGTAGCCAAGGAGCCCCTCGAGGAACCGCACGTACCCCATACCGCCGGCGTCGACCACGCCGGCGGTCTTGAGCACCGGCAGGAGCTCGGGGGTCTTTTCCAGCGCCTCGCGGGCCTGCTTGAGGGCCGCCTCCAAAACGCCCTCCACGGTGTCGATGCCGGCTTCAAAGGCCTGGCGAGCCCCCTCGGCGGCGGCACGGGCCACGGTGAGGATGGTGCCTTCGACCGGCTTCATCACCGCCCGGTAAGCGGTGCTCGCCCCGTGCTCGAGGACCGCCACCAGCCCTTCGTGGGTGAGGGTGGCGTATTTCTTGAGCACCTCAGCGTAGCCCTTGAGGATCTGGGAGAGGATGACCCCCGAGTTGCCCCGGGCGCCGAGCAGACTGCCGTAGGCCAGGGCCCGGGCCAGGCTGGCCATGGCCCTGGTGTCGGTCAGGTCGAGCTCGCGCCGGGCCGACTGCAGGGTGAGGTGCATGTTGGTGCCGGTGTCGCCGTCGGGCACCGGGTAGACGTTCAGGGCATTGGTCTCCTCAACGTAGACGGCAAACCAGTCGGTAGCGTAGCGAAGCGCCTCGGCGAGCTCGCTGGGCGTGAGTCGCTTCATGCCTCCCCCCGACTGATCCCGGTGACGTGGACGGTGATCCTCGAGAGCTTGACCCCGGCGAGTTCCGAGGCCGCCCAGCTCACCCGCTCGCCGACCGACTCCACCACCGCAGGAATGTTGACGCCGTAGACCACCACAATGTAGAGGTCGGCGAGGAAGGCCCCCCCTTGGTCGGGATCGGGTTTGAGGACCACACCTTCCCGGGCTTCCTGCTTGCCCAGGATTCGGGAGAGCCCTTCGCGAAGGCCCACCGGGCTCATGCCCACGACACCCGGGACCTCGTGGGCCGCCAGCCCCACGATGGAGGCGAGCGCCTGTTCGGTGACGGTGATGTTTTCCTTCACGGTTACCTCCTCAGCAAGCGCGCTTCCACGCGCTCGTCGCGGTAGCCGAAGACGACGCGCACCGGCAACCGACCTGGCCCCGCGATCCAGAGCTCGAAGTAGGCCTGGGGCGTGTTGAAACGGTATCCTTGGGCGCGAAATCGCCCCGCAGGCACCCGGATGAGCTGGGTGCCAAGGGATTGCAGTCGGCCTTTGACCACACCATAAAGCCCCACGAAGGCCACCTCGGTGGCCTCCGGATTCGCCCGGATATAGTACAACAGCGATAGGTCGTCCCAAACCTGCCTGCGCGCGACGCGATAGGTTCCCTCCAGGCGCCCGTTCCGGAACCGTTTGCCGACCAGGGCCTTTCCCACTTCGGCCACCAGGCGGATCTGGCCGGAAAAGGGCGAGCGAATCTCCTTGACAAAGCGTTGGGTGGTGAGCCCGGGGCCGGTGAGGCTCTCCATCGAGAAGTCAAATCCCACCAGCCGGGCCAGGCTGGTGGGGTTGAGGGTGCCGACATAGTTCCAGGCGTCGCTCCCGGCTTTGGTCGCGGTCACCCCGTAGGTGCCCACGGCCAGGCCACGGTAGCGCAGGGTGTACACCAGGTGCTCCCCCGGCGGCCAGGGCACGGCCGCTAGCCCCATGCTCAGGGTGAGGACCAGGGCAAACGCTGTGAACCACCGGCTTATCCCAATGCCTCCTCGGGAGGAGTATAGGGGAGGCCGAAGGCTTCTGCCACCGCGGGGTGGGTGACCTTGCCGTCGTAGGTGTTGAGTCCTTTCAGGAGTGCGGGGTCGTTCTTGAGGGCCTCGAGTCCACGCTCGGCCAGCCGCAGCAGGTAGGGGAGGGTTTGGTTGGTAAGAGCGAAGGTGCTGGTGCGGGGCACCGCGCCCGGCATGTTGGCGACGCCGTAATGCACCACCCCGTCCACCACGTAGGTGGGGTCGTCGTGGGTGGTGGGGTGGATGGTCTCGACGCAACCCCCTTGGTCGACGGCGACGTCGACGATGACCGCCCCTTCTTTCATCTCGGCCAGCATTTCCCGGGTGACGAGCTTGGGGGCTTTCGCGCCTGGGATCAGAACGGCGCCGATCACTAAGTCAGCGAAACGGATCGCCTTTTTGATGTTGGCTTCGGTCGAGGTCAGGGTGATGAGCCGCCCGCCGAAGACGTCGTCGAGGTACTGGAGCCGCCGGTGGTTGATGTCCAAAACGTAGACCTGGGCCCCGAGGCCGAGGGCGATCTTGGCGGCGTTGGTCCCCACCGTACCGCCGCCCAGGATCACCACGGCCCCTGGCGCCACCCCGGGCACGCCGCCGAGCAGGATCCCCCGCCCGCCCTGGGGCCGCTCGAGGTGGTAGGCCCCGACCTGGGTGGCCATCCTGCCCGCCACCTCGCTCATCGGCGTGAGGAGGGGGAGCGAGCCGTCCTCGAGCTGGACGGTCTCGTAGGCGATGCCGGTCACCCCCGAGCGGATCATGGCCTGGGTGAGGCTTTCGCTGGCCGCCAGGTGGAGGTAGGTGAAGAGCACGAGGTCGCGGCGTAGGTAGCCGTATTCCTCCGGCAGCGGTTCCTTGACCTTGACCACGAGCTCGGCCGACCAGGCCTCCTTGGCGCTGACGATCTCGGCTCCGGCGGCGCGGTACTCGTCGTCGCTGATGCCGCTGCCGAGGCCGGCGCCTTGTTCCACCAACACCGTGTGGCCGCGTCGGGTCAGGCTTTCCACCCCGCCGGGGGTCAGGGCCACGCGATTCTCCAGCGTTTTGATCTCCTTGGGTACGCCGACGATCATGGTTTCACCTCGCCCCCTAGCTTAGGCCGTGATCGCTGGCCCTCGGAAGAGGATTAAAAAGGCTTTCAGACAAAATACCTTTTGAATCAAAGGTAAGATTGGCCTATGGCAAGCGAAGCAAAAGTTCTTTTGGATCCGAAGTCGGTGGCGATTCTGAACGCCTTGCAGCGCGATGCCCGCATGACGTTCGCCGAGCTGGGGCGCCAGGTGGGGCTTTCGGCCCCGGCGGTTGCCGAGCGGGTGCGCCGCCTGGAAGAGGCGGGGATCATCCGCGGCTACGGGGCGCGGCTCGACCTCGAGGCCCTGGGGTATTCGGTGACCGCGCTCATCGAGGTGGCGGCGCCCCCCGGGCGCTACCCCCAGGTGCTGGCGTACGCCGAGGCCCAGCCGGAGGTGCGCGAGTGTTACTTCGTGACCGGCGAGAGCAGCTTCGTCGCCCGGGTGGTGGCCCGTTCGATCGCCCATCTGCACGAGCTGGTGCAGGGCCTTGGCCAGTTCGGGGCCACTCGGACCTCGGTCGTGCTCTCCCGACCGTTGATTAAGGACGTCTTCCTACTTGAAGACCCGACGGATGCGTAGCTTAAACCCGTCGCCCTCGGCCACGGCCACCAGCTTCCCCCGCTTGTCGGTTAGGCCCACCAGGCCGGTGACCGGGATGGGCAGGGGAACGCCCTCCAGGACCCGGCGCACCTCGGTGTGCGAGAGCTCGACGGTTGGGAAGGGCAGCGCCGCCGTCTCCGGGATCCGGGCCGCCTCGAGGTCCTCCGGCGATCTGGCCGCCGCTAGGTCGATCTTGCCTACCCGGGTCCGCACCAGCCCGGAGAGGAAGGCTTCGGTGCCGAGCGCCTTGCCCAGGTCGCGGGCAAAGGCCCGCACGTAGGTCCCGGCGCCGACCACCAGCCGAACCACGGCGGTAGGGAACCGGCCCAGGGGCGGCGGGAGCTCGGCCGGCTGGCCCCGCTCGTCGAGCCGCCAGCCCTTCGCCCCCCGCCCGATCTTCCTGGCTTTGGGCTCGGGGTCGAAGGCCAAAAGCTCGACCTCGAGATAGCGAACCGGCCGCGGCGCGAGCTCCAAGGCCTGCCCCTTGCGGGCGGCTTCGTAGGCCCGCATGCCCTTCACTTTGACCGCGGAATAGGCCGGGGGCACCTGGGTTTTGAGGGTCAGAAACGATTCCAGGGCATGGCGGAGCCGGCTTTGGGAGAAGTTCGCCGGGACGACCGCCTCGATCGGCCCTTCAGCATCGAGGGTTGGCGTGGTGGCGCCGAAGCTAATCCAGGCGATGTACTCTTTTTCCTCGCCGGAAAGAAATGGGATCAGCTTGGTGTGGGGGCCGCTCGCCAGGATGAGCAGTCCGGTGGCCAGGGGGTCCAGGGTGCCGGTGTGACCGATGCGTCGCTCGCCCAGTTTTTTTCGGGCCAGGTCGACGACGTCATGGGAAGTGAGACCAAGGGGCTTGTTCACGGCGAAGAGGGGCATGCCACGCGGATTTTAACACCCGTAGACTGGGAGGCGTGGAGGGCGTGCGGCTGCAAAAGTACCTGGCGCGCTCGGGCTTGGCCTCCCGGCGCAAAGCCGAGCGGCTGATCGAGGCCGGGCGGGTGACGGTGGACGGCGTCGTGGCCACCCTCGGCACCCGCGTGCGGCCGGGGCAGGAGGTCCGCGTCGACGGCCGCGTCGTGGCCCCGCCAGCGGCCGTAATCGTCCTCGCGCTCCATAAGCCACCGGGCTACACCACCACCCGCTCTGACCCCCACGCTTCGCGGACCGTCTACGAACTGCTGCCCGAGGTGCCGGGGTTGCACGCCGTGGGCCGGCTCGACCGCGACTCCGAGGGGCTCTTGCTCTTCACCAACCACGGCGAGCTCACCCAGCGGCTGACCCACCCCCGATACCTGGTGGCCAAGGTCTACCGGGTCTGGACCAAAAAAGGCGCGATCCCGCCCTCGGTGGCCAGGCGGCTTTTGCGCGGGGTGCGGGTGGACGGTGAACGGCTGAAAGCCCAAAAGGCGCGGCCTGCCCCGGGGGGCGCGGTGCTGACCCTGACCGAAGGGAAAAAGCGCGAGGTGCGTCGCATGCTCGCGGCCCTCGGGTATCCGGTGGTTCGGTTGCTCCGGGTCAAGATGGGGCCGGTCCGGCTCGGCGGGCTCAAAGCGGGGCAGTGGCGGCGTCTTGAGGATGCCGAGGTCGACGCCCTTTTTCGCAGCGTGGGGTTGGAGAAGCGATGAGCGTCATCCTCGTTCTGCTCGGCGTGGGGCTGCTCTATTTCGGTGGCGAGCTTTTGGTGAAGAACGCTTCCCTCCTCGCCCGCTCGCTCGGACTTTCGCCGCTCGTTGTCGGGCTGACGGTGGTGGCCTTTGGTACCTCGGCCCCCGAGCTCGCGGCGAGCCTGGTGGCGGCGCTGGTGGGCAACCCCGAGCTCGCCTTCGGCAACGTGGTCGGCTCCAACATTGCCAACCTGGGCCTGATTTTGGGCGGGGCGGCGCTGCTCTCGCCGATCCGGGCCCAGGCCCGCTTCCTACGCCGCGAGCTGCCTTTCATGGTGCTGGTGGCGCTCTTGATGGTGGGCGCGGCCTGGGATGGGCGGGTGAGCCGGCTCGAGGGCGCCTTCTTCCTCGTGCTCATGGTCGCCTATCTGGTGGTATTGATGCGCGAGCCCGAGTCGAGCGAGGTTCTGGCCGAGTACGAGGCTGAGTTCGGATCCAAGCCCGGCTTTGTCGGCCGGCGCCTCCTCTTCGTGCTGCTCGGCACCGCGTTTCTCGCCCTCGGCGCCGCCGCGTTGGTGGAAGGCGCCAGCACCATCGCCCGGGCCCTCGGGGTCCCCGAGCGGGTCATCGGTCTCAGCGTGGTGGCGGTAGGAACGAGCCTCCCCGAGCTCGCGGCCGCCCTGGTGGCGGCGTTAAAACGGGAGGGCGACATCCTTCTCGGGAATGTGATCGGTTCTAACGTCTTCAACGTGCTGGGGATTTTGGGCAGCGTGGCCTTGGCCCGGCCGCTATCGGTGACGCCGGGCCCGACCGTGGACCTCGAACTCATGGTCGGTTTTTCCCTCGTGGCCTGGGCGTTTCTCTGGACCGGGTTGCGGCTTGGACGCAAGGAGGGCGTGGCGCTCCTCCTCTTTTATGGGTTCTATCTCGTGGCCATTTTCTAAAGTACCCGCCGTGGCATACGCCACGTCGGGGGCCCCGGAAAAACGAGCGCGAGGGCCAATGTTGTATCCGCGCGTTAAAAAGCCTGCAGGCGACCACTCAGGCCTTGGGCCGCTTCGAGGGCGGCGAGACCTCGCGCTGGTGCGGGGTCGGCACATACTGCACGCTGGGCCGGCCCATCTGGGGTTGGGGGTAGAGCTCCATGAGGTCGTAGACCTCTTTTGGCATCTCCGTCGAGACGGGGAGCCCGAGCTTTTTCGCGTCCTCGGCAAAGATCGGGTAGTCGTGGGTCCAGGTGCCCTGGCTGAGCACGTCGGCCACCTCGCCCGCCTTTTCTTCCGGCATCTTGTCCTTCAGGAGGTCGAAAACGAAGTCGCGAACCTGCTTCAGCGCTTTTCTGGAGATGTCGGCGTAAATGAGGGTCTGGTCGTCGACCTTGGCCGCGCCCTTTTCCTCAACCGCTTTGAGGACCGAGGCCGCCGGATACTGCCCGAGCTGGGGGTCCACGGGCCCGAGCACCGCGTGCTCGTCCATCACGATCTCATCGGCGCCGAGGGCGATGAGGGTGCCGCCGGACATGGCGTAGTGGGGCACGAAGACGGTGACTTTCGCCGGGTGCTTCTTGAGGGCGCGAGCGATTTGCTCGGCGGCGAGCACCAGACCGCCGGGGGTGTGAATGACGAGATCGATCGGGGTTTGGTCGTCGGTCATGCGGATGGCCCGGAGCACGTGCTCGGAATCGTCGACGGTGATGAAGCGGGAAAGGGGAACCCCGAGGAAGCTGATGGCTTCCTGACGGTGGATGAGGGTGATGACGCGGGATTTGCGTTTGCGCTCCATTTCGGCGATCTTCCGGGTGCGCGCCGAGACCAGGGTTTGTTGCTGCATGTAAGGGGAGAGCATCGAGAAGATGATGAAGAGCCAAAAGACAATGCTGATGGGATCCATTTTCCCTCCTTCGGGCACTTCGGAGCTTACCAAAAAGGGCTAGACCCGGTAGGTCAAAACGAAGGCCTCGGGGAAGTTGAAGGCGAAGCGGTCTCGGTTCGACGCCGCCCCCTCGGCCAGGCTCGCGTAGCCCGCGGCCTCGAGGCCCTCGAGGATCTCCTCGGCTACCCTGCGGTCAACCTCGAGGCGGCCGCCGATGAAGGTCAGGGCTTCCTCCCGGGGGTCGGCGTCGCCCTCGCCGATGAACTCGTGATACTCCTCATCCAGCATGCGCATCAGGGCGCGCAGCGAGACCGGCTCCGAGGTAAAGATCCAGCGCGGGCTTTGCCCGGGCAGGTGGTGGGCGTGGCCGCTGGCCTCGAGGGCCTCGGCGATCTCGACCGCTTTGGGGTGGGGCAGCCCCACCTCGTTGGTCAAAAACGTCACCATGGCCTCGCGCTCGCCGAGCAAACCGCGCGGGAAGCGTTTTGCCAGGGCCGAGGCCAGCCCGGCGAGGTCACCGAGTTGGGAGAGTCGCTTCAAAAGATCGATGCCCATCGCGAACCTCCTTTCGTACCAGCGTCGGTGATGCTTGAACCTAAGCCAAGTTTAGTTTACGGATCTAACTATAGATTGTCAATTTAGGTGAGCATACACCGTCAATTTGCTGGTCTAGTTTGCCGGAGCCGGGGAAATCGCAATGCGTTGTGTATCATGATGTCGAACAAGGAGGTGTCACAAGGATGAAGCGATATCTGGTGCTCTTTTTGATGCTGGCAGGCTTCGCTTTCGCGGCGGGGAAAGTGACAGTTTGGACGCACTTCGGCGGCCCCGAGCTCGAATGGCTCAAAGCGCAGGCGGCGAGCTTTGAACGGGCGACCGGGACCAAGGTCGAGATCGTCGAAGTGCCCTTTGGCGATATCAAACAGAAATTTATTCTCGGCGCCCCTCAGGGTGAGGCGGCCGACCTGGTGGTAACCGTGCCCCACGACTGGGTGGGCGAGATGGCGGCTTCGGGCGCGCTCGAACCGGTGGGCAAGTTCGCCACCAAGGACTACCTCTCCGATCTCATGCCGGTGGCGCTTGAGGCCTTCAGCTACCAGGGCAAGCTCTTCGGTCTGCCCATGAACGCCGAGTCGGTGGCGCTCATCTACAACAAGAAGCTGGTGAAGAGCCCGCCCAAGACCTGGGATGAGTTTTTGGCCTTGGCCCAGAAGTACACCACCGGCGACACCTTCGGCTTCCTCTATGACCTCGGCAACCCCTACTTCAACTACGGCTGGTTCAAGGCCTACGGCGCCTACGTCTTCGGCAAACGGGCCGACGGCGGCTTGAACCCCAGCGACCTCGGCCTCGGCGGCGAGGCCGGCTACAAGGCCGGGCAGTTCATCAAGGACCTGCGTTATAAGTACGGCCTCATCCCTGAGGGCGTGGACTACGGCGTGGCCGACGGCGCCTTTAAGGACGGCGTTTTGGCCATGATCCTGAACGGCCCCTGGGCGCTCGGCGACTATAAGAAGGCCGGCCTCGACATTGGTATTGCCCCCCTTCCGGCACCGCCCGGCGGTAAGGCCTGGGGTCCCTTCGTGGGCGTGCAGGGCATCGTGCTGAATGCCTACTCGAAGAACAAGGTGGCGGCCATCAACTTCGCAAAGCTCCTGGTGCGCCCCGACGCCCAGATCAGCTTCAACCGGGCCGGCGGTCGCATTCCGGTCTCGCAGGGCGCGCTTTCCCAGCTGAAGGACGACCCGGTGGTCAAGGGCTTTTCCACCACCATCGCCATGGGCGATCCCATGCCCAACATCCCCGAGATGGGCAAGGTTTGGGGCCCCTGGGGCAACGCCCTCAGCCTGATCATCCAAAAGCCCGACTCCGACGTGAAGAAGATCATCGACCAGATGGTCGAGGAGATCCAAAAAGGCATTCAGGGCGAGTAACCGTTGCGTTTGGGCGGGCCAAAGGCCCGCCCCTTTTTGCCTATGTACAAACATCCTCCCGGACTCCGTGGTTTTCTCGTCGCCATCGGCCTGCTGGGTGCAGCGATCCTGGCGGCGTTTTCGATTGGTCTTTTTGCTTACTGGGCGCTTGAGCGCCTGGCCACGAGCGCCAGCAACCCCGAAGGGGTGCCCAACTACACGTTGCTCATCACCTCGGCGCTGGCGCTGATCCCGATCCTGATCTTGCTGGCCCGGCGCTATGCCTACCTCACCGACTGGTACTACCTGCTCCCGGCGATGCTCTTTTTGCTCGCCTTCACCGTTTATCCCATCGTGCTCACCGTGTACCTGGCCTTTACCAACTACTCGGGGCTGCACAACGGCAAACCCGACCGCGCCAGCGAGACCCGGGTGGTGCGCCTTGCGGGCCGAACCCTGGTGTTGGATGGCCCGGCCGAGACCTCGCTCCGTTGCCGGAATCCCTCGTGTTCGGAAGAGCTCGTGGAGCTGGTCGGTGAGGGGCGGCGGGTGTACGACCGGATCGAGCGGGCTGAGGAGAACCGCCTCGTTCTTGCCCGGGCGCCGGACTTCGAGCCCCGCTATGTCTACCGGGTCAACACTTTCAGCTACGTGGGGCTTAAAAACTTCGTTTTCATCTTCGCCAACGCTTCCCGCGCCCTGATCCCGGTGTTTTTGTGGAACGTGGTCTTCGCCTTTGCCTCGGTGCTCTCGACCGCGCTCTTGGGCCTCATCCTGGGCATCGTGCTCAACAACCGGCGCCTGCCGCTCAGGAACACTTACCGCACCCTGCTGGTCATCTCTTGGGCCCTGCCCGGGGTCATCACCATCCAGATGTGGGTGGCCCTCCTCAACAAGCAGTTCGGGGCCATCAACCGGCTTTTGGGGTTGCTCGGCGTCTACCCCATTCCCTGGTTGCTCGACCCCCTTTGGGCCAAGGTCTCGGTGCTCCTCGTGAATTTGTGGCTCGGCTTTCCCTACATGATGACCGCTACCCTGGGGGCGCTTTCCACCATTCCCGACGAGCTCTACGAGGCGGCCAGGGTGGACGGGGCGAGCTCGTGGCAGAGCTTCCGGCGGATTACCCTGCCGCTCTTGCGCGCGCCGTTCATCCCCATTCTCCTTTCCTCGTTCGCCTATAACTTCAACAACTTCAACATCATCTACCTCCTCACCGGCGGTGGTCCTTCGTCGGAGGGGCGGCTTTCCACGGCGCAGGCCACCGACATCCTGATCTCCTGGGCCTATAAGACCGCCTTCCGGGCCGAGGGCCAGTCGGCCTACGGCCTCGGGGCGGCGATCAGCCTGGTCATCTTCGCCATTACCGTGGGCATAAGCCTGGTCAACTTCAAGTTCACCGGGGCGCTGAAGGAGGAGCGGAAATGAGACGGGTGGTCTTCGGAGCGCTCGTGGCCGCGATCTACGTGGTGGTGCGCCAGGTGGTGTTCGGCCTTGGCAGCAGCAACGCCTGGCTGGTTTTGGCCTACGAGAGCGGGGACGCGGGCCTGGCGCTCACACTGCTCGCCGGGGTGCTGTTCCTCGGCTTGATCGCGGCCCGGTTCGGTTCATCCTGGCGGGACGTGCTTGCGGTGGTGGCGGGCCTCGAGGCCGGCACCTATCTGCTCGCGATCGGCCAGGCCCTAGGCCAGGCGGTGCGGCCGCGCCCGGCCTTCGGTTCGGTGTTCATCCCCGGGGGCTGGCGCTACGTGCTCGTCGGTTACCTGGCGATTGCCCTTTTGCTCCTCGTCTACAGCGCCGTCTACATCGGGGTGAAAAACCGCCTGACCCGCCGCAAGCAGAGCGTGTGGACCTTTTTTGGCTATGCCCTGATCCACCTCTTCCTCGTTAGCCTGGTGATGCTGGTCTTTTACCCGGTGATCCAGGTGGTGGCCGCCTCTTTCGACCCCACCAACAACCTCTTCTCTTTCCGCAGGGTGAATAGCCCCTTCTTGCTGGTTCGGGCCAAGGTGCTCCCCGACTTTTCCCGGATCAGCCTGGAAAACTACCAGCGCCTGGTCGAGGGCGTGGTGATCTACGGCTACCAGTGGGCCTTGCTCGCCGCGGCGGCGCTGGCGCTCTTGCTCGCCCTTTGGTCGGGGTACAAGCTGAGGCGCCTCGGGCCGGTTGAGCCCTGGGCCACCTTGCAGGGCCGGGCGCTTTCCGTGTTCGCCCTCCTCGCCTTTTTGCTGGTGGTCCTGGTCAGCCCCTCGCAGTTCGGCGGCCGGAGCACTGAGAGCAAGTTCCTGCTCTGGGTACGAAACACCCTGCTCCTCTCCAGCGCCACCGGTTTCCTGGCGGTGGCGCTCACCGCCACCGCAGGGTACGCCTTCGCTCGCTTTCGCTTCCCCGGGCGCTACCCCCTCTTGCTCACCTTCATCTTCGTGCAGATGTTCCCCGGGTTTTTGGCCCTGATCGCGATTTATTACCTACTTTCCGCGCTCGATCTGCTCAACACTTTCACCGGGCTCTTGCTCGCCTATTCCGGCGGGATCATCAGCTTCGGCAGCTGGGTCTATAAGGGTTACATCGAGTCTTTGGGCCATAGCCTCGAGGAGGCTGCCTACATCGACGGTGCGAGCCGCTGGCAGGCCTTTTTGCGCATCATCCTCCCGCTTTCGGCCCCGATCTTCGTGTTCATCTTCCTCTTGCAGTTCGTAGGGACCTATTCGGAGTTCATCCTGGCCAATTTGGTGCTGACCGGGGTGGAGAAGTGGACCGTGGGCATCGGGCTCTACTCGTTCACCACCGGGCAGTTTTCCACCAAGTGGGGGGTGTTCGCGGCGGCGAGCGTTTTGGGTTCGCTTCCCATCCTGATGGTCTTCTACGGATTCCAGCAGTACTTCGTTTCCGGCTACACCGCTGGGGCGGTGAAAGAGTGAGTTTGCCCTACCACGACTGGGAACCCGAGTGCATCGACCCGCTCGTTCCCGAGCTCGGGGATACGGTGCGGCTTTTCGTGCGCACGAAGGCCCGCTGGGGCCAGCTCGTCTACCTCCATCACGGCGAACTGGTGCGCTCAGCCCTCGAGGTCGCCCCCGGTGGCCTGGCGGGCCGGGTTCCCGTGACTGCCCCGGTGCTCCGCTATGTCTTCTTTTTGGAAGGGCGCTACTTCGGGGCCTTCGGCGAGGAGGCTTCGCTGCCGCGTTACGACCGCTTTTTTCACCTCCTCGCCGCGCCCGGCGTGCCCGAGTGGGCGGTGGGACGGGTGTGGTACCAGGTCTTCCCCGATCGCTTTAGGAACGCCCGTCCTGAGTTGAGCCCGCGCGATGGCGAGTGGACGTACCAGGGGAAGCCCATTGTGGCCAAGGATTGGGACGCCCCGCCGGAAGCGACCCAGGGGGCCCTCGAGTTTTACGGGGGCGATCTCTTTGGGGTTTTGGACGCGCTCGACTACCTCGAGTCGCTGGGGGTGGGCGGCGTTTACCTGACCCCGATTTTCAAAAGCCCCTCGAGCCACCGCTACGACACGGAGGACTACTACGCCGTCGATCCCCACCTGGGAGGTGATGCTGCCTTCGATGCCCTGGTCGAGGGCCTGCACCGGCGCAACATGAAGCTCATCCTCGACGGCGTCTTCAACCACACCGGTGACCGCTTCGCTGGATTTAAGGTGGCTCGGGCCCAGCCGAACTCCCCCTGGCGCGAGGTCTACACCTTCTTGCCTGGCGGCGACTACGTCGCCTTTTACGGCGTGCCCACCCTGCCCAAGGTCGATTACAGGAGCGAGCTGGCCTGGCGCTACTTCATCACCGGCCCTCACGCCGTGGTGCGCCACTGGATCCGCCGGGGGGCCGATGGCTGGCGGCTCGACGTGGCCCACCAAATCGGTGAGGGGGGAACCGACCGGGGCAACGCGCGCATTCTCCGCGCGATCCGCGAGGCGGCCCGCGGGGAGAATCCGGATGCGTACGTGTTCGGGGAGCTCTCCTTCGATACCGTCCCCTACCTCCGAGCCCACACCCTGGATGGGGCCATGCACTACGCCGGCTTCGCGAGCCCCTTGCTCGAGTGGCTGAGCGGGCGCGATCTTTTTGGCAACCCCGTTCACCTGAACGCCGAGGCGGTCTGGCGCATTCTCTTTGACCACTACGCTGCTTTGCCCCTTGGGGTGCGGCAGACGATGTACACCCTGATCGGGTCCCACGACATCCCCCGGCCGCTTTGGCGGGTGCGCGGCGACGTGGAAAAGCTGAAGCTGCTCTTTGGCATCCTGCTCACCTTCCCCGGGGCCCCGGGCATCTACTACGGCGACGAGATCGGCCTCGACCAGGCCAACGCCTACGACGATTGGCGCGGCGACCCCATGAACCGGGGCACCTTTCCCTGGGATGAATCCCGGTGGAACCGCGATGTCCTCGAGTGGGTAAGGCGGCTCGTGGCCCTGCGGCGCGAGCACGAGCCGCTTCGCCGCGGCGGGCTCTTGCCCCTGGCCGCGCCGCGTGGGGTCCTCGCCTACCGGCGGCGCTATGCCGGACGCGAGGTTTGGGTGCTGGCGGCGCCAGAGCCCACGGAGGTGCGTTTGCCGCCGGCGCGGGATCTGCTTTTTGGCACGGTCCTTTCCGGGCAGCACACGGTGCAAGGACTCCTGGTGATTGAACCCATGGAAGGAGCGAGCGATGCGTAGATGGATGGCGATCGTTTTGGCGATGTTGGTCTCGGGTTTGGCCCTGGCGGTGCCGGTGACCTTTACCTACCAGCCCCCGGAGGGCCTCGATGTGCGCTCGGTCTCCCTGCGGGGGAGCTTCAACAGCTGGGGCGAGACCCCGATGAAGCAAAACCCCGATGGCAGCTGGTCGGTCACCCTGGACCTCGACCCCGGCGAGTACGCCTATAAGTTCTTCATCAATGGCCAGTGGCCCAAAGACATGTGCAACGACGAAACCTTCGGCCACCCCATGGTCGATCCCAAGGCCGATGGTTGCATCGACGACGGTTTTGGGGGTCAAAACGCGGTGCGGATCGTGGCCGCTCCGGTGGTGCGGAAGTCGGGCCCGGTCGAGCTCGGCTTCAAGCACGAGGCGGGCAAGGCCACCTTCGTCTCTGAGGTGGGGGAGAAGGTCTCCATTCGTTTTTGGGCCAATGAAGGCTCGGTGGCAAAAGCGTCGGTGATCGTGGGGGAGACCGCCTACCCCATGCACCGCCAGCTCGTCTTCCGCGGCACCGAGGTGTGGCGGGCGAGCGTGCCGAGCGGCGCTTTTTCCTACCGCTTCGAGGTGGAAAAGGCGAATGGCGCGACGAAGCGTTTCGGCCCCTACCGCTATGACGGTAAAGGGTTTAAGGCGATTCCCTGGGTGGCGGGGCGAGCCGGTTACCAGATCTTCCCCGAGCGCTTTTGGAACGGGGATCCCAGCAACGACCGGGCGGCGCTTGCGAGTGACGAGTACAACTTCAACCAGGTGTGGCAGGAAAAAGACCCGAGCTTTTCCCCCCAGCTCTCCCCGTGGAATGGCCCCATCACCCCAGAGCTTTGCTGCCACGAGTACTTCGGCGGCGACCTGGCCGGCATCGAGCAAAAAATCCCTTACCTCAAGGCCCAGGGGGTGAGCCTCGTCTACTTAAACCCCATCTTCGAGTCGGGCTCGGCGCACGGCTACGACACCCACGACTACATGAAGGTCTCGGCCAAGTTCGGGGACAAGGCCACGCTCAGGCGGTTGATCGACGCGCTGCACGCCGCGGGGATCAAGGTCATCTTTGACTTCGTCCCCAACCACACCGGCCTTGGCTTTTGGGCCTTTCGCGACGTGGTGGAAAAGGGGCCGAACTCGCCGTACTGGAACTGGTACTTCATCAAGAAGTGGCCGTTTAAGCCCGGGGATGCGAGCGCGTACGAGGCGTGGTGGGGCGTGCCCTCGTTGCCCAAGCTCAACACCGGCAACCCGGCGGTGCGGCGCTACTTGATCGAGGTGGCGAAGTATTGGGTGGGCTTTGGCTTTGACGGCGTGCGCGTGGACGTGCCCACCGAGCTGATCGCGGCCAAGGACTTCTTCAAAGAGCTCAAGGCTGAACTCAAGAAGGTCAAGCCCGATGTGTACCTGGTGGGCGAGATCTGGGACTTGCGGCCCGACTGGGTGGGAGGCGACGGTTTTGATTCGTTGATGAACTACGCGCTCGGCCGCAAAGTGCTCCTCACCTATGCCAAGGGCAAACCCCAGGCCTTTGCGAACGGCAAGCGGGCGCTCCTCGGCATCTCCGAGTTCTACGCCAAGATGCCCGAGGCCTCGGCGGCGATGGGCTTCAACCTCATTGCCTCCCACGACACCTCGAGGTTGCTCACCGATCTGGGCGGCGGAAAGTTCGGGGATGTGCCCGGGCCAGAGGCGAAAAAGCGCGAAGCCCTGGCCTTTGCCCTGCTCTTTTCCATGCCCGGGGTGCCGGTGGTCTGGCAGGGGGACGAGTGTGCTTTCCTCGGCGAAAAAGACCCCTACGACAAGCAGCGCTACCCCATCCAGTGGCAAGACTGCGACCAGGAGATGGCGGGGACCTACCGGTTGCTGGCCGCCTTGCGGCGCGATCTTAAGGCACTGGCGTCGCCGGTGATTCGGGGCTATTACGGCAAAGGGCCTTTGCTCGCCTTCTTCCGCGGCGAGCCGGGCCCGGATGAATTGCTGGTCGTGTTCAACAACGCCGAGAAGGAAGCGGTCATGCCCCTGCCGCCGGGCGGCTGGCAGGACGTCCTCGAAATTCGCACCTTCCGCAAAGAGGTCGAGATGCCGCCGCTTTCCTGGCGGTATCTCAGAAAGCGCTAAAGATCTGCGGTCGTTTGCGTTTTCGCCGGGCCCCCCGCCCCTTTGACCACGGCGGGGGGTTCATCGCCGGCTGGCAAGGATCAGCCGGCGATGAGCACCACTTTGGTCGCCTTTCGCTCGGCAAAGAGGCGGTAGCCCTTTGGGGCCTCCTCGAGGGGCAGGCGGTGGCTGATGATCACGGTGGGGTCGATCCGCCCCGCCGCCACCAGGGCTAAGGTGGCGTCGATGTCGCGGTGAATGTTGGCCACCCCGAGGTGGAAGTGAATCGCTTTAGTAAAGCTGCTCATCAAGGGAAAGGCGAAGGTTTCCTCGGCGCTGACCCCGACCGCCGAGATTCGCCCCCCACCGCGCACCAGGTCGAAGGCGAGTTCGAGCGTTTGGCTCCCGCCCACCGCTTCGATCACCACGTCGGCCCCCTCGCCGCCGGTCTCGGCCATCACCCGGGAAACGGGGTTCGACTTGCCCGCGTCGATGGGGATGGCGCCGAGGCGCTCGGCGAGCGCGAGCCGCTTTTCGATGAGATCGATAGCCAGCGTTTTGGCCGCCCCGAAGACCTGAGCGCTCTGGATGGCGAAGATCCCGACGGGACCGCAGCCGATCACCGCGCAACGCTCCCCGGGCCTGAGCCCTGCGTTTTTGACGGCGCCGAAGGCGGTGGTCAGGATGTCCCCGGCGAAGATGGCTTGCTCGTCGCTCAGGCCGGCGGGAATGGGGCGCAGGTTCACGTCGGCATAGGGGATGCGGACCAGTTCCGCCTGGGCCCCGGGAAGGTTACCGAAAGCGAGGCCGTAGCCCAGCACCCCGCCGCGCTCGCACTGGTGGTAATCCCCACGGCGGCAGGCCCGGCAGTGGCCGCAGGCGATGTGGAACGTCCCCACCACCCGGTCGCCCTTTTTGAAGGCCCGGACCGCCGGGCCCACGCTTTCAACCACCCCCACGAACTCGTGCCCCAGCACGGTTCCGGGGAGCATGCCGGGAATCTCGTCGTGGTAGAGGTGGAGGTCGGAGCCGCAGATCGCCGCCAGCGTGACCCGCACGATGGCGTCGGTGGGCTCTGTGACCTCTGGCTCAGGGACTTCCTCCACCCGGACGTCGTGCTTACCGTACCAGGTGACCGCCTTCATGCCCAACCTTCCGGAAAGCTGGCCTCCACTTGCGTGGCCGAGGCCACCAGCTCCCGAGCCGCGAGTACGAACGGCGCGAGCGAGGCCACGCTGCCCTTGGTTAGCTTGAGCTTGCCGCGCATGATGCCCGAGATCGGCTCGAGCTGGCCCTCGAGGACCTGTTTCCAGCTGTAAGGGTCGGCGGTGATGACGTAGGCCGCGTCCTCGAAATCCTCGGGCGTCGCCGCCCGGGCATCCCGGCACGCTCCGTGCCAGAGGTCGAGATACACCGCCCGGTCTTCCTGAATGCCAAGCGATGGATCGGCCTCGACCACCAGGATCAGCGCCCCCTCCCAGTTCGCCGCCGCCTTCCCGTAGGCCTCGCTGCCGTTGAGTTTCTCGCACCACGCCTTGGCCCA
>WIAM01000062.1 GCA_015519965.1 Thermaceae bacterium
CCCGAGGTGCTGCTGATGGACGAGCCGACCAGCGCCCTCGATCCGATCTCGACCCAGGCCATAGAAGACCTGCTCGGCACGCTCAAAAACCAGGTCACCATCGTCATCGTGACCCACAACATGCAGCAGGCGGCCCGGGTATCCGACCACACCGCGTTCTTCCTCAACGGAGAGATGGTTGAGTTTGGGCCCACCGAAAAGATCTTCACCAACCCGTCCGATCCCCGGACCGAGGCCTACATCACCGGGCGATTTGGTTGAACTCCCGCCGGAGCTTGTCGGGGCCGGTCGTGTGCGGCCACGTTTTTTGCTAACCAATGACTCTAAGAATTTGTGACCTTGTGGTCACCTGCCCGTGGAGCGGCGGGGTAAACTTGGTCCAAGGTGCGAAGGTACATCTTGCTGGCTTGGGCCCTCTCCATAAGTGCTGCCTTCCTGGCACTCGTCGCCTGGGTGCTCGAAAACCCCGTGGGCCTGGCCTTCGCCATTGTCCCAGTGGCCTCGGCAGCCGTTGGCTATGGCCTTGGCTGGGGGCTTTTTGCCGCTTTGGTCGCGTTTGCTTTTGAGGCTGCCCTGTTCCGGGATCTCTCAGCCTGGACGGGCGGGGCGCTCCTCGTCGCCAGCCTCGCCGGCGGGCTCAGCGGCTCGGTGTTGCGGCAGGCCTACCAGAGCCAAAAGAGGCTGCGGGAGTACCTTTCTTTCCTCATCGAGGGGCTTTCGGAACTTTCGGGACGGGGGAGCCCGGACGCCCTGCTCGGCGCGCTCCCCGAGGTCTTGGCCCGGCACGCCGAGGGCTGGGTCCACGTCAGCGTGTGGCAGCCCCGACCCGACGGTCAGGGCATGCGGCGCCTGGCCTACGCCGGTGCGGCCTCGGTCGAGTTCTTGGGACCGAAGGGGGTCGTGTGGGAAGCCTACAGGCTCGGGCGCACGGTGTGTTACGACGACGTCCGCGGCGTTAAAGGTTACGTGCCACCGGATGGCGGAGGCTATGGCGCCGAGATCGCGATCCCGCTGAAGGTCAAGGGGCGGGTGGTAGCGGTGGTGACGATCGAGCGGGCCGAGCCCTTTGGTCGCACCGAGCGCAGGGTGCTCGAACATTTCGCCCGAACCGTGACCCAGATGCTCGAGGTCGTTTTTGAACGCAGGGAATCGGGGTTGGTGGCGGAGATTTCCTACCTTCTCGCCTCCAGTGACGACCTCTACCTGGCGGCTCAGGGGGCGGTGACCCGTCTCCGGAGCGTTCTGAGTGGGGATGTGGCGGCCCTCTTTTTGCAGCGGCGGGCCCGATTCGTCGCCCTGGCCGTGGACGGCGAGATGAGCGAGGCCCAGCGCGCGCGGCTCCGGGGCGGGCTGCCGCTTGGCCAGGGCCTTTTGTGGCAGGCCTACCAAAACGGCAAGGCCATCTTCACCGAACTCCCGGCCGAAGATGATCTGGGGTTTGGCCTTTGCGAAAAAAGGGAAGGCTGGCGCCTCGTTTTGCAGCCGGTCTGGCTTGGGCGGGCGCCCCGCCCTCGAGGCGTCCTCGCCCTCCGGTACCGGCCCGAGCGGTTCTGGCTGCGGGAAGATCAAAAGTTGCTCGAGGTGATCGCCCAAATCCTGGGCATCATGCTCGCGCGGCACGAGGACGCGGCCCGGCTCAAGGCCCTGCTCGACCTCGAGCGCGAGCTGGTGGCCGAAGACCCCGAAAATCTCTACCCCAAGCTGCTCCAGGCCGCGGTTGAGCTGGTGCCCGGGGCCGAGGCGGGCAGCCTCCTCGTGCGCGAGGGACCGCGCTATCGCTTTGGCGCGGTGGTGGGCTATGATGCCGAGGCGCTCAAAGACGTCACCTTTGCCCCGGAGCAGGTCCGCGACGAGTGGTACGGGCGGAGCGAGAAGGAATGGACCCGGGGTGTGCCGCGCATCCTGACCTTAGACGAAGTTGATCTCGCGGCGCTCAGTGCCCGTACTGCGCCACCGGAGGTCATTAAAGAGGCCGGGCGGGCCGGCGAGCTCAAGGCCAACCTCTGCGTTCCTATTCCATATGGCGGCGAGCCGCTGGCGGTGCTGAACCTTGATTCGCTCACCGACCCCAAGGCCTTTGGGGATGATTCGCTCGAGGCTGTGCGGGTGTTCGTGGTTCAGGTGGCGACCCTCTTGCACGAAGCCCGCCAGCGGCGGCGGCTAGAGGAGGCCGCGCTCAACGATTTCCTCACCGGCCTGCCCAACCGCCGGGCCTTTGACCGCTTCCTGCGGGAAGAGGTTTCCCGCGCCCAGCGCTACGGTTACCCGCTCGGCCTCATGGTCATCGACCTCACCCACTTCAAGGAGATCAACGACCTCTACGGCCACGCGGTCGGTGACGAGGCCCTCATCCGCGTGGCGCGGACGCTGGAAAAGACGCGCCGCAACGGCGATCTGGCCTTTCGTTGGGGAGGCGACGAGTTTGCGATCCTGCTCCCCCACACCGATCGGAAAGGCGTCATCGCCGCCGCCCGGCGCTACGTGGCCAAGATCGGCGAGGTGTGCGTGGGCGAGATCTGCCTCGGCGCCAACGTCGGCGTGGCCGTCTTCCCCGAGGATGCCGAGGACCCCGAGACGCTTTTGCGGATCGCCGATTCCCGCATGTACCAGGCCAAAGCCCAGGGGCTCGCTTTAATCGCCAAGTGAGCCGGGGCTGGGGCTTTTTGCGTTCGTCACCTCGACCAATCGGCCGTCTTTGAGGCGGAGCACCCGGTCGGCGCTGGCGGCGACCTCGAGGTCGTGAGTCACCAGCACCAGTCGCCGGCCGTTTTGGGCCTGCCGCTTGAGGAGCTCGAGGACCTTGCGGCCGGCGGCGGTGTCGAGGTTCCCGGTGGGTTCATCGGCGAAGATGACCAGCGGCTCCAGCGCCAGCGCCCGGGCGATGGCCACCCGTTGCTGCTCGCCACCCGAGAGCTGGTTGGGGAAGTGGCTGGCCCGCGCGGCGAGGCCGACCTGGTTCAAAAGCTCGGCCGCGCGCTCTAGGCGTTGCTTTCTCGGCGTCCCTTTCAAAAGCAGGGGAAAGGCGACGTTTTCCAGCGCCGTGAGTGTGGGCAGGAGGTTCCAGCTTTGAAACACGAACCCGGCGTAGGTGAGGCGGGCTTCGGCCCGCTCATCCTCGGAGAGGGTGTGGAGGGGCAGATCGGCCAGGTACACCTCGCCCTCGCTGGGGAGGTCGAAGCCCGCGAGCAGGTTGAGGAGCGTGGTTTTGCCCGAGCCTGAGGGGCCCACGATGGCGGTGGTCCCCGGCGGGAACTCGTAGGTGAACTCGGCCAGAGCGTTGATCCAGACCTGCCCCTGCCGGTAGCGCTTGGTGAGGTTTTCCGCCTTCAGGATTCTCGACGGCGTGGCCTTTTGGCCGGGCAATGTGGTGGCGTTCATCATCCTAGACCCTCCCCAGGGCTTCGACCACCGGGATGCGGCTTGCGACCCGGGCCGGGATTAGCCCCGCGACCATGCCAAGGGTGAGGGCGATGGCCAGGGAAAAGAGTACTAGCCTGGAGGTCACCGCCGAGAGCGCGAGCCCCACCGCCTCGGTGGTGTAGAGGTTGACGATCTGGGAGCCGACGATGCCGAGGATCACCCCCAGCGTGCCTCCCAAAACCGCCAGGAGGAGGGCCTCGAGCAAGACCAGCCGGAAGATGAAGCGGCGGCGGGCACCGATGGCGCGCATCACGCCGAACTCGCGAATCCGCTCGTAAACGCTCATCATCACCGTATTGGCCACCAAAAGGCCGCCGACCACGAGCGAGATGAGGCTGATGCCAAAGCGGATCACGTCGCCGATCTTAATGGCCCGCTCCGCGTATTTGACGGCCTCGGTGGTGGACTGGGCGTCCACGCCCGGGATACGCCGCTCGATTTCCCGGGCCACTTCGTCCACCGTGCGTCCCGGGGCGACGTAGGCATGGATCACCGAGTAATTTTGCGTGTTCAACACCTTTTGCAGCACATCGATGGGCACGAAGATGAAGCTGTCGGCAAGCCCCCCGCCGGCGTCAAAGATCCCCACCACCGGGAGCTCAACGCCCCGCGAAAGACGGAGCGTTTTGCCAATTTTGAGCCCCCCGGCCTCGGCTTTTTGTTTGCCCACCACCGCGCCGTTCGGATAAGGATCGAGACGGCCTGCGACCACCTGCGCGTCCGGGGCCATATCTTTCGGGGTCGTTCCTTTGGTAAGCCCGTAGAAGAGGAACGTGGTGGCCGGGTCGAAGCCCGATCCCTTCATCAACACCACGTTGGGGAAGAGCCGGGTGAGGCCGAGCTCCGGGGCCAAGGCCTTGAGTTTTTGGTAGACCTCGGGGTTGAGCTCCGGGTTTGGGACCGAGAAAACGCCTGTGTCCTCGGCCACGACCCGGATTTGAGGGCCGAATTTTTCCATCTCGGCCGAGAGCGCTTTGCGAAGCCCTTCGCCGAAGGAGAGAAAGAGAACCATCGAGGCCGTGGCCACGATGATTCCCGCCAGCGTCAGCGCGCTCCGGACGGGGCGGGCCTTGAGGTTCCGAAACACGAGTGCCAGAGTTTCCACAAACCCTAGCTTAACCGCGGCCGACGTGAGCTTGATGTTGAAAAGCCCGCGCTCTCGTGCGGCGAGGGCCACGACTTGCCGCTATAATTCGAGCGATGACCACCGCGGAGATTCGTCAGAAATTCCTCGACTTCTTCAAGGAAAAGGGGCACCTGGTCCTGCCCTCGTTCTCGCTGATCCCCGAGGATGACCCCAGTTTGCTCTTTACCAGCGCCGGCATGGCCCCCCTTAAGCCCTATTTCATGGGGGCAAGGCCCGTCTTCCCCGGGCATGAGGGCGAGTGGCCACGGGTCACCACCTGTCAGGAGTGTCTCCGGGTCGGCGACATCGAAAACGTCGGCCGGACCGCCAGGCACAACACTTACTTCGAGATGCTCGGCAACTTCTCCTTCGGCGACTACTTTAAGCGCGAGGCGATCGAGTGGGCCTGGGAATTCCTGACCGATGCCCGCTGGCTGGGGCTCGACGCCGAGCGCCTGTGGGTGACGGTATTTGAGGACGACGACGAGGCCTACGCGATCTGGCGCGATGTGGTTGGCGTCCCTGAGGATCGGATTCTCCGCTTTGGCGAGGCGGAGAACTTCTGGCCGGCCAGCGCCATTTCGGAGGGCCCCAATGGCCCCTGTGGCCCCTGCAGCGAGATCTTTTACGATCGGGGTCCGGGGTTTGGGTCGCCGGACGAGACCGGCCCCAACACCGGTTCCGGTGATCGCTTCGTCGAGATCTGGAACCTCGTCTTCACCCAGTACAACCGCTCGGGCCCGGTTCCGGGCAAGGGTGTGCTCGAACCGCTGCCGCAAAAGAACATCGACACTGGGATGGGGCTCTATCGGGTGGCCGCGATCATGCAGGACGTCGAGGACTTTTACGCCACCGACACCTTCAAGCCCCTGATCGACCGCGTGGCCGAGTGGAGCGGCGTCCCTTACCGGGGCCAGGCTTCGGTGAGTCACCGGGTCATCGCCGACCACATCCGCGCCGTGGTCGCGGCTTTGGCCGACGGCGCGGTCTTCAGCAACACCGGTCGCGGCTACGTGATCCGGCGTCTTCTGCGCCGGGCCGTCCGCCACGGCTACTTGCTCGGCCTCCGCGAGCCCTTCATGCATCGCCTGGCGGCCACGGTGGCCGATCTCCTGGGCGACTTTTATCCCGAGATGCGGGAGGGGCTCTTGGCGATCGAAAAGGCGATTCGCCTCGAGGAAGAGCGCTTTTTTACCACCCTCGAGGCCGGGATCGAGCGGCTCGAGGCGCTGCTTAGGTCCCTGCCCAAAGGGGCGGTGCTTTCGGGGGAAGAGGCGTTTAAGCTCTACGACACCTACGGGTTTCCCCTCGACCTCACCCTCGAGATCGCGGCCGAACGGGGCGTCGAGGTGGACCGCGAGGGCTTTGCCCGGGCGATGCGGGCGCAGCAGGAACGCGCGAGAAGCGCGGCCGCCTTTGCCGACGAGATCTTCGGCAAGAACGCCGAGGCGCTGGATGAGATCGCCGAGACCCACGGCACGACCGAATTCACCGGTTACGCGACGCTTGAGGATTCGGGGCGCGTACTCTTGATTTTGCAGGGTGAGGTGGCGATCAAGTCCCTGGGTGAAGGGCAAAAGGGCGTGGTCGTGCTCTCGAGGACCCCATTTTACGCAGAGGGCGGCGGTCAGATCGGGGACTTCGGCGTTTTGGAATGGCCGGGAGGGCAGGCCAAGGTCGAGACCACGACCAAGAGTCCGCAGGGGCTTTACCTGCACCACGTGGTGGTCACCGAGGGGCAGCTCGAGGTGGGCAGTGAGGTCCGGGCCAAGGTGGATCCCCGCCGGCGTGCCACCGAGCGGCACCACACGGCGACCCACCTCCTGCACGCCGCGCTCCGGGCCGTGCTCGGGCCTCACGTGCGGCAGGCGGGAAGCCTGGTGGCCCCCGATCGGTTGCGCTTTGACTTCACCCATCCCGAACCCCTCAGCGACGAGGAACTGGCCAAGATCGAGCTGCTCGTCAACCGCTGGATCCAGGCGGACTTTGCGGTGCGCTGGGAGTTCATGCCGCTGGAGGCGGCCCGGAAGATGGGCGCCATGGCCCTGTTCGGCGAGAAATACGGGGATGTGGTTCGCGTGGTCAGGGTTGAGGGCCCAGCCCCCAGCGCCGGTCTCGTTGAGGGCGAGGTCCGCAGCATGGAGCTCTGTGGCGGGTGCCACGTGCGGCGGACGGGGGAGATCGGTTATTTCTTCATCCGATCCGAGGAGTCGGTCTCGGCCGGGGTTCGCCGCATCGAGGCGCTGGCGGGAGAGGTCGCGGTGCGGGAGGTGCGATCGCGCTTTTCCGAGCTGGCCCGGCTTGCCCGCCGGCTGGGCGTGACGCCCGAACGCCTCGAGGACCGGGTGGCTCGCATGGAGGCCGAGCTCAAGGGCCAGGCCCGGGAGATCGAGCGCTTGAAGCTCGAGCTGGCCAGGGCGCAGCTCGGCGCCGGGGCCTCGGTCCGGGAGGCCGGTCCCTGGCGTTACGCCGTGGCGACGTTTTCCGGCCTCGACCCCTCGGCGCTCCGCCGCGCCGCCGACGAACTCGCGGATCGGAGCGGGGCCGATGCGGTGCTGGTGGCGTCGGAAGGTTTCGTGGTGCTCAAGGTGAGCCGTGAGGCCCAGGCGCGGGGGCTCTCGGCCGGGGAGCTCTTAAAGGGGCTGGCCAAGCAGAGCGGCGGCAAGGGCGGTGGCCGGGCGGCCATGGCCCAGGGCGGTGGCTTTGATCTTCAGCGCGCCCTAGAGGCCTTCCCCGAGCTGCTGGCGGGGGTGCCAGCCGCCGGCGATTGAGGTGAGCGTGGGAGAGAAGGTCGCGGCGCTCGACGTAGGGGAGGTGCGGATCGGCCGGGCGATCGGTGAGCTCGGCCGCCCCCTCGCCTTCGGCCGCGGTTACCTGGTCCGGCGCTCGCTCGGCGAGGACGTGGAGCGCCTCATGGCCTGGTTCGCCGAGGAGGGGGTGGAGCGGGTGGTCGTGGGCTTGCCCCTGCGAACCGGCGGCGAGGCCGGCCCCGAGGTCGAGCGGGTGCGCGAGCTGGGGGAGGCCCTACGGGCCCGGGGGATCTTGGTCGTCTACGAGGACGAGCGTTTTACCACCCGGCTGGCCCAGCTCAGGTTGCAAGGGCTATCCAAACGCAAGCGGCGGGAGAAGGGACGCCTCGACGAGATGAGTGCGGTGCTGATCCTCGAGGCCTACCTGGAGCGAAATGCTTAGGAGGGCGGGGCTCGTTCGCGCTCGGGTGCTCGTGCTGCTGGCCCTGGCCGTCCTGGTGCTGGCGCTCGGCGTCTATGACCGCATCGGCCCCACGGGAAGATCGGCGATCGTTCGGATTCCCAGGGGGGCCGGGGCGAGTGCGGTGGGCGAGCTGCTGGCCCAAGCCGGTGTGGTGCGGGATGCCAGGGCCTTCGCTTGGCTGGCGCGGGTGTCGGGACGCGCGTCAGCGCTCCCGAGCGGGGTGTTTCGTCTCGAGGGCGACGGTACGATCGCCGTTTTAGAGCAGCTCGTCTCGCCGGAGTTAAGGCCGGTGATGATCCGGGTCACCTTCGTCGAGGGGTGGCGGGCGGTCGACCAGGCGGCGGCGCTGCGGGCGAAGGGGTTCGACGGGGATGGGTTTTTGACCCTGGTGCGCTTTCCGCCGCCGGGCCTGAAGCCGGCCTACGATCGGGCCGTGGGCCTCGAGGGCTACCTCTTCCCCGACACCTACGACTTTCCCGCCGACGCATCCCCCGAGCAATTGGTGCGGGCGATGCTTTCGCGCTTCGAGCGGGAGCTGACGGGCGCCCGCCGGGAAAAGCTCGCGGCCATGGGGCTCGATGTCCACGCCTGGGTCACCCTGGCCTCGCTGGTGCAGGCCGAGGCGGGGAATGCCTCGGAGATGCCCTGGATCGCCGGTGTCTTCCTCAACCGTCTGGCGCGGGGCATGCCCTTGCAATCCGATCCCACGGTGGCCTACGCCCTTGGCAAACGCCTGCCCGAACTCGACCGGAGCGCGGGAGACTTCGACGTCGACTCTCCCTACAACACCTACCGGCACCCCGGCCTTCCCCCGGGCCCGATCAACAACCCAGGCGAGGCGGCGCTTTCGGCCGTGCTCTCGCCGAAACGCACCTCGCCCCGGGGCCGCCCCTACCTCTATTTCTTCCACGCCAGGGGCAAGCTCTACCTCAACGAGACCTTCCAGGGCCACCTCCGCGACCTCAACCGCTACCGCTACGGTCGATGATGACCAGCGGGTTGCCCTCGGGGTCGGCCCAGGCGGCGAGCCGACCCCAGGCGGTGCGCCGGGTCCAGATGGGGGGGAGGCCGGCTTTTTGTAGGCGTTCGACTTCGTCACGAATGTCGGGGGCGATCAGGAGCAGGACACCCCGCCGTTCATCACCGGCCAGGAAGGTGAGCGCGACCCCCACCCCTTCGTCGGGGCCGAGCTCGAGCCAGTCCGAGGCCTCATCGTAAAAGCGCTGGGAGAGGCCGAGGTGGGCCTCGTACCAGGCTCCGCTTTCGACCAGGTCGACCACCCCGTAGAGCACGGCGTGGAGCCGGGCCCGGCCCCGAATATCGGTCGGGTTTGGCTTGCTGGCGGACCGGTGCAGGTTGCCCTCGAGGTCGTAAAATACCCTGACCTCGCCGGGCCACACGAGGACCGCGCCCGGTACCTCCCTGGCGGCCTCGAGCCAGATCTCGGCCCCGCTGGCGTCGGCCATCCGGATTCGCTCTGGCCCGGCCTCGATCAGGGCAAACCCGACGGTTTGGTAAAACGGCACCAGGTTTTGGGGCATGGCCGATGCGATTCTGGCCCCGAGCGGTCGCACGTGGATCATTATCGCCGCGAGGCGCCGCCTTGGCCAGGGGTTGATAGACTGGGGATGCCAGCGTGAGGAGGTGTTATGGAGCGGACGGACGCCGCGGTCTTCGCTTTTCACGGAGAGATCCCCCCGGAGCTGAGGGGCTTCGCCGACGGGATCAAGGGGGTTTTTTTGCAGAACGGCTACGCCTTTGACCCACAGCATGAATCCCCCCGCCTGGTGATCAACTTCCTCGACCCCGAACATCCCAGGCCCTACCGCAGGCGGGCCAAGGCCACCTTCGTGGTGAGCGTGATGGCATCGATGCGGATGCCCGAGGATCCGATCAAGGCCCTCTACCCCTACCTGGTGCGGGCGCTATCCAACATGATGGTCGCTTACACCCCGGGCGAGGGGGCGCATTTTCTGACACTCGAACTCGGGCACTACGTCGAGCCCGAGGGCCCGAGTTTCTTCGACCGTGTTTACGCGCGCATCAACCCGATCGCCTGCAGCGTACTGGTGATCGATAATATTTTCGAGCCGGACCTCGAGCCGGAGCTCTGGGAGGGGGACGCGCTGACGGCGGAGCTCGCCCGGGCGGGGCGGAAACTCGCCGAGTGGGACCTGCTCCCCGCGCCCTTCCCCATCGAGGAGATCTTGCCACCGGAGGACCTGCGGCACGTGAAGCGTCTTTACGGGATTGGTGGCCTCTCCTACGGGAACCTTTCGGTCCGCAAGGATTCTCACCGCTTTTGGATGAGCGCGTCCGGAGTGGATAAGTCGAACCTCCGCGAGATCGGTCGCGACATCCTCATGGTGAAGGACTACGATCCTGAGAAAAACGCCATGATCCTGCAGGTCCCGCCCAACATCACCCCCCGCCGGGTGAGCGTGGATGCGATCGAGCACTGGATGATTTACCGGGAACACCCCGAGGTCGGCGCCATCATTCACGTTCACGCCTGGATGGAGGGGGTGCCCTCGACCCCCTTCAACTACCCCTGTGGGACCTACCAGCTTGCCGAGGCGGTGGCGGAGAAGATCAGAGAGGCCCCCGATCCCTCGAGGACGGTGGTCGGGCTCAAAAACCACGGGCTCACCATCACCGGTCGTTCGATCGAAGACATTCTCTCGCGTATCGATGGCAGGCTCGTTCGGCAGGTGCCCATGAGTTGATCGGGGAGGTGGTGCCCACGCGGGCGTTGCAGTACCATCCGAGCATTCCCCGTTTTCTGGGGGCCAGGTTTTTGGGGAAGCGCTTCCCGGTGGAGGCCCTGCCGCTCAGGCTCGTGGATCTGCCCGACCCTGAGCCGCCGCCGGGTTGGGTCCGGGTCCGGGTGCGGCTTTCTGGCGTGTGCGGTTCCGACCTGGGGCTGCTCTTGGGCAAGAATTCGCCCCGGCTCTCGCCTTTTTTCTCCTTTCCGGCGGTGTTAGGACACGAGATCCTCGCCGAGGTGGGAGGGACGAGGGTCGCGGTGAATCCGCTCCTTGCCTGCCTCGAGCGGGGGCTGCCCGCCTGCCCTGCTTGCGAGCGCGGGGAAGACGGTCTGTGCCGGAACGTCGCCGAAGGCGAGATCGCCGCCGGAATGCTCGGCTATAACCGTGATCTCCCGGGGGGGTGGGGTGAGTGGATCGTGGCCCGGCCCGAGCGGCTGCACGAGGTGCATCCCGCCGTGCCCGACGCGCGCGCGGTCCTCGCCGAGCCCCTGGCGGTTGCGCTCCGGGGTGTGCGGCGGGCGTTTTTGCGTGAGGGGCGGTATCAGTGGCCCACCAGCATCCTTGTTATCGGTGCGGGGACGATCGGGCTATTGACGCTCCGGGTGCTGCGCGAGCTCGGGTTCACGGGCAAGGCGGTGGCGGTGGCACGCCGTGCGTCGCAGGCCGATCTGGCGAGGGCGTTGGGGGCGGACGAGGTATTCTCGAGCACCGAAGCGGCCCTTGAGCGCGCACCGGCCCGAAGCTACCGCCCCATTTTGGGCCGGAGCGTTTACCGGGGCGGCTTTGAGGCGGTGGTGGAAGCCGCGGGAACCGCCAGAAGTTTGGACGAGGCCGCCTGGGCTGCCGTTGAGGGCGGCCTCGTTCTGTTGCTCGGGGCTGCGGGTGAGGTCAGGCACGACTTCTCCCCCCACTGGTTCTCAGAACTCACCTGGGTCGGGAGCTATACCTACTCGGACGCTGACTTCGCCGACGCCGTAGCCATGCTCCCCGCCCTGGTCGGGGTTGAGCGGATGGTTGGCCGGGCCTACGTGCTCGAGGCCTGGCCCAAGGCCTTGCGTTCGGCGGTCAAAAAACGGGCGGTGAAGGTGGTCTTCACCGCTTTAAAGTCACGCGTTCAGGTGGCCGTTCCGGCCCCGCAACCGGCGTAGGGTGGCATGACCCCGCCGCAGCGCTGGCCGCGGCGGGATACCTTCCGAATCGAACACTGGAGAAATTCGAGGCTCGATCAGGCCGTTGCCCCGGCGGTCGCCGGCTGCTCCCGCTTCGTCCTCCAGATCTGCCAGAGCAGCACCGCCACGACGATGACGGCGCCGATGACGTCGTTTTTCAGGTTCGCCGTGAGCAGGAGGTAGCCGGCGACCATCATGGCGATGCGGGCGGCCCAGCCGATGATGCCGCGCATGTAGGTCAGGAAGTAGCCCTGGTTCCCGATAACGAACGCAGCCATGCCTAAAAAGCCGGTGAGGACGACCCAAAGCCCTTCCCAGGGGCTCTTGAGGTTCAACAGCAGCAGCTGCGGGTAGAAGATGAAGACGTAAGGCAGGAGCGCGGTGCGCATGTCGTAGGCGAAACCCTGGATGCCGGTTCGCACCGGGTCCGATCGGGCGATCGCCGCGGCGGCATACGCGGCGAGGCCCACCGGTGGCGTGTCGTCGGCCAGGATGCCGAAGTAGAACACGAAGAGGTGAATCGCGACCAGGGGGACATCCAGGCCGTGCTGCTGGGTCATGTACTCCAAAACGGGGGCCACCAGCGAGGCCATCACGATGTAGTTGGCGGTGGTGGGGAGACCCAGACCCAGGAGGAGCGAGGCCAGCATAGCGATGAAGAGCGCGGGAACGAGCTGGCCGCCCGAGAGCGATTCGACGATCTGGGTGAGCCCGTAGCCCACGTTGGTGATGGCCACCATGCCCACGATGATCCCCGCCGCCGCCGTGGCCACGGCGATGGTGCTCATGTTGCGCCCCGCGGCCTCGAGGCCCTCGAGGAGATCCCGGCCAAACCCGCTCAGGCTCGATTTCAGCCCCGGTCCCCAGCGTTTGCCGAACAGGCCGACGGCAACGATCCCGACGAAGAGGACCAGGATCGAGGTGTACATCACGTCGAGGTTCTTGAACTCGAGGAACACCCCCTTGGTCAGCTCGAGGGTGACGTGCTGAAGCCCCGGAACCCCCGCCAGGTAGAAGAAGGCGGTAAGGAAGAAGGTGGCCGTCGAGGCGAGGAGCAAGGCGGTGCGCCCCGGCAGCGCGTACTGGTAAAACATCAGCGCGATGAGCAGGAACATGGCATTGAGGGCCGAGCGGGAAGGCGTGTGCTGGAGGACCACCAGCTCGTAGAGCAGCCAGACGATGGGCATCAGGTAGTGCAGCCCGCCCAGCAGGGTCGCCCGGAAGGGGGGCAGCTCGTGCTTCGGGAGCCCTTTGAGGCCGAGTTTGATGGCCTCGAGGTGGACCACCAAAAACAGCCCGAAATAGGTGAGGATCGCCGGAACGAAGGCGTAGATGATGAGCTTGGAATAAGGAATTTGCAAAAAGTCGGCCATGATAAAGGCCGCGGCACCCATCACCGGCGGCATGAGCTGCCCGTTCACGGAGGAGGCGACCTCGGTGGCGCCGGCCTTTTCCGGAGGGTAGCCGACCCGCTTCATAAGGGGGATGGTGAAGGTCCCGGTGGTGACCACGTTGGCGATGGAAGAACCCGAGATGATGCCGGTGAGCATGCTCGCGATCACCGCCGCCTTCGCCGGCCCGCCGCGGTAGGCGCCGAGCCCCGCGTAGGCCAGGTCGACGAGGAACTTCCCCGCCCCAGCCTTATCGAGCAGGGTGCCGAAGAGGACGAAGAGGTAGACGAATGTCGCCGAGACCCCGAGCGGGACGCCCCAAAAACCCTGATCGGTGAGGTAGAGCTGCTGGATGATGTTATCCCAGGTCGCGCCGTTATGGAGGTACAAAACGTCCGGCAGCTCGATCTTGAACACCCCGGCCGGGCCGGTCATGGCATAGAAGATCATCACCCAGGCGATGATCATCAACGCGGGGCCGACGACCCGCAGCCCGGCCACGGTGAGGATGAAGAGGGTGAGCGTTCCCAGCACGATATCCCGGGTGGTGGGGACGCCCCCCTGATAGACCACGATCTGCTGGAGGAAGATGGGAATGGCCAGCGTGCCCGCGAGTCCGGCCGCCAGAATGAGCCAGTCGTAGGCGGGAATTCTCTCGGCCGGGCCTTTCATGCTGACGCGCCGGGTGAGGAGGAGACCGGCGGCAACGGTGACGGCAAGGATCACGAGCAGGTTAAGGCTCACCGTGTATTCACCGGCCTGGAACGTGCCGAGAGAGACGCGGTTGCCGATCAGGAAATAGGCGGCGTAACCCAGCCCGATGAGGAAGAGCCAGACGTCGCGGCGGGCGTTCTTGGAAGGGTAGGCGAGGAAGCTGATGGCAAAGGCGAAAGCCAGGTGGATGGCCCGCAGGGTCATGGCGTCGATCTTGCCGAGCCAGGAGGCGTAGAGCTGGAAGATTGACCAGGCGACGGCGACGACGAAGATCATCGTCTTTTGCCAGGCGATGGGATTTCGCCCCCCGTACTCGACTTCCATCATCAACTGCTCGGCGTCGATGTTGGGCGCCTTGTCGTTTGGATCACGGGGATGTTCTTCGGACACGGCCTCCTCCTTTCCCAAGAAGTTTAAAGGAAAGCCTGGCCACGAAGACCAGGCTTTCCCGAGAAGTCTGCCACGCTGGGGCGTTACTTAACCGGCTTGGCGAGGTCGGGGATTTCGATGCCAAGCTCGTTGTAGAGCTTCGCGGCCCCGGGGTGGAGCGGAATCGTAAGGCCGTCGAGCGCCTTCTTGACGCTGAAGAAGGTGCCGAGGGCCGGGTGGATGGCCTTGAACTCGTCGACCTTGTCCACGAAGAGCAGCTTGGCGATCTTGTAGACCACCTCGTCGGGGATGTCTTTCGAGATGATGAAGGTCGCCTTCACGCCCACCGTGGGGACCGAGAGGTCCTGACCCTTATAAGTGCCGGCGGGGATGATGACCTGGGTGTAGTAGGGGTACTTGTTGATGAGCTTTTGGATGATGTCGAGGGGGAGGGGGACGAAGTAGGCCTTGGCGATCTCGGTGGCCTGCTGCATGGCGGCCGAGCCGGCGCCCACCACGTAGAACATGGCGTCGATCTTGCCGTCCTGAAGGAGTTCTACGGCCTGGCCGGCCTTACCGCGGACCGCCTGGGCCAGGTCACCGAAGGTCAACCCCGCGGCCTCGAAGACGCGCTTGGTGGTCTGTTCCACGCCCGAGCCGATGTCGCCGACGTAGACCTTCTTGCCCTTGAGGTCGGCCAAGGTTTTGATGCCCGAGCCGGGGCGGGCCAGGATGTGCAGGAACTCGGGGTAGAGGGTCCCGATGCCGCGAATGGCCTTCACCGGACGGCCCTCGAAGGTCTGGGTCAGGCCGTTGTACGCGAAGTAGGTCACGTCGTTTTGCGCCAGCGCGGCTTGGAGCTGGCCGTTCGCGATGGCCTTAACGTTGAAGGCCGAGCCGCCGGTCGAGCGGGCGTTGGCGCGGATGCCATCCTTGGCCAGGTAAGTGTTGATCATCTTGGCGATGCCGCTCGAGACCGGGTAGTACACGCCGGTCATCGAACCGGAACCGATGGTGATGAACACCTTGGCGGCGAGGCCACCGCTGCTCAGGGCCAGCGCCAAAAGTGCAACCAGAAACAGGCTTTTCTTCTTCATAATTCCCACCTCCTGAAAGCGTTTTTCCGCTGTTTACGATAACGTTCGCCCCTTCGTTTGTCAAGAGAATGTGAGATTTTGTGCATAAACTCTCATATGGATTGTGATACCCACCATCTTCCCAGCTGGTATGGCCCGAGAACGCGGGAGTTTGGCCAGCACCGCCAGGGCCCGTATCTTGCACATAGGCTCTGGCAAAGACTATACTTAGAAAGCTTGGGTTGGCCCAGGGTGTCCCTGGTCCTGGGCTAGGGCCGCCTCCGCGAAGGCCCCTTTACGGGACGAAAGGAGGCGGTTAAAATCGGGGCTTGGGCTTTCGAGTCCCGAAGGGTCTTTGAAAGACGGGGGCGACACAAGGAAGGGAGTGGTGCTTTGCCGACGATTAACCAGCTTGTACGAAACGGCCGTAAGGTCAAGCCCAAGAAGGGGAAGGTTCCGGCCCTCAAAGGGAGCCCGTTTCGCCGGGGTGTGTGCACCGTCGTTCGTACGGTGACCCCCAAGAAGCCGAACTCGGCGCTCCGAAAGGTGGCCAAGGTGCGTTTGACCTCCGGGTATGAGGTTACCGCCTATATCCCCGGCGAGGGGCACAACCTACAGGAGCACTCGGTGGTTTTGGTGCGTGGCGGTCGTGTGAAGGACCTCCCGGGTGTGCGTTACCACATCGTTCGTGGCGTTTACGACGCCGCTGGGGTCGAGGGCCGCAAGAAGAGCCGCTCGAAATACGGCACCAAGCGACCCAAGGAGTAAGCCATGGCACGCAGAAGAAGAGCTGAAATCCGGAAGCTGCCACCCGACTTGGTCTACGGGGACGTGGTGGTCACCGCCTTCATCAACAGGCTGATGCGCGACGGCAAGAAGAACCTCGCCGCGAGAATCTTCTACGATGCTTGCCGCATCATTCAGGAGCGTACCGGTCAAGAACCGCTCAAGGTGTTTAAGGCGGCGGTGGAGAACGTCAAGCCCCGTATGGAGACCCGCTCGAGGCGCGTGGGTGGCTCGAACTACCAGGTTCCGGTCGAGGTGAGCCCGCGCCGCCAGCAGTCGCTGGCTTTGCGCTGGCTGGTGATCGCCGCCAATAACCGCCCCGAGCGTACCGCCGCCGAGCGCGTTGCCGCCGAGTTGATCGACGCGGCCGAGGGCAAGGGCGGTGCGGTGAAAAAGCGCGAGGAAGTCGAGCGCATGGCCGAGGCCAACCGGGCCTACGCCCATTACCGGTGGTGAGTATGGCGAGCAAGACGTTCGACTACACCAAGTTCGATCTCAAGAAGACCCGCAATATCGGGATTGCCGCTCACATCGACGCCGGCAAGACGACCACCACCGAGCGCATTCTCTTTTTCACCGGTCGGATCCATAAGATCGGTGAGGTCCACGAGGGCGCGGCCACCATGGACTTCATGGAGCAGGAGCGCGAGCGGGGCATCACCATCACCGCCGCGGTAACCACCGCCTTCTGGAAAGAACACCGCGTCAACATCATCGACACCCCGGGCCACGTGGACTTCACCATCGAGGTCGAACGTTCGATGCGGGTTCTCGACGGCGCGGTGGCGGTCTTCGACGCTTCGCAAGGGGTCGAGCCCCAATCGGAGACGGTGTGGCGCCAGGCCGATAAATACCGCGTGCCCCGCATCGCTTTCGCCAACAAGATGGACAAGACCGGGGCCGACATCTGGTTGGTCGTGAACTCGATGCGCGATCGCCTCGGTGCGCGGCCGGTGTTGATGCAGCTGCCGATGGGGCAAGAAGATTCCTTTGCCGGCATTATCGACCTGGTCCGGATGCGTGCCATCACCTACGGCAACGATCTGGGAACCGATATTCGGGAGGGTGATATCCCCGAGGAATTCCGCGAGCAAGCTGAGGAATGGCACGAGAAGCTGATCGAGACCGCCGCCGACTTCGACGAGAACATCATGATGAAGTACCTCGAGGGCGAGGCGGTCAGCGAGGCCGAGATCAAGCAGGCGATTCGCCGCGGCACCCTTTCCCTGGACATCACCCCCGTCTTCCTGGGTTCAGCGCTGAAAAACAAAGGCGTTCAGCTCCTCCTCGACGCGGTGGTCGACTACCTCCCCTCGCCGCTCGATGTTCCCCCCATTAAGGGGCACACCCCTGAAGGCGGCGAGGTCGAGCGCCATCCCGATCCCGAGGGGCCGCTCGCGGCGCTGGCCTTCAAGATCATGGCCGACCCCTACGTGGGCCGTTTGACCTTCGTGCGCATCTACTCGGGCACCATGCGGGCCGGCTCCTACGTCTACAACGCCACAAAGGGCAAGAAGGAGCGCATCGGGCGTCTCTTGCGCATGCACGCCAACCACCGCGAGGAGGTCGAGGAGCTCCAGGCCGGTGACCTCGGCGCGGTGGTGGGGCTTAAGGACACGATCACCGGGGATACCCTGGTGGGCGAGAAGGATGATCCGGTCATCCTCGAGTCCATCGATATCCCCGAGCCCGTGATCGACGTGGCCATCGAGCCCAAATCCAAGGCCGACCAGGAAAAGCTCGCCATGGCGCTCCAGCGCCTTTCCGAGGAAGACCCCACCTTCCGCGTCCACACCGACCCCGACTCGGGTCAGACCATCATCTCGGGGATGGGCGAGCTGCACCTCGAGATCATCGTCGACCGCTTGAAGCGCGAGTTCAAGGTCGAGGCTAACGTTGGCAAGCCTCAGGTGGCCTACCGCGAGACCATCACCGTCCCCGTCGATGCCGAGGGCAAGTTCATCCGTCAGACCGGTGGGCGCGGTCAGTACGGTCACGTCAAGATCAAGGCCGAGCCGCTCCCCAGGGGCAGTGGCTTCGAGTTCGTCAACGCCATCGTCGGCGGTGTGGTTCCCAAGGATTACATCCCCGCGGTGCAAAAGGGCATTGAAGAGGCCATGCAGTCGGGGCCGCTCATCGGCTTCCCCGTGGTCGACTTGAAGGTGACCCTCTACGACGGGAGCTACCACGAGGTTGACTCCTCGGAGATGGCCTTCAAGATCGCCGGTTCGATGGCGATTAAGGAGGCAGTGAAGAAGGGCGCTCCGGCGATCCTCGAGCCGATCATGAAGGTCGAGGTGGTGACCCCCGAGGAGTACCTCGGCGACGTCATCGGCGATTTGAACTCGCGGCGCGGGCACATCCTCGGCATGGAACCCCGAGGCAACGCCCAGATTGTGCGAGCCTACGTGCCGCTTTCCGAGATGTTCGGCTACGCCACCGACTTGCGCTCGAAGACCCAAGGTAGGGCTTCGTTCGTCATGTTCTTCGATCACTACGCAGAGGTTCCCAAACAGATTCAAGAAAAGCTCATGAAAGGGTGAGGTGAGGGCCATGGCCAAGGAGGAATTTCAGCGCACGAAGCCGCACGTGAACGTAGGGACGATTGGGCACGTTGACCACGGGAAGACGACGCTTACGGCTGCGATCACGTTTGCGGCTGCGGCGGAGAACCCGAACGTTGAGATTGCGGACTACGATCAGATTGACAAGGCGCCGGAGGAGAAGGCCCGGGGGATTACGATCAACACGGCGCATGTGGAGTACGAGACGGCGAAGCGGCACTACAGCCACGTGGACTGCCC
>WIAM01000063.1 GCA_015519965.1 Thermaceae bacterium
CAGTACGACCGCCCCATCGGCGAGCACGGCTGGATCGAGATCGGGGGGCGCAAGATCGGTATCAAGCGGGTGCACCTCGAGGAGGACGCGGGTAAGAGCACCCATCCCGAAGGAACCGACCACACCCTCATCGACCTCAACCGGGCCGGCGCGCCGCTGGTCGAACTGGTGACCGAGCCGGACTTGCGGAGCGGGGAAGAAGCGCGGATCTTCTTGAACCGCCTGCGGGCGATCGCCCGTACTCTGGGCGTATCCGACGCCAACCCCGAAGAAGGGAAGATGCGGGCCGACGTCAACATCTCGCTCCGCCGCCCGGGGGACGCGCTCGGCACCAAGGTCGAGATCAAAAACCTGAATTCCTTTAAAAGCGTTCAGCGGGCGATCGAGTATGAGATCCGCCGCCAGGAAAAGATTTTGAGGAGCGGGGGCGAGGTCACCCAGGCCACGCTGGGTTGGGACGAGGCGGCGGGGAAGACCTACCTCATGCGCACCAAGGAGACCGAGTCCGACTATCGCTACTTTCCAGAGCCCGACCTGCCGCCGCTTCGCATCAGCGCCGAGTGGCTTTCCCGGGTGCGCGCCGAGCTGCCCGAGCTGCCCGCGGAGAAGGCCCGGCGCTACCAAGCTGCGGGCGTGCGGGCCTACGACGCTGAAATTTTGGCCTATGACCTCGAGTTCGCCGAGTTCTTCGACCGGGCCCTGGCTAGCGGCGCCGACCCGCAAAAGCTTGCGAACTGGCTCAACGCCGACGTCCGGGGCTACCTGACCGACAAGGGCCTCTCGCTCGCCGAGACCGACCTTCGCCCCGTGCACCTGGCCAAGCTGGTGAGGCTCATCGACGGGGGAACGATCACCGGCCGGGTGGCGAAGGAAATTCTCCCCGAGGTGATGAATGGCCGCGACCCTGAGGCTGTGGTCGAGGAAAAGGGGCTCAAGGCGGTAACCGACGAGGAGACGCTCAAAAAACTCGTGGCCGAGGTCATCGAGAAAAACCCCAAAGTGGTCGAGCAGATCAGGGCGGGGAAGACCAAGGCCATCAACGCGCTCCTCGGTCAGGTGATGAAGGCCACCCGCGGCACCGCGCCCCCCGACGTGGTGCGCCGCTTGCTGGCCGATACGCTGGGCGTTGAAGCCTGACGCTTGACGTTCAAGAAAACTCCGTGCATTTGCACGGAGTTTTCTTTGGAATAATGCTGAAATATAATATGCCGTGTCACGTCGACAAATGAGGATGATTCGCAAACTGGTGTATCTAGCGCTCCTCACCGTACTCACGGCCTGTGGCAGCCTGGTCCCAAAGCCCCCGCCCCTGCCGCTGGAGCTGGTCTGGACCCTGACGCTCGGGGGCCCGGGCGACAACCTCAACATCAACGCCACCGTCGCCCCCGACGGCACCCTCTACGTGGTCACCGACGAGCAGTTCACCGACCCGGCCAGCAACTTCCTGCGCCTTTTCCGCATCACCCCGGACGGCAAGTCGAGCGGCACCGCCATCGCCGTCCCTCAAAACCCGGCCCCGCCCATCAGCGACCCCACAGACCCCGCCTCTAGCCCCGACACCGCCTTCATCGACGCCGCCGCCAAGCGGGGCTGGCCGGTCTGCAACAACCGGGTTGACCCCCAGCAGGGGGCGCTGGTGGTGAGCGGCGGCGGGCTCTACCTCAGTACCACCCACCCCAAGCTGAGCCAGAACTGCCGCACCCTCTTCGGCTTTCCCACCTACAACGCCCTGATGCGCTTCGACCCGGTGACCCTGAAGCGCACCATGCTCACCTTCTTCGGCGGCGACGAGCCCCCCTTCAACGGCGACCCGGCCCAGAGTACGGTCTTGATCAAGTTCACCGCCACCGGGACCGACGCCGCCCACATGGTCGGGACCTGGGCCGCCTCCCCCAGCAGCTTTGGGGCGCCGGTCTTCGGCCAGATCGGCCCCGACGGCGCCTGGAGCGCCGACGATCCCAAGACCAAGTACCCGAACCGCCCCGACTGGAGCTTCCGCCGGGCGGTGACCGCCCCCGACGACGGCGGGGCCTACGCCGTGGCCTCCGGCCCCACCGACGGCTTCGTCCTGGCCCGCCTCTCCCCCACCGGCGACGTGCTCTGGCAGGTCAAGCTCTTTGACTTCCTCGACTCGGCCGAGGTCAACCAGATCAGCCCCTACCCCGGCGACCTGGTCTTCATCGGCGGCACCACCACCGTCCCCATCGCCGGGGTCCAGCCGTCCGAGCCCCTCACCACCCCCTCCCCCTACGTGGCCCGCTTCGACGGCGGCAAGCTCACCTGGATCCACTACTGGCCCAACCAGGGTCAAACCCCCGTCTCGGTAGCCTACGACCCCGCCAAGAACGAGGTCTACGCGACCGAGGGAACCCACCTCTAC
>WIAM01000064.1 GCA_015519965.1 Thermaceae bacterium
GCCGACTGGAGCGGACCTGGGATACCCTTTCCTCGCGGGTGTCTGAGATCCTTTGGGGGTAACGGTGGCCGACGACTTTGGCTACCTCAATGCGCGGATCCGAGCGCGACGCGGTGAGTTCCTCCCTGAAGCCTTTTTCAAGGAGGGCCTCCGGGTCGATTTCTCGGACTTCCTGCGCCTTTTGGCCGAGAGCCCGTACGGGGCGCACCTCGCCGGGGAAAAGCTCCCCGACGTTGACCGTGCGGTCGCCGGCCATTTCGCCGAGCGGGTCGCCGACCTGCGGACCCTGGCCTCGGGTGAGGCCCGGGAGGCCATGACCCTTCTTTTCATGCGGGCCGACCTGGCCAACATCAAATCGATTCTCAGGGCCAAGGCCACTGGCCGTTCTTCCGAGGAGGTCCAGGCCCAGCTGGTTGGCGGGAGCCTGCCCGAAAGCCTGCTCCAGCCCCTCATCGAAGCCCCGGATGCGGCGGCGATGGCCCAGGTCCTGGTTTTGCCCGGGCATCCGGTGGCCAAGGCGCTGAGGGAGGCGGCGCGAACGAGTTCGGATGCGATCGAGGTGGAAATGCTTCTCGATCGCCTCTTCCTCGCGGATTTGGTCCGACGGGCGCGTGCCTTTGAAGGCGCGTTCGCCGCCTATTTCCAAACCGAGCTCGAGGTCACCAACCTGGCCACCGCCTTCAAACTCGCGGGCCTCGGCGAGACCGAATCGCCCGAGCGCTATTTCATTCCCGGCGGGCAGTACGTCACGGCTACGCTCTTTGGCCGGATCGCCGCCGGTGAGGTCGAGGCCGTCGACGAACTGGGTTCGACGCCGCTCGCCGCGCTCGCCGGGGTGCGGGCGCTTAGCGACCTTGAGCGTGCGGCGCGCTGCCTTCTCCTGGAAAAGGCGCGGCGCGGCGCGCTCGATGTCATGGGGCCGGGTCTGGCCCTTGAGTACGTGCGGCAGAAGGAGTGGGAGGGTGCCCGGATCCGCCTTCTCGCCCGCCGGGCCTACTATGCGCTTCCCGCCGAGCCCTTTGAGAAGGAGGTGACCTGCGCGTGAAGATCGCGGTGCTCACGGACTCGGAGAGCGCTTCGGGCTTTCGCCTGGCCGGGCTTGATGTGTATGTGGCCAACGGGCGCGAGGAGGCGGAGGCGCTCCTTAAGCAACTGGTCGCCGACGATTCGCTGGCACTGCTCGCGGTCGACGAGGGCTTGATCCCGGATCCCGCCGCGCACGTGGCGCGTGAGATGCGCGGGCGCGATCTGCCCGTCGTACTGCCCTTCCCATCGCTCGCCTTCGCTTTCGGGGAAGAGGGCGAGGATGTGCAGGGCTACATGCGGCGTTTGGTGAAGTCGACCATCGGGTACGAGGTCAAGCTCTAGGATGGGAGGAACGATGCTGGAAGGTGTGATTCAAAAAATCGCCGGTCCGGCGGTGATCGCGGGGGGCATGCACGGGGCCCGCATGTTCGACATCGTCAAGGTGGGCAAGGAAGGCCTCCTCGGTGAGATCATCCGCCTCGATGGGGACACGGCGTTTGTTCAGGTCTATGAGGATACCTCCGGCTTGCAGGTCGGCGAGCCGGTGGTGAGCATGGGGATTCCGCTCTCGGTCGAGCTCGGACCCGGGATGCTCAACTCGATCTACGACGGTATCCAGCGCCCCCTGGACAAGATTCAGGGCATGGCCGGGGAGTTCATCGCCCGCGGGATCTTCGTTCCGGCGCTTGACCGGGAGAAAAAGTGGGCCTGGACGCCAACGGTGAATCCCGGGGACGAGGTGAGCGGCGGTGACGTGATCGGCACCGTGCCCGAGTTCCAGTTCACCCACAAGATCCTGGTGCCGCCGGGCGTTGAGGGGCGCGTTAAAGAGGTGAAGCCCGAGGGCGAGTACACCGTCGAGGAAACGGTGGTGGTCCTCGAGGACGGCACCGAGCTCAAGATGTACCACACCTGGCCGGTGCGTAAGGCGAGGCCGGTGAAGCAACTCCTCGACCCGGACGAGCCCTTCCTCACCGGCATGCGGATTTTGGACGTGCTCTTCCCTCTGGCCATGGGGGGCACGGCGGCGATCCCGGGACCCTTTGGCTCGGGTAAGACCGTGACCCAGCAATCCCTGGCCAAGTGGTCGAACGCCGACATCGTGGTCTACGTGGGTTGTGGTGAGCGGGGGAACGAGATGACCGACGTGCTGGTCGAGTTCCCCGAGCTCGAGGACCCCAAGACCGGCGGTCCCCTGATGCACCGGACCATCCTCATCGCCAACACCTCCAACATGCCGGTGGCGGCGCGCGAGGCCAGCATCTACGTGGGGGTGACCATCGCCGAGTACTTCCGCGACCAGGGCTACGCGGTCGCCTTGATGGCCGACTCCACCTCGCGCTGGGCGGAGGCGCTCCGCGAGATCAGCTCGCGCCTTGAGGAGATGCCCGCTGAAGAGGGTTACCCGCCGTATCTCGC
>WIAM01000065.1 GCA_015519965.1 Thermaceae bacterium
AGCGTGATCAAGGTGAAGGACTTCGACGAGGCCCTCGAGGTCGCCAACGACACCGTCTACGGCCTGACCGGCGGCGTCTTTGCCCGCGACCGGGCAAAACTCGAGCGCGCCCGGCGCGAGTTCCACGTGGGCAACCTCTACTTCAACCGTAAGATCACCGGGGCGCTCGTCGGGGTGCAGCCCTTTGGCGGCTTCAACCTCTCGGGCACCGGGGCCAAGACCGGGAGCCACGACTACTTAAGGCTCTTCTTGCAGATGAAGACCGTCGCCGAGCGGTTTTAATCCCCTCGTTTGCCACTTTGACACTGTCGCTCCTGGGGAAGCAAGGGGCTGCAACGCGCCCAGAGCGCGAGCAGCCCCTCTACTAAGTACCCCACCTGCCAAAGCTCGAGACAACGAAAGCGGAGGTCAACCAGCCGCCGACATGTTGAAAAGCTCGAGGGCCCTCGCTTAGTACTCGAGGAGCCGGCCCGTCCTTTTCGCCCAACGATAACCGTAGGCCAAAACAGCCCCACCAACGAGCAGCCAAAACGCCGTTACCGCTAAAAGTCCTACAACCCCCCGTCCTGAGAGCGCCATGACCGTCTGGTAAAGAGGATTCAGTGCGTTGACAACACGCACGGCGAGGGGGAGTTTTTCCCCGGATACGAAGAACCCGGAAAAAAGGAGCAGGTAGAAGGTCAGCATCTCGGTGAAACTCCCCACCTGTTTGTAGCGCAACGAGGCCGCGAGCAGCGCAAGGCCCAGCCCCCAAACCCCCATGAGCGCCAGCAAACCGGCACCGAGCGCCCCTAGACCAAATCCGGCAAGCGACACGCCGCTCAACCAGGCGTAAAAACCGAGGGCGGCGACCCACGGCAGGGCCATCAGGAGCTCAGCGAGTGAAAGCGCGGCCACAATAGCCGCGACCGGATGGGCCGACGCGAGCAGGCGCGCCAGCGTCCCTAGGTAAGCCTCTTCTAAGAAGAAGTTCGCCATCCGCGCGAGCAGGTGAGCGGCGAGGTACCAAAGCAAAAACCCGGCCACGTAGACCGGCCGCTCCGGGCTACCCTGGCTGGCATAAAGGATAGCGGTGAAGAAGAACACCTTCACTAAAAGCCCTAGCGCGTAATCGGTGAAATAGCGCCTTTGAAGGGCGAGGCTCCGCCCCAGGAAGGCACGAAAGAGGAGGATCACCGGTACACCTCCAAAAGCCAGTTGCGGAGCGCTTCCGGATCACGGACGCCCGAGGCGATAAGGTCCGAGCGGTCCAGGACCTTGCGGACCTCACCCTTCTTCATCACCACGAAGCGGTCCGCAACCTCCCAGGCAAGCACCGGGTCGTGCGTGGTAATAAGGGCGGTGGGCAGTGCCTGGATGCGCGCCATGAGGTCTTGCTGCGAAGGAAGGTCGAGGCCCAGGGTTGGTTCATCGAGGACGTAGACCTCGGCCCCCTGGACCAACGCACTGGCCAGGGCAAGCCGCTGCTTCTGCCCGCGCGAGAGGCTCTGGGCCAGCCGGTCCCTGGCGGCCTCTAGGCCAAACCCGGCGAGCAACTCTGAGGCCCTCTGGCTGATGGAACGTTCGGGCACGCCCGCGAGCCTGCCGTAAAAAAGCAGGTTCTCCCAAACCGTCAGGTATCCGTAGAGGTTCTCGGCCTCCTCGAAGAGGAAGCCTAGCCGGCGCCGCCTTCCCGGCGTGGGGCGACCCCCGAACACCCTAAGCTCGCCGGCATCCGGCGCCACCAGCCCGGCCAGGATCTTGACCAGCGTGGTCTTCCCCGCCCCATTCGGTCCAAGAAGAACCACCTGCTCGCCGGGGCGCAGGAAGAAATCCACCCCCCGGAGGGCCGGTGGTCCTCCGGGGTAGGTCTTCGCAAGTCCCCTGGCCTCAACGACGTACGGCCGCACCCTCGTTGGCGAGGCTGCCATAGCCCTCCATCTTGTAATAGAGGTCGGTCGAAATGGCCGTGCTGTAGACGAAGCGTTGGAAGGCACCTAGGAAGCTCGTCAGCAGGGCGAGATACGCGGAGCGTATTGGCACCTCGCCCTCGCCCACCGCCTGCACCCAAACCCGTGGCTCGTGAGCGCTGGCCTCGAGCCGAGCGCAGGATTCCTCGAGGGCGTCCAAGGCGGAAGCCACCAGTTTTGTCCCTTTGGTCGGCTTATGGTTGATCCCTCCCATTTTTACCTCCTATGCGGCAACCTAACCCCCATGAAAATCTGGTGAATTCCAGGGATGCCGGCAGCAATAGGGCTTCACCGCGAGCGGACCAGATCCCGACCCAGCACAATGGCGACGCCTGCGGGATGGTGCAAAGGGTATCCAGGTACACCCGTGCGAAGTGGGCCAGGAGCAGAGCGTCGGAGGCGTCGGTCTTGTTCCGTTTCCCACCCGCCCGCCGGGTCGCCGCTTCCAACCGACCTGCGGGCCCCGGATCTCGGCTCATCCTACCATCTGGTAGGATAAAACCATGCCCGCCATATCGGAGAAGCTGAGCGTCAGTTTGCCCGAGCCCCTGGCCCGCTTCGTCGAGGCCTACCGCCGCCGCCACCAGCTTAGGAGCAAGAGCGAGGTCGTCGCCCTCGCCCTCAGAAAACTGCGCGAGGAAGAGCTAAAGGAGGGGCTTTTGGCCATGAGCGAGGAATACGCGCGGGAACGGGATGCCTGGATCGACTCGGACCTGGAGGAAACCCTTGAAGAGGGCGCCGCTTCGCGGTGAGGTGGTCCTCG
>WIAM01000066.1 GCA_015519965.1 Thermaceae bacterium
GAAGGTGTGCTATAGTGGTCGGGCCGTGAACGAAAACCGCAAGGCACACACCACCGGGCAGCGCGCCCAAACGGAGGACATTTAGGCATGGCTGTGGAAGCAGGCGAAATCGTTAAAGGCCGGGTCACCCGCATCATGGACTTCGGCGCCTTCGTACAGCTGGAAAACGGCGAGTCGGGTCTGGTGCACATCTCCCAGATTGCCCACGAGTTCGTCAAACACGTCGAGGACTTCCTCCAGGAGGGGCAAGAAGTCGAAGTCATGGTCCTCGGCCGCGACGCCAAGGGCAGGCTCGATCTCTCGATCAAGGAGCTGACCCCGAAACCCGTCGCCCCGCCTAAACCGCGCAGGCTCCCCCGCCAAGCCCCCGATTTCGAAAACAAGCTGAAAAGCTTCATGCGCGGCGCCAGCGCGCCCATGGAAGGCAAGAAGAAGGGCAAGGGCCGCAAAAAGCGCTGAGCTGACGGCGTCAAAACCTTCCCCGCCCCTTTTGGGGCGGGTTCTCCGTGCTTTACCTCTGCCCGCCGGGGTCGTGTAGCATATGTGTGCAATACGGAGGTGAACGATGCGCAAACCGCTCGTGGCAGTGTCCGCCTTGCTGTTGTTCCTCGGCCTACAAGTCCCGGCGGCGGCCAAATCCCACTTGCTCAGGCTGGCGACCACCACCAGCGTCAACGACTCGGGCCTGCTCGACTTCATCCTTCCCCAGTTCGAAAAGGAAAGCGGCCTTAAAGTCGAGGTCGTCGCCGTGGGCACCGGCCAGGCCCTGGCCATCGCCGGGCGCGGCGACGCCGACGCGGTTCTGGTGCACGCCCCGGACCTCGAGGCCCGCTTCCTCGCCGAGGGCAAGGGCGTCGACCATACCTGCATCGCCAAGAACAACTTCCTGATCGTGGGGCCCGAGTCTGACCCCGCCGACGTCAAAAACGCCGCCGACGCCGTTGATGCCTTTCGCCGCATCTTCCAAAAGGGAGCGCTGTTCGTCTCCCGGGGCGACAACTCCGGCACCTACCACAAGGAGCGCGCCCTTTGGAAAAAGGCGGGCCTGGTTCCCGATGGCCAGCCCTGGTACCTCGAGTCGGGCTCGGGCATGGGGGCCACCCTGACCCTGGCCAGCGAAAAGGACGCCTACACGCTCACCGACCTCGGCACCTTCCTCTTTGTGGGTTCGAAGACGCGTCTGAAGCCGCTCTTCGACCGTGACGACCCGCTCCTCCTCAACCAGTACAGCTTCATGGCGGTGAACCCGGAAAAATTCCCCTGGGTCAACGCCGAAGGCGCCAGGGCGCTTCGCTCGTACCTGCTGCGAAAGGACGTCCAGGCAAAGATCGGAGCCTACATGAAGGACCGTTTCGGTCGTAGCCTCTTCGAGCCCCTCGCCGGACGCTGTATCATCCCCGTGAAGTGAACGAGACCCTGGAGATCACCCTGCGCAGCCTCTGGGTCAGCGGCGCCGCCACGTTGCTCGCGGCGGCGTTCGGTTTGCCCCTGGGGCTTTGGCTCGGCACCCGGGGGCGCTCGCACCTAGCGGCGACCTTCCTCTACGCCGGCATGGGGCTGCCCCCGGTGGTGGTGGGGCTCTTTTTCTACTTCCTCTTTTCCCGCTCAGGCCCCTTGGGCGCGCTGGGGTTGCTCTATTCGCTGCCGGCGGTCATCATCGCCGAGTCGGTGCTGGCCTTTCCCCTGATCGCGGGGTTCACCATGGCCGGGGTGGCCTCCAGATTTGAGGAGGTTCGCAAGCTCGTGCGGAGTCTTGGCGGCAGCGAGGCCCAGGCGCTGCTGGTGCTCCTTACCGAAAGCCGCAAGGTCATCGTGGCCGCGCTGGCAGCCGGTTTCGGGGCCGTGATCAGCGAGGTGGGCGCGGTGACCATCGTCGGCGGCGACATCCGCCACGCCACCCGCGTGCTCACCACCGCGGTCGTCCTCGAAACCCGCAAGGGGGATCTGGAACTCGCCGCCACGTTGGGGGTCATCCTGCTTGGGGTCACCCTGGTGGTCAGCGGCGTCCTGGTGGCGTTTGGAGAGAGGCGTTGACCGAGCAGGCGTCCGATCGAAAAGCCCATCCCGAGGTCGCCCTGAGGGCCGTTGACCTCGGGAAAACCTACCCCGGCTTCGCCCTCAAAAAGGTCAGCCTCGAGGTCCGCCGGGGCGAGGTGCTGGCCGTGATCGGCCCTTCCGGGGCGGGAAAGAGCACGCTGCTCGGCCTCCTCGCCGGCCTGATCACGCCGGAC
>WIAM01000067.1 GCA_015519965.1 Thermaceae bacterium
CCGCTTTCGTGGCCCTCAACGCCCTTGGCGGGACGCTCGGCCGCTTTCTGGCCGGGGTTTTGGGGGAGGGGCTCGGGGTGCGACCGGCGCTTTTGATCATCAGCCTGCCGGTGCTGGTCCTCGCGGGGTTCTTCCTCGCCGGCCGGGCGCCCCCGCTCCCCGAGCCCCGCGCCGCCCGGCCGGGCCGGGCCATGCTGGTGGGCGGGGCGCTGCTTTTTTCCAATCTGTTCCTCGCCAACCTTTTCCCCTATCGCCTCGAGGCCCTGGGATTTGGCCTCGGCGCCATCGGTGGGTTTTACCTGGCCTATTTGGGCGGACTCGTTGGACCTTTTGTCAGCGGCAAATGGGGCCTCAAAGCGGCGCTCGGGCTGGTTTTTTTCGGTGCGGCCCTGATGGCCGGGCCCTGGCTCGGGGTGGGGTTTGCCCTCTTTCTGGCCGGGATTTTTGGGATGCACGCGGTCTTCGGCGGCGTTTTCGGCCGCCGGGGCGAGAGCTGGGCCTATGTGAGCGGGTATTACCTGGGCGGGGCGCTGGCGGGCCTGGTCTACCCGCTCTTCCTGGCGGCGCCCTTTGCCCTGGCGCTCGGGACGGTACTCGTGCTCCTGGTTGCCTCCGCGTTCCTCGGCGCGAAGGTATAATCCCTCTCGTATGCAAAAGGTCGTGACCTGTCCCCTGGACTGCCCCGATGCCTGTCGCCTCGTGCTCGAGATCGGGGACGGGCGCGTGCGTCGGGTGCGGGGGGATGCGACCCATCCCACCACCCGGGGGTTTGCCTGCGCCAAGACCACCCGCTTCCCCGAGCGGCTGTATGCCCCTGACCGCCCCCTTTACCCCATGCGGCGGGTGGGCCCAAAGGGTGAGGGCTGCTTCCAGCGGATCAGCTGGGAGGCGGCGCTCGATGAGATCGCCGACAAACTGAAGGCCACCCTCGATACCTACGGTGGGGCCGCGGTCCTTCGCTACAACTACGCGGGGACCATGGGCCTCGTTGAGGGGCGACACCCCGTGGCCTTTTTCCGGGCCATCGGGGCGAGTGAGCTCGACGAGACCATATGCTCGGCCACCGGTGAAGCGGCCTGGGCCGCGATCTACGGGCCGAGGAAACTCGGCGTCGATCCCGAAGACGTGCCCAAGGCCCACGTGGTGGTGATCTGGGGCGCGAACGTCCTTTCCACCAACACCCACCTGGTTCCCTTTTTGCGCGAAGCGCGGAAAAACGGTGCGCAGATCATCGCCATCGACGTGTACGAAAATCGCACCGCCCGCTTCGCCGACCAGTTCATTCGTGTCCGGCCCGGAACCGACGCGGCGCTGGCGCTGGCCATCGCCCACGTCCTCTTCGCCGAGGGGTGGGTGGACCAGGCTTATCTCGATACCCACACCGAGGGTCTGGATGCCTATTTGGCCTCGGTCCGCGACTGGCCGCCCGAGCGTGCCGCCGCTTTGACCGGCGTTCCCTCCGAGACCATCGCTGACCTAGCCCGGACCCTCGCCATGAAAGCGCCCCAGTTCTTCCGGGTGGGCTACGGCATGACCCGGCACCCCGGGGGCGGCAACGCGCTGGTGGCGGTGCTCAGCCTGCCGGTGATCCTCGGCGCCTGGCGATATGAGGGCGGCGGGGCTATGCTCAGCACCAGCGGCGGCTTCGCTCTCAACAAGCGCCGCCTGGAGGGGCTGCATTTTTGGCAGGATCCCCGGCCCGAGGGGTATTTCCGACCCAACCCCGAGGTGCGCCACGTCAACCAGATCCAGCTCGGCCGGGCCCTGACCGAGCTCGACGACCCACCGGTGAAAATGCTCTTCGTTTTCAACGCCAATCCCGCGGCGACCGCCCCCCGCTCGGCGCTGGTGCGCCAGGGGCTCTTGCGGGAAGACCTGGTCACCGTGGTGCTCGAAAACGCCATGAGCGACACCGCCCGCTACGCCGACTACCTCCTGCCGGCGACGCACCCCTTCGAGCACCCCGATCTCTACGCCTCCTACGGGCACTACCACCTCTCGTGGTCGGAAGCGGCCGTGGATCCTCCCGGCGAGGCCCGGCCCAACACCTGGGTCTTTGCCCAGCTGGCCCGGCGGCTCGGGCTTTCGGCCCCCGAACTCTTCGCCGATGCCGAGACCCTGGCCCGGGAACTGCTCGACAGCGCCGACCCCATGCTGATCGACATCACCTTCGAGCGCCTCGTGCGGGAGGGCTCGGTGAAGCTCCGGCTCAAAAAACCCTTTTTGCCCTACGCCGAAGGGCGTATGGATGGAAAGAAGTTGAGGCTACGCTCGGTCGAGGTCCGTCGGGCCGAGCCGCAGCCGGCCTTTCCTTTGGTGATGGTCTCGCCGCCGGCGCATCACTTCCTGAACACCAGCTTCGGGCTCGTCTCGAGCCTGCGAAAGGCCGAGGGCGGGGAGCCGTGGCTTTGGATGCACTCAGCGGACGCGGCGAAGCGAGGCCTGGCCGAGGGCGATCGGGTTCGGGTGAGAAGCGCATACGGCGAGTTGGTCCGAAGGGTGCGGGTCACGGACGCGACCCAACCGGGGGTGGTGGTCCTCGAGGGCACCTGGCGGGGGCTCGATGCCCCCGACGGCAAGTCGATCAACGAACTCACCCCGGATGAACCCACCGACATGGGTGAGGGGAGCGCCTTCCACGGGGCGCTGGTCGAGGTTCTGCCGGTAAGCTAAGGCGATGAAACGGGTATGGGCGCTGGTTTTACTCTTGGGCCTGGCCCTGGCCTGGGGGCCGAAGGGACACAGCCTGATCGCCGGGTATGCGGTCATGGACCTTCCGCCGGACACGGCGGTGGCATCCTTTTTCGTAGAACACCGCGAGGCTCTCTTGCGCGCGGCCAACGACCCCGATCGCCGGAAGTCGAGCCTTCCCGGTGAGGCCGAGCGCCACTACTGGAGCAGCGAACTGTTCGAGCCCTGGCCCTTTTCCAGTTTCCCGATGTCCGAGGAAGCGGCCAAAAAGCGCTTCGGGGCTGATACCCTGGAGCGCGCAGGCACCCTCCCCTGGGCGATCGCCGAGAGCTATTGGCGCTTGGTCGAAGCCTTTCGCGACCGCGATCCCGACCGAATCCTGCACTTTGCTGGCGATCTCGCCCATTATCTGGGCGATGCCCACCAGCCCCTCCACACCACGCTGGACTTCGATGGCCAGGCGTGGTTGAACGGCGGGATCCACGCTCTCTTCGAGAGCACCCAGATCGAGGCCTTCTGGGACGAAGGCGACGCGCCGGGCCCGTACCGGGCCCGCTTGATCGACGAGCGCCCGCTGGCACTGGCCTTTGCCGTGATCCGCGAGGATTACCCCCTGGTCACCGTGCTCAACCGGGCGCTGTGGCGGGCTAAGCGGCTGTACTCCGAGCTCGACCGCCGATACTACCGCACGCTCTGGCAGGGGATTTTCGGCGAGACCGCCCGGGTCCAGATCGGCCGGGCGTCAAGGCGGCTGGCCGACCTCTACCTGAGCGCCTGGATTCGTGCCGGCCGGCCGCCGCTCCCTTAAGGGCCTTCTCGCCGGGCGCTTCGGTAAATGCGTACGGTGATGAGCTGGTCGCCCTGCTCGAGGGCGAAAAGGGCTTTTTGGCCGCTGCGTACCCGGCCGAAGATCGTGTAATGGCCGGTCAGATGGGGCGCCGGCCCTAAGGTGATGAAGAACTGAGAGGAGTTCGAGTTCGGGTCTTCGGTTCGGGCCATGCCCACCCAACCCGCGTCGTCGTAGGCCAGGCGGGGGTCGATTTCGAGGCCGAAGGCGTAGCCGGCGCTCCCGCTGCCCGTGCCCGTGGGGTCGCCGCTTTGGACCACGAAGCCGGGGACCACCCGGTGCCAGGTCAGGTCATCGAAAAAACGGTGGAGCGCGAGGAAAATAAAAGAGTTGACGGTGGTGGGGGCACTTTTGCCGAGGAGCTCGATGCCGATGACGCCTTTATCGGTTTCGATCTCGGCGAAGTATTCGAAGGCCTCGAGGTCAACCACCGTCTCTGGCCGGTCGAAGTTCCGGACCGGTTTTTCCGCAAGGTACGGCACGGCTTCCATGACGGCTCCGTCTTTAGACCTTGGGCAGGGTCACTCCGCGCTGCCCCTGGTACTTGCCGCGGCGGTCGGCGTACGTGGTCTCCGGCCGGTCGCTCTCTAAAAAGATGATCTGGACGATGCCTTCCCCGGCGTAGACCTTGGCCGGCAGGGGCGTGGTATTGGAGATTTCCAGGGTGACGTGGCCCTCCCAGCCGGGCTCGAGCGGGGTGACGTTGACCACGATCCCGCAGCGGGCGTAGGTCGATTTGCCGAGGGCGATGCCGAGGACGTTTTCCGGCATCCGGATGTACTCGATCGAACGGGTCAGGGCAAAAGAGTTGGGCGGGATCAAAACCTCCTCGGCCTCGATGGTCACAAAAGCCCGTTCGTCGAATCGTTTGGGGTCCACCACGGCACCGTAAACGTCGGTGAAGACCTTCCACTCCGGCGCCGCCCTGAGGTCGTAGCCGAAGGAGGAAAGACCGTAGCTGATGACCCCCTCCCGAACCAGGTGTTCTTCGAAGGGGTCGATCATCCCCTTCTTCGCCATTTCGCGAATCCAGCGGTCCGGCCTGATACCCATACCCGTCACTATAAAGCGTGAAGCGTTAAGATAGGGGACGTGGACGTTTCTGCCGCCCTCGCCGAGCTGTATCAGTTGCAGGAAGAAGACCTCGAGCTCGACCGGTTGCAACAGGAGATGGAACGGGTACCCCCCGAGCTCGCCGAGCTGCGGGCGCGATGGGAGCATCGCATCGACGAGCTCACAGAGCTCAAGGAGCGTTTGCGGGGCGTTCAAAAGGAGTACGAACGCAACGACCTCGAGCTCAAGGACCTGACCCAAAAACGGAGCCAGGCGCAGGAAGAGCAGCTCCAGGCCAGCAGTTCCCGGGAAGCGACCCAGTACGAAAACCGCATCCAGCAGCTCTCGACCCGGATCGACGAGCTCACCGAGCTCACCATGCCCCTGGTCGAGGAGATGGAACGCCTCGAGGCCGAGATCGACGCGCTCGAGCAGGAGTTGGCTGCGCTGAAGCCCGAGCTCGAGCGGCTGGAGGCTGAGAATACCCAGCGGGTCCAGGCCATCCGCGAGCAGTACGAGGCGAGGTTGGCCGAACGTCAAAAAATGGCGAAGGCCATTCCCCCCCAGATCCTGCGGGAGTACGAGGTGATCCGCCGGGCGCGAAAGGGGCTCGGCGTTGCCCGCATGACGAAGGCCGGGGAGGCGTTCCGCTGCCAGGCCTGCAGCGTCCAGTTGCCGACCCACGTGGCGCAAAAGGTCTACCAGGGGAAAAGGGTCATCCGCTGCCCCTCGTGCGGTCGGATTCTCTGGCGGGGCGCCTAGCGTCTGCCTCCCGGGCTTTGCATTCTCCCCCGGGCTATGCTATAAAGGGAGAGTATGCCCACTGGGCAGCTCGCCGCGAAAACTCAGGCCGTTTTTCGGCGTGTTGAAGGCGGGGGAGCCTTTCTCCCGCTCCAATTTCGCGGCCCAAGGAGGATATAGGCGGATGGAAGACCAGAAGACCCAGCTGCCGGCAGGAGAAGCCGGAAACGAGACCCCAACCGACAAAGCGGCCGAAGCGGTGCCTACCATGGAAGCGGCGCTCGCCGAGGCGCAGTCCCGGTTGGGCAAGGAGATCCGAAAAGGTCAGATCGTCAAAGGCCGTGTCGTGTTCGTGGGCCACGAGGGCGTGGCCGTCGACATCGGGACCAAGGTTGAAGGCATCATCCCCTTCGGTCAGCTCAGCGCCGAGCCCCTGAGCGAGGAAGAGCTCAAAGGGCTGCTTCGTCCGGGCGACGAAGTGGAGGTCTACGTTCTGCGCGCTGACCCCGAGGAAGGCACGATCGTGCTTTCCAAGAAGCGCGCGGAGTCGGACAAGGCCTGGAAAAAGGTCGCTGAGCTCTACGAGCGGGGCGAGCCCATCGAGGTGACCTTCCGCGAGCGGGTCAAAGGCGGCCTCGTTGCCTATGTGGAGGGCTTGCGGGCCTTCATCCCGGCCTCGCAGGTCGACCTCAAGCGGAACGCGGATCTTGAGCCTTTGGTGGGCCAGACGGTCCCGGTCAAGATCATCGAGCTTTCGAGGAAGAAGGGCCGGATCATCCTTTCCCGGCGCGTTTTGCTCGAGGAGGAAGAGCAGAAAAAGCGCCAGGAGGTCTTGTCGGCGTTGGAGCCGGGCCAGATCGTCGAGGGCAAGATCGTCGAGGTCACGGATTTCGGTGCCTTTGTTAATATCGGACCCGTCGACGGTTTGGTTCACCGCACCGAGCTGAGTTGGGGCCGGTTCAACCATCCGCGTGAAGTGGTCAAGGAAGGCGACGTCGTTCGGGCCAAGGTGCTCTCGGTCGACCCCGAGCGCGAGCGGGTCAACCTCTCGATCAAAGCCGCGACCCCCAACCCCTGGGAGAGCGTCGCCGAGAAGTACGAGGTGGGCCAGAAGGTCAAGGGGAAAGTCGTGGGGCTGACCCCCTTTGGCGCCTTTATCGAAATCGAGCCCGGCCTTGAGGGCCTGGTCCACGTCAGCGAAATGAGCTGGACCAAGCGCCCGCGCCATCCGAGTGAGGTTTTGAAGGAGGGCGACGAGGTCGAGGCGGTGGTATTGAAGATCGACCCCGAGGAAAAGCGGCTTTCCCTGGGCCTGCGGCAGCTCATGCCCGATCCCTGGAAGGAGCTGCCCGACAAGTACCCGCCGGGCGCGGTGATCAAGGGCAAGGTGACCGGCATCACCCCCTTTGGCGTCTTCGTCGAGATCGAGCCGGGGATCGAGGGGCTCATCCACATCAGCGAGCTCGACCATCAGCGGATCGAAAACCCGGCCACGCTCTTTAAGAAGGACGACGAGGTGGAGGCGGTCATCCTGCAGATCGACCCTGCCGAACAGCGGGTTTCGCTCTCCCGGAAGCGGCTACTTCCGCCGCCGGTGCCGACCGAGGAGGAGCGCCCGAGGCGCAAGCGCACCAAGGGCAAGCCAAAGCGTGGTGCGCCTCGCGATCGCCGTCCCCAGCCGGCGGAAGTGGGCGTGGCCGCGGCCTACCAGAACTACGACGCCTCGGTGGCGAGCCCCTCAAGCGCCAGCGTCAAGCTCGGCGACCTCTACGGCGATCTCCTCAAGGAGCTGAGCCTCGAGGAAGAGGCGGCCGAGGGCAAGTAATTACCCTGCCGTGGCCAAAGCCACGGCAGGGACCCCGAAAGCCGATTTTGTATCGATGTGCTAAAAAGCTCTTGGGCGCTTACCGGGCTTCCTGAGGCGAGCTGTGGCGGGTGCGGGGCGTCCGCCACCAGACCTTTACCCATCGCCAAAGAGGGCGTCGAAGGCGGCTTTAGCGCCCTCTTTTTTCTTCAGCCGGTAGAGGTCGCCCTTGCGCTCGATCGCGCCTTCGTCGAGAAGGGCGATGAGGGCCTTGGCCAGTTCGTGCCGGGAGAGCGATTCGCCTTCCTCGTCGAGGTAGCGCATGATGTCCTTGTCGCTCGCCCAGCGCAGCTTCTCGATGGCTTTGAGCACGAAGCCTCGGGTGTCCATGGCCCGATTGTAGGGCACGGCTGTGGCAGACTGAGGGCGTTGGAGGCGAGCGATGACGGCGATGGAGCTGCGGGCGGCGTACGAGCGGGGCGAGCTGGCCCCGGAACGGGTGGTCAAATCCTACCTCGACCGCGTTCGGGTGGGGACCGTTTATCTGGAGAAGACCGAGGATCTGGCCTGGCCCACGCCTGAGGGGCCCCTGACGGGGATCCCCATTTCGGTCAAGGACAACTTCGACCAAAAAGGTCGTGTGACCGCAGGTGGGAGCGTGGTGCTTCGGGAGAGGCCGCCGGCGGCGCAGGATGCGACCGCGATCGCGCGTCTGAAAGCCGCGGGCGCGGCTTTGCTGGGACGCACGAACATGACCGAACTCGCGTACTCGGGGCTCGGACTCAACCCCCATTTCGGCACCCCGGAAAACCCGAACGACCCCGCCCGGGTCCCGGGCGGCTCCTCCTCCGGCGCCGCGACTTCGGTGCGGGCCGACCTCGCCGTCGCCGCGATCGGCACCGATACCGGGGGATCGGTGCGCATCCCCGCCGCGTTTCAGGGCCTGGTAGGGTTCAAGCCCACCAATGGCCTGATCCCCACCTCGGGCGTCCTCCCCCTCTCGCCGACGCTCGATACCGTGGGGCCGATCACGCGGGACCTCGAGGACGCCTGGCTGCTGCTGTCGGTGCTGGCGGGGTGGCCGCTTCGCCCCTTCCCCAAAGCCGAGGGGCCCTACCGCCTCTTGCTGCCGCAGACGGTGGTCACCGAGGATCTCGATCCCGAGGTGGAGCTGGTCCTGGAAGCGGTGGTGACCCGGGTGATGGCCGCCGGTCATCGGGTGGAAAGGGCGCCGGTGCCCGAGTTTTTGGAAATTCTCGAGCTCTACCGTCAGCATGGCTCCCTGGCCGAACACGAGGCGTACCGGCTCTACCGTGACCTGGTCGAGCGCCGTGGCGAGGCCGTGGATCCCCGCGTGGCGTCGCGCGTTGTGCGCGGGGGCCGCTGGAGCGAGGCCGATCGCAGCCGGGTGCGGGCGGCTTACGAGCGCCTTCCCCGCCGATTCTGGGCCAAATACGGGGCCTACGACGCCATCATCACGCCCACGGTCCCGGTGCGCCCGCCCTCCATTGCCGATCTCGCCTCGGACCAGGCCTACTTTCGAACCAACGCCCGGGTGCTCCGAAACACCATGCTCTTCAATTTCCTGCAGGGCCCGGCGGTGAGCCTGCCCGCATCGCCGATGATCGGCGTCATGTTGGCGGCGCCGCCGGGGCGCGACGCGGCGCTTTTCGCCGTGGCCCGGGCGGTGATGGCGGCCTGATTGCCGGGAGGGATGTCCCGGCGCCTTTTTCGGGCGCGCCTACGTTTAAATCCGCAAAAACTGGTCAGCAATAGACTGAATCGAGTACAATTCCCACTACCAGTTGGACACATGTCCCTGTTCGGTGCTTGTGCCGTATGTCACGTTGATTATGCCCTTGGTACGGATGTCATCGGAGGAGGTAAGGGTATGGAAGGGAAGGGAGATCAAGGACAAAGGCCGATCGAGGTCGACCGGCGGAGCTTTTTGAAGGCCGCGGCGGCGAGCGCGGCGGCGGCTGCGGCTGGCGTGTCGGTCGGGCAGGAAACCGCGGCCAAGGCCAAAGCCGCGGAAGCCGACTGGCGCTGGGATAAGGCCGTGTGCCGCTTTTGCGGGACGGGGTGCGGCGTCCTGGTCGCCACCAAGAACGACCGCGTGGTGGCGGTCAAGGGCGATCCCAAAGCCCCGGTCAACCAGGGGCTCAGCTGCATCAAGGGCTACTTCCTGGCCAAGATCATGTACGGCAAGGACCGGCTCACCCGCCCCTTGCTGCGCGTGAACGAGAAGGGCGAGTTCGACAAGAAGGGCAAGTTCAAGCCCGTCTCCTGGAAGAAGGCCTTCGAGGTGATGGCCGAGCAGTTCAAAAAGACCTACAACGAGCTCGGCCCGAGCGGCATCGCCTTCTTCGCCTCCGGCCAGTACACCATTCAAGAAGGCTACGCCGCCAACAAGCTGATCAAAGCGGGCTTCCGTTCCAATAACATCGACCCTAACGCCCGGCACTGCATGGCCAGCGCGGTGGCGGCCTTCATCCAGACGTTCGGGATCGACGAGCCGGCCGGCTGCTACGACGACATCGACCTCACCGACACCTTCGTGCTCTGGGGCTCGAACATGGCCGAAAATCACCCGGTGCTCTGGATGCGGGTCATGGACCGCAAGCTCTCCAAGCCCGACCGGGTGAAGATCGTGGTCCTGACCACGCACCGCCATCTGAACGCCGACATGGCGGATGTGGCCATCGTGATGAAGCCCCAAACCGACCTGGCCATTCAGAATTACATCCTTCGTGAGATCGTCTATAACAATCCCGACGCCATCGACTGGGACTTCGTCAAGAAGTACGCTGCCTTCGCCACCGGCTATGCCGACATCGGCTACGGCATGCGCTCGAATCCGGACCACCCCAAGTACTCCGACAAAGAGCGCGAGACCATGATCAAGGAGCTGAGGAAGGTGGTCTCGGAGCCCGAGGCGCGGGCGCTCGCCTACCTCGGCTTGAAGCCCGGCGACACGCTGGAGATGAAGCACCGCAAGCTGGCCAGCGCCCACTGGACGATCGACTTCGAGGAATTCAAGCGCGCGCTCGAGCCCTACACCCTCGACTTCGTCGCCGAGCTGGCCAAGGGTGATCCCGACGAGCCCCTCGAGGCCTTCAAGGATAAACTCCGCACCCTGGCCCAGCTCTTCATGGAAAAGGGCCGCAAGGTGGTCAGCTTCTGGACCATGGGCTTCAACCAGCACACCCGCGGCACCTGGGTCAACGAGCAGGTCTACGCCATCCACCTCCTCCTCGGCAAGCACGCCAAGCCCGGGGACGGGGCCTTCAGCCTGACCGGCCAGCCCTCGGCCTGCGGTACCGCGCGTGAAGTGGGGACCTTCGCCCACCGCCTGCCCTCCGACATGGTGGTGAAAAACCCCAAACACCGCGAGATCGCCGAGAAGATCTGGAAGATCCCGCACGGCACCCTCAACCCCAAGGTCGGCGCCAACTTCGTGCAGATCATGCGGGACCTCGAGGACGGCAAGATCAAGTGGGTGTGGGTCCACGTCAACAACCCCTGGCAGAACGCGGCCAACGCCAATCACTGGTTCAAGGCCGCCCGCGAGATGGACAACTTCATCGTCGTCTCCGAGGCCTACCCCGGGGTCTCGACCATGGTCGCCGACCTCATCCTGCCTTCGGCCATGATCTACGAGAAGTGGGGCGCCTACGGAAACTCTGAACGCCGCACCCAGCACTGGCGCCAGCAGGTGACCCCGCTCGGCCAGGCGATGCCCGACCTTTGGCACTACGTCGAGTTCTCCAAGTTCTTCAAGCTCAAGGAGGTCTGGAAGGAACACCGCCTGCCCGATGGCACGGTGCTGCCCGACGTGCTGGCCGAGGCCAAGAAGATGGGCTACGACCCGGAGATGACCCTCTTCGACGTGCTCTTCAATCACCCCGAGCTCCGCGCCTACGCCTGGCCCGATCCCATTGCCGAGGGGCACCCCAACACCGAAGCCGAAGGCGACGGACGGCCCATCCTCGACGCTGAGGGTAAGCCGTTTAAAGGCTATGGCTTCTTCATACAAAAGGCCCTTTGGGAAGAGTACCGGCGCTTCACCCTCGGGACCGGGCACGACCTCGCCGACTTCGACACCTACCACCGGGTCCGCGGGCTGCGCTGGCCGGTGGTGAACGGCAAGGAGACCCTCTGGCGCTTCAACACCAAATACGACCCCTACGCCAAGAAAGCGAATCCCACCGGGGAATTTGCCTTCTACGGCAAGGCGGCGAAGAAGATCCCCAGGGGAACGCTGACCGGACCTGAGGCCGGAACCTCGGTCGACCTCAGCGGCCGGGCCAAGATCTTCTTCCGGCCCTACATGGAGCCGCCGGAGATGCCCGACGACCGCTACCCCTTCTGGCTGGTCACCGGACGGGTCCTCGAGCACTGGCACTCGGGAACCATGACCATGCGCGTGCCCGAGCTCTACCGCGCGGTGCCGGAGGCGCTCGCCTACATGCACCCCGAGGACGCCAAGAAGATCGGTGTGCAAAACGGCCAGTACGTGTGGATCGAAAGCCGCCGGGGCAAGGTCAAGGTTCGGGTGGCGACGAATGGCCGCAACCGGCCGCCCAAGGGCCTGGTGTTCGTGCCCTGGTTCGACGAACGGGTCTTGATCAACAAGGTCACCGCCGACTACCGCTGCCCCATTTCCCTTCAGACCGACTACAAGAAATCGGCGGTCCGAATTTACCCCGCCTGAGGGTGGGTGAACTGGGAGGATGGTTCGCATGAGAGGTGTGATGGTATCCCTGTACGTGCTGGTCCTCTCCCTGCTCCTCTTGCTCGCGTTCGCCGATAGCGACAAGAAGGGGGGAACTCAAACCGCCTCTTCGGCGGCGGTCACCACGATGGGCGACGAGGCCCGCCAGGCGATCGGGGCCGGGATCCGCACCAGCGATCCCCTGGCCTCGGGGGCCGAGGAACTGCCGGAGGTGAAAAACGAGGCGCCCCCGCCCGGCGCCGCCGAACGCCTGCCGCGTTCGTACGAGAACGCGCCCCCGCAGGTGCCCCACTCGCTCGACGGGCTGGTCCCGATCACGCTCGGGAATAACGCCTGCGTGGGGTGCCACGCCCCCGAGGTGGCCAAGAGCCTCGGCGCCACCCCGCTTCCGCCGACCCATCTGGAAATCGACCTCTTCACCAAGACCGAGGAAAAGCCGCTTCGCATCGATCCTTCGCGTTACTACTGCACCGCCTGCCACGTGGGCCAGGCCAAGGTTGACCCGCCCATCGAGAACTTCTTCGTCCCCGACTTCCGGTCCCCCGATTCCGAGTGGCGTTCGGACCTCTTTGAGCGCTGGAACGAGGGGGTGAAGTAGCGGTGGACCGGCGCGCCCTCCTCGGCAAGCTCTTCCCCGTCCGGGGAGGGCGCGTTTTGCCACCGTATACCGACGGGTCGACCGACTTTTCTGCCTGTGAGGCGTGCGCCGGCGACTGCGTCACCGCTTGCGCCTCGCAGACCGGGGTGTTGCGCCGCGATGCGGGCGGGCACCCCTATCTCGACTTTCGCGAGGCGGGGTGCACCTTTTGCCAGGCGTGCCTAGAAGCCTGTCCTTACCAGGTCATCGGCAGCACGGCACGGAGGCCCCTGGCCCGGGTGCAGATCGACCCCGCGGCTTGCCTGGCGCATCAGGGGACGTTCTGCGTGGCCTGCCAAAGCGCGTGCCCGGAGGACGCGGTGCGATTCGAGCGTATGGTCAAACCCTGGATTAGCGATCGCTGCACCGGTTGCGGTCTTTGCGTGGCACCCTGCCCCACCGGCGCCGTCCGGGTGGAGGCCCTGCTTTAGGGGAGGGAGGAGACGGTCATGAACATATCTGGCTTGGTGGTTCGCGTGCGCCCTGAGGCGCTGGATTCGGCGCTGGAGGCCATTGTGGCCGGGCGTCTCGGCGAGGTCTACACGCACGATGGCGAGAGCAAGATTATCGTGGTGGTGGAGGCGAAGGACAGCGCCGAGGAGGTGGCGCGCTTCCGGGCGCTCGAGGCCATCCCCGGCGTGGTTTCGGTCGAGCTCGCTTACACCTACAGCGAAGAGCTCGAGGACGCGCGCGATCGTCTCGAGCGGCGGGAAGGCCTCCCCGAGGTGCTCGAGAAGGACCTGCCGGCGGAAAAGATTCGCTATGGCGGGGATGTGCGGCACTGGCTTCGGGGTGAGGATCTGATGTCGTAGATCGGCCCACGCCTCCCTCAAACGGGTTGCGGGGCGCCTTTGCGCCCCGCAACCCGTTTTTTTGGATTCAGGCGTAGCAGTCTGGCGCCGGCGGGAAGATGGCGTCGATGGCCTCGAGGACCTCTTCGCTGAGTTTGAGCTCGGCCGCTTTGAGCGTCTCCTCGATCTGGCCAGGGCGGGTGGCCCCGGTGATGGCCGAGCTCACCTCCCCGCGCCGGAGCACCCAGGCCAGTGCCAGCTGCGCCCGGCTCACGCCGAGATCGTCGGCGATGGCCTTGAGCTTTTTGACCTTTTCCCGGTTTTCCTCGGTCAGGAGCCGTTCCCGCAGTTGCTCGATCTCGGTGAGGCGGGCGCCTTGGGGCAGGCCTTCGTCGTACTTCCCGGTGAGCATGCCCATGCCCAGCGGGCTCCACACCACCACGCCCATGCCGAAGCGGCGGGTTTCGGGGAAGATCTCCTTTTCCACCCGGTCGCGGTAGATGAGCGAGTACTGCGGTTGCTCGACCACCGGCGGGTGGAGGCCGTTGGCCTTGGCGAAGGTCACCGCTTCGGCGATCCGGGCCGGGGGCCACTCGCTGGTGCCCCAGTAGAGGATCTTGCCCTCATCGACCAGCTGGCTAAAAGCGCTGACGATCTCCTCCATGGGCACCTCGGGGTCGTAGCGGTGGGCGAAGTAGAGGTCGAGGTAGTCGGTTTGCAGGCGCTTCAGGCTCTTTTCGATCGACTCCCGGATGTGCTTGCGGGAGAGCCCCCGGTCGTTGATGTCCTCGCTCATGGGCCAGAAGACCTTCGAGCTCATGACCAGGGTGTGCCGGGGATAATCCTTCAGGATCCGGCCCATGATCTCCTCGGCGACGCCGGTGGCGTAGACGTCTGCGTTGTCGAAGAAGTTGATGCCGCCCTCGTAGGCGATCTTGACGATCTGCCGGATCGTTTCTTCATCCTTCACCTGATTGCCGTAGGTGACCCAGGCGCCAAGCGAAATGGCGGAGACCCGAATTCCCCACTGCCCGAGTTTGCGGTATTCCATAGCTTCCCTCCCTTCGTAGTTTAACTGACCGATGGGTCACTGACCGCCTGTGGCGGCCGCGGCTTGCTTTCGGAAATCGAACCCCGGCACCCCAAGCCCCTGGAGATAGGCGACGAGGGCGCCAAGCTCTTCCCGGCTCAGGTCGAAGGCCGGCATGCGCACCCCCGGCTTCATCTCGGGGGCGTTTTGGATCCAGGCCTTGAGGAACGAGGCGCGATTGGGCCAGACCCCGGAGGCGATGGTGGTGCGATTCCAAAAGAGGGTCAGGTCCGGACCGGGGGTGGCGGGCGACGGCTGACCCTTCACCGGATGGCACGAGGCGCAGTGGCGCTGGAAGAG
>WIAM01000009.1 GCA_015519965.1 Thermaceae bacterium
CGTATATCAGACGGCCTTCTGCCTGGGCCGCCCGGGCTCAGCCGAAAGGGCCGGGCTTTTTGAAGATGGCGATGATCAGGCCCCAGGGATCGAAACGGTAGGGTTTGTTCGCCGTGGGGGACATCGCCGCCCGCTGTTTGTTCAGGCCCGACAAGTCAGGGTAGCAGGCGAAGCGAGGCGTTGGCCTATTGCACATCCTTGCAAATGCAGCATCATGATGCGGAATTTGCAAGGATGATTGCCCGCCGCATTCCCCGTGAGCTCAAAGAGCGGATCGGCGCTTCTCCCGCCGTGTCCTTGCTCGGACCGAGACAGGCAGGAAAGACCACGCTTGCGCTTGAACTCGCCGAAGAGATCGAATCCGTGTACCTCGACCTCGAGTCCGAGGCGGACCGGGCCAAGCTGAACGAAGCGGAGCTCTACCTCGAGGGGCACCTGGTGGCCTCAAGCCAGAAGACTGCCGAAACGAAGCCAAACCAGGAACCGGCCGCGTACAGTCAGGCGATAGCAAAAAGGCGCGGGGGCATCCCGCAGGAGTGTACACAAGGAGCCAGGAGCTTCCGCCTCCGGCCTCTCGCCACTGGAGCGGAACCCACGCTTCACCAACTAGGGCGCTTTGGCCACCACCTCGAGGTGCTCCACCAACGGTGGGAACTCGAGCAGGAACTCCCTATCCTCGGGGTAATACTTGGCCCGCGCGTAGTCTTCCCCAGCAAAGGCCCGGATGGCGTCGTAACCGGTCCAGAGGGTCAGGGTGGCAAACTCCACCACCTCTCCGAGCTCCCGCGTGAGCACATAGACCCCTATGTTTCCGGGCACCGCCCGGTAATCGGGCACCGCCCGCTCAGCCAGAAACCGCCCGTAGGCTTCGGCCTTTTCCCGGGGCACCCGGCCCCGCCAGATCCTCACTACCATGCACCCGATTCTAGATTGATTGTCAGAGGTCAACCAGCACCACCCCCTCTGACAGTTCCGATGTGGTCGCCTGGCCAAAAGGCGCGTCGTGGATCAGCACAATACTGACCGGGCGTGGATAATCTTCGAAACGACTCGCCTACCCCCAGACTGCCTTCAGAGCCGGTCCCCGGGCTTGATGCCGAGCGCCTTGCCCACCTCCTCGAGGCGGGTGGCCTGGTGTCGGCCACTCACGGCGGTGACGGCGGGCATGAGCGTACTGCAAAGCAGAAAAAGGGCCAGTTTCACTCCGCTCGTAAGGCGTAGAGCTTGAGCTCCGGGAAGTAGCGTGCGTAGAAGCGCCCATCCAACGTGGCGATCGCCGGGGTGTAGCCCAGCCCTGGTTGTTTGAGGCTCTGGGCCCCGATCAGGAAGTCCGCCAGGATTCTCCGTGGCCCCCCGTCCCCGGAGCGCTTGCGGTTTTGGGCGTACCGGGCGTAGCGCTCGGCAGCGAGCTCCCAAACGGCCGCCGAGTCCATGGCTGAGAAGATCGGCCGCAGCCGGAACGCCTCGAGGAACCTCCTCACCACCCGCGCTCCCGGGACCGCCAGCACCTCGGCGTAAACCGCCGCGGGGAGGACCAGCGGATCGCCTGAGTGGGCCTCGAGAAACCCGACCGCCGCTTCGTGGTGGACGTCACTCGGGTTCAGAGCGGCGATCAGCACGTTGGTGTCGAGGCTGATCACCTCATAGGTCATCGCTACCCTCCCCCCGCAGCTCGCGCACGAAGGCGGCGGCGTCGTCCGCGGTGGCCTCCCTGAGCTCGGCGAGCGCCGCTGACTCCTCGGTGACGAGCGAGGCCAGAACCTCCCGGATGGGAGGCCGCTTCAGGCGCAGGACGATCTGGCCCCCCTCGACCGCGACCTCCAGCTGGTCACCGGGCTTGATACCAAGTGCTTTGCGTACATTCGCGGGGAGTGTAATTTGGTAGCGACTGCTCACTGTAGTCGTGGGCATGAGTCCATTGTAAAGCAGAATATGCTTTGCATCTGTCGTTCGGAAAGCAGCGCTTTCTGGGGGTAAAGAATGCTCACGCATACCCCTTAGCGAGCATTCGGGCTGAAATGGCCTCTTGGCAAGCGCACGGCGGTCGGAGAGCAGCCACTACGCTCGTACGCTGGAGACTACCCTTGGCGAAGTCGAGCTGCGGATCCCCCGAAACCGAAAGGCGATCCATTCGAGCCGTTCTTCCGGGAACTACGAAGGCGTACCAAGGTGGGGGAACCACAAGTTCCCAAAGCCCCAACCGGTCTTCAAGCACGTCTGCCTAAGTGAGCAACCACGAGCTTTTCAACACCCCGATGCGAGATTGGCGTTCGTTTGCGTTTTTCTGAGCCTTCTTTGTCAAGCCGCTTTGGCAAGCGGGCCCCGACGTGGCAAAAGCCACGGCGGGATACTTAGCTTACGCGCTATGCGCGTGGCATTCTGGCTGCACGGAGGGGGAGCAGGATTGGAAGTTGCCGGGTCTTGGTACTTACCGGTCTGCCGGCTCGAGTTTTTCCTCGACCGAGCGGACCTTTTTCTCCATTCGTCCGAGTGGTCCTTTGCGAATGTCGAACTTGGCGACGGCGTAGACCCGGTTTGAGAACGGCTCGAGCACGGCGTATGCGCGGCCGATGACCTCGAGGGCCTCCGACATGGTCTCGGTTTCGAAGATCGTTCCCATCGGCGTCAGCTGGTAGCGAACACCGGAGGAGCTGAGGTAATCGATCACCTGGGCCACGTAGGCGCTGACGCTCTCGCCCTTATCGGTCGGGAACATGGCGAACTCCACCAGCACGGACATGCCCCCAGCATAGCCCGGTGTCGGCGTGCCGACACCGGGCCCGTCACCCCGGGGCGAAGATGGGGGTGCGCTTTGAAGGAGGCTGCGAATGAATAGGAAACACGTTGCCACCACCCTCGTCGCCCTGGCCCTGGCCAGCGCCTACGCCGGTGGCGGCCTCACCGAAGGGCGGCAGGATTTTACCGCCATGCAAACCATGGAGGAAGGCTACTGGTATTCCCGCTACAATCTCGGGAACCTGGTGATGCGTTCCGGTCTCGGACTCACCTTCGCCCCGCCCGAGGCGGCGGTCATGAAGATGATTCGAGCCGTGGACGCCAATCCCAACGACGGGGACACGGTGTCGGTCCCCCCAGGTGTAACCCTGCTCAAGGCGGTGTTCAAAAGCGGTGACCCCCGCTACACCCAGCCGATCAACGTCAAGGACTTCGCGACGCAAGGCTGGGACCCCGCCACGTTCGAGCAAGTGGTGGGCGCCTCGGCCATGGGCTGGACGATGATGAAAGAAATCGAGTGGGCCAAGCAATTCCACGTGGATTTCCACTTCGGCAGGCCCAGCGACGGCTTTGGGGCCCAGTGGCGCTTCGTGGGCATGGTCATGAGCGCCAGTGCCCAGCGCCAGGGCGCCTACGTCATTCAGGAAATGATGAACGCAAACGGCCTGGTCGTGGATAGCGACGGGCAGATCGACTGGCCAGGCAACTGGGTGGTCCTCGAGGCCCTCTCAAACCTCAAGGGCCTGCTCTCGGCCGACGCCATGCGCCTCAGCGAGACCAACCGCTACCAGAACCCGGCCAAGGCCCAGATGTTCGGCCGCGCCGCCGACCGCCTCTTCGCGGCCCTCGGCGCTCGGCAACCCCAGGGTATCCCCGAACGCTCGCTCGCCATCCAGGCCATCACCTGGTATGCGGCGAACACCCCCGAGCGCGCCCGAGCGGCCGGGGTGCGCCTGCGCACGCTGGCCCTACAGCTCATTGGCGCCCCAACGAGCGGGGCAGGAGAAAAAGCCTACGCCCTCCGCGGGCTCATCGAAGCCTGGCGGGTCAGCGGGGATCCGCTCTTTTTGCGCGCCGCGGCCCGGACCTACGGCGATCTCGCCGCGAGCTACAACTTCCCCCAGGGGAGGTTCCACGATGAGCTCAGCCACAGCATCGACGACGTCGCGGCCATCATGGGGGCCCTGAACGCCACCCGGCTCTTCCTCGGCGACGCAATCGACCAAAAGCAGGCCACCGCCTTCTTCGTCAATTTCTTCGAGAGCGCGGTGAACCGGAGCGGCCTGCAGCAATCGGTCCCCCCAGTCGGCGTGGCCAAGGGCGCTTTCGAGCAGAGCGAACCCCCGATCTTTTACGGCTACCCTACGCTGCCCAAGCCGCCGATGGCTGGGGGCAAGTACGGAACCGCCCCGGTCTTCGCCACCCGTATCGCGTGGAACGCAAAGGCCCGCGCCTTCGAAGTCGATGACGCCCGCTTTGAAAGCGCCGGCGCCATGCACGCCTCGAACGAGTTCATCTGGTTCCATAACGAAGAGGTCAACGGCTTTCCCGAGCTTCGATGAGCAAATCGCCCTTCAGGTCACGCGCGGCCGGGCAAAGCCCGGCCGCGCGGGTCTTGAGCCTACGAGCCGACCGGCAAAGGAATTCAGGAGCACCACGCTCACGCTCGTCACCATGGCCACCATGGCCCAGACAGGGTGAACGAGACCAGTGGCGGCAAGCGGCACACCAATGCCGTTGAAGGCAAACGCGAGGACCAGGTTCGCCACCGTCTTGCCGTAGGTCCGCCTTACGATCTCGAACACCTCGAGGACCGCCATCAACCTCGGGCTGACCAGCACAATGTCAGCGGCTTCAATGGCGATGTCCGTCCCCGCCCCGATCGCCACGCCGGCGTTGGCCTGCGTGAGCGCCGGGGCATCGTTAATACCGTCGCCCACGAACACCACCTGGAGACCTCGCTTTTGGAGCGCGTGAATCCGTTCGGCCTTTTCACCCGGCAAGAGTCCCGCCTGGACCTCCTCCTCGGAAAAGCCGAGGATCTCACCGAGGGCACGGGCCGCCGCCGCATGGTCTCCGGTCAGGAGCATGGGGCGAATCCCCTGCCGGCGGAGGGAAGAGATGAGCGCCTTGGCATCGGACTTCGGGGCGTCCGCAAAGGCGATCAACCCCACAAGACGCCCAGCCACGGCGACCCCCGAGACCGTGGCGCCCGACGCCAGTTGGCGCTCTAATGCCTCGGAAAGGGAGTCCCATGCAACGCCATTTTCCCGGAGGTGACGCGGGCTTGCCACTAGGACCCGCTGCCCCTCAATCACACCCTCGATGCCTTGACCGGGACGCGCCGAAACGTCGCGCGCTTCAGGCAGACCCAGGCCCCGGGCCTTCGCGGCCTCAACCACCGCCCGACCCAAAGGATGCTCGGAGTGGTCTTCCAGCGCGGCGGCGAGTCGCAAGACCCGATCCTGACTCCAGCCTGGGGCGGCGACCACCTCAGAAACTGCGGGCCGGCCCTGGGTCAGGGTGCCAGTCTTATCGAAGGCCACCACATCGACCCTGCGAAGCGCCTCAAAAACCTCTCCGGCGCGAATGAGGATGCCGCGGCTCGCCGCCTCGCTACCGCCGCGAATCATGGCCAGCGGAGAAGACATCCCTAGCGCGCAGGGGTAACCCATCACGAACACGGCGAGCATCGCGAGGATGGCCCGGCCGACGTTGGGGCTGCCGACGAGGAGCCAGGCGCCGAGGGTCCAAAAGAGGAAGCCAAGGAGTGCAAAGCCCACCACCGCCGGTACGTACCAAGCGAGCACCCGGTCGACCAAAAGGAGAAGACCCGGCTTGCGCGCGCGGGCCTCCTCGACCGCGTGCACCACCCGTTCCAAAAAGCTCTCCTCCCCCACCCGACGCACGTCCACCAAAAGGCTGCCGGGACCGTTGATCGAACCTCCGATAACCTCGCTGCCCGCCCCCTTTTCCACCGGCAATGGCTCTCCGGTCACCAGGCTCTCGTCGACATAGGAACTACCCTCCACCACTACCCCGTCAAGGGGGATAGCTTCCCCAGGGCGGACCCGGATGCGGTCCCCCACCCCCACCTCTTCCAGGGGCACCACCTCTTCGACCCCATTCCGAACGACCCTGGCCGTCGGCGGACGCAGTGAGAGCAGTTTCCATACCGCCTCCGACGACCGGACCCGAACCAAGGTCGAGGCGTAGCCCGAGAGCAGGTGGTAGGTGGTGACGAAGGTAGCGACCGCGAAGAAGTCGGGGGCGGGGAAGGAAAGCGCCGAAACCCCGAAGCGCTTGCCCAAAAGCCCGAGCGCGCCTCCGGTAAGCCCGGCGAAGGCCGCGAATTCGAGGAGCACGTGCTGGTTCCAGATTCCCCGGCGCAACGCCTGGTAAGCCATTAAGAGGATAGGACGGCCGGGCCCGAAAACGGTGATCACCGCCAGCAGCGGCATGAGCCCCGTGCCCCACGGGCCTAGGGTCTCGGCCAAGCCGAGCCAGCGAGCAAGCATGAGCCCGAAACTCAAAAGCGACAGCGCCGCGCCCTGGAGCAAGCGGCGCCGTGCGGTCTCGAGCTCCTTCTTCTCCGCTTCTAAGGCTTTCTCCCGCCCCGCGTCACGCAACGTATAACCGAGGTCGGTCAGCACCGCCCGGATTCGCCCCTCGCTGACGCGCCCGGGATCGTATTGAACCAGCACCTCCTCGTGGGCAAGACTCACGCTGACCTCAACCACGCCGGCAAGGCGTGAAAGGCCGCGTGAGATTGTCGAAGCACAAAACGAGCACTGCATACCCCCGATCCTGAGCAAAAGTTGGTTCGGCGGGGCCTGGGTCTTTTCCATGGGCCACCTCCACACGCCGACCCTAACCCTTCCCCCTCGCTGGAAGGTCAAGCCTCGAGGGGAAACCTCTCGATCGCCGGGCAGATTCGACCCCCAGCCGGGGCTTGGACCCTGGTAAAGCGCGCGAGGGCATCAAGTTTCCTGTCCAGTTCGAGCAAATATTCAATCAGTCGTTCGATTTCCCGCCGCCTCGCGGCTATGATCCGCGAAAGGCAATCGCACGGCGCTTCCCCCTGGGCCGCCTTTTCCAAAAGCGCTCGAATTTCTCGCAACCGAAGGCCAAGATCCTTGGCTTTTTGGATGAAGCGCAACCGCGACACGTCGGCCTCGGTATAGATCCGGTACCCGCCCGGGCTCCGCGCGGGCAGGGGTAAAACTCCCACCGACTCGTAGTAGCGAATGGTCCTGGGGTTCAGACCGAGCATCCGGGCCAGTTCTCCAATCCGGTAGGTGTTCTTGGTTTCCATAAAGCGATCCTAGACCCAGTCGAGGCGCCGAAATGTCATCTTCACGTCAGGACCGGCGACCCTTTAAACCTCTTCATCCATGAAAAACTCTGCCTTGATCTCCGCTTCCTCCTCCAAATTCCCGCCCATGGCGGCGGCGAGAACGCTGATCGCGGCGCTAAACGTCGCAAAACGCAGAAGCTGCCCCCACCCCAGCGGCGAGCCGATCCAGCCTTCGAGGAGGGATCTGGGAATCAACAGGCCGGCGCTGAGCGTCAGAGAAAAGACCAAAGCCCACAGCGAGGCCATGCCCGCCAATACGGTGCCAAAGAGCACGAGCCGGGTCCGGGCCAACTGCTCGCGCCATGTTCGCTCGTGCCCCAGCCGCCCGAGGTCCTGCCCGTAAAAGAGAAAAAAGGCGGCGCCAAAAAACCCGATCAAAGCGAACATGCCAAGCCCAAGGCCCGGCAGACGCGTCCCCAGGGCCCAGGCATCAGAGGTCATCACCAGGTACACGGTCGAGACCGCCGCGGCGGCGGTCAGGCGGCCGAGGTAGATGGGCATCTTCCAGGGGGCGTACTCGCGGATGGTCCGGATGATACCGTGGGGGTCGTCGAAAAAGGTGCGCGCGTAGAAGCTGAACGCGTTCCAGCGAACGCGCTCCTCCTCGAGACGGGCCACCACCACCTCTTCGAGGTGCCGCCGCACCGCCGCCGCCTCCTCGGGAAAAAAGGGGGCGACCTCCAACCCTTCGGGGTCGTCAATCGGGCGCATCGGCCCCGCCTCGGCGTGCCCCAGGCCCCACAGATGGCCGAGGAGGTGGAGCGAGAGGGCCAAAAGCCGGTCCACCAGCGGCTCGCCGCTGCCGAGCCGAGAAGAAGAAAGAACCGCCACCTCGAGAGCCGAGCTGGGTACACCCAGGGCGTAGGGCCGGTGCCGCGAGAGCAGCTCATTGGGGACCACGACCAGGGCATAGTCCCAGCGCCGGTGCAGCTTTTCGTCAACCCCGATCTCCAGGAGGGCCACCGGGTCGAGGGCGCCGCGGGGGAGGTGAATGCGGCGCTCGCCGTAGTCCACCTTCCAGTCAAACTCGGGGAAGGAGCGCACGAGCAGCTGGCGGAGATGCTCCCTGGCCTCGGCATACGCCGCGAGGAGCGCCCCGTCGCGAAGATCCGCAGCCAGAACCCAGCCGATGACCACCTCGGGCTTCAAAGCACCTCCTTTTTACCAAAGCGAACGCCACCGGGTGCGGCCCCGGCGGCGCCGCGAACGAAAGAGCCGTTCACAGGAGCAACGCCAAGATCCGACTCGCTCTCGCCCAGTGTTCGGTCTGAGGATTTTTAAGCTCGGGGTCGATCTCGCGCAGCACCTTGGCGGTGGCGACCACCAACGCCCCGGCGAGCTTGGGCAGCATCTCGCGCACGTCCTCGCCGACCTCGAGGTCGAGCGGGGGCAGCTTGGAGAGCCGCTCGAGCACCGGCTCGAGTCTGAGGGCCACGTCCAGATCTTCAAAATCGCGCAAGGTTTGCTCAAGGCCCTTGGTGATGGGCAAATCGGCCCGGTGGATCACGTCGCGACCGTTGAACTTGGCGTTCTTCTCGGCCACCACCAAAAGATCGTGGAGCTTCTGGGTCAAGAGCTCGGAAAGCCGCTTGAGGTCGGACTTATCGACGTCGATCGATGCCGCGAGGCGAAAGAGGCGTTCGAACTCGCTCACCGCCATCAACACGCTGCCACCCCCTTCCCGCATCACGGCTCGACCTGAATGGTCACTTTCTTGGGCTTCGTCTCCTCGGCCCTCGGTACGTGCAGGTAGAGCACGCCGTGTTTAAAGCGCGCTTCCACCTTCCCCAGGTCGAAGGTCGAAGGCACGGCGAAGGAGCGGATAAAGGTGCCGTAGGGTCCCTCGACCCGGTGCCAGGTGACGCCTTCTCTCTCTTCGAAGGGTCGCTCCGCGCGCAGGGTCAGGGTCTCGTCCTCGGCGGTTACGTCGACCTTCGCCGGATCGACCCCCGGCAGATAGACGGCAAAGTGCAAGCCCTGCTCGTCTTCCCACACATCCACCAGCGGCGCGAAGGTGCGACCCTCCGAGCGGCCCACGACGCTCGGGCCCATCATGCGCTGGATGCGCTCCTGCAGCTCCTCGATCTCACGGATCGGATCCCATCCCATGGCTCGCCTCATTTCCATTCACCTCCCCTACCACCGCAAAAGCGCGGCCAAACCACCGAACTCTTTTTCAAGCCTGGCTCCGCTCTCCCCGCGCATGAACTCGATTCGAGCCCCCCACGCGAGGGCCAGATCGGCGATGATCTCTTTGAGAAGACGCTTTTCCGGGTCATTGCACACCGAGCTGAGGGCTTCCGGCGAAACGCCCGCCAGCTGCTGGTCCGGGCAGTAGAACACCTCCGTCCGGGCATCCCAGGGCACCGCCAAAACGTGCACCTGGCCCCGGCCGAGGGCCTCGAGGACCGGCCCCACGCCCCAAACCCCCTTTTCCCGGATGGCATCGAGGAGCCGCATCTCTTCCTCGCGCTCGACCGCCTCGATCAGCGGGCGCACCCGCTCGAGGACGGCGCTCGCCGGCACCCGGCTGCCCCCGGGGGCGCCGACGTGCCCGACCACTTTGCGCCTGGCCGCCTTGGAGAGGAAGGTTTCGAAGTAGCGCGTCTCCTCAGCGACGCCCATCAGGATGACCCTCGAGGCGCCGACCTCGTCCAACCAGCGCTCAAGATCAGCGGCGAGGGCCTTGTAAAAGCGGTGGGTCCAGGCCATAAGCCGGCGGTCGAACTTATCGGTGGCGGCGCCGCCCCGGGCCTGCACCCCTTGGGGGGTGCCGGGTTTGGCCTCGGAGAGCCGGCGCCAGGCCTCGGGATCGACCGCCCGGAAGGCGTCGAGGGCCTCGCGAATCTCGCCCATGAAGACTTCGAAAACCCGCCAGCGCTCCCGATCGAGCAACACCACCGCATAGCGCTCGTACTCATCGAGCGCGAGGAGGAGCGGCGCCAGGTAGGGTTCGCCGTAGCGGGCCTCCACCAGGCCGCGCACCGGATCGACGACCGGCAGGAGGACGCCGAGGTCGAAGACCTCGAGGAAATCCTCGCCAGCGAAGATCGCCCGGGTGAGCGCCTCTGGCGCATCGTGTTCCAGACGCTCGAGGACCCTGGCCATCAGCGTCTCCGGCACCCCCAGGCGCTTCATCGTCTCCTTGGCCCGAATAAGGTAAGGCTTTTTCTTTGAACCTTGCGGCGCTGCCTCCACCTCTCTGAGCGCGACGTAGAGCGAGAGAACGGGCGCCTTCGCATCAACCAGGGAACGGATACGTTCGATCTCTGCTCGACCCAGCACCGGATACCTCCTTTCCCCAAGGCATATGCGCTGAACCTGTACCGACGCGGCCTTCGCCGAGCGCCTCGCCCTTCACGTACAAGCTTAGCTTTTTGATATATGTTATGTCAAGTAGATTGCGCTTATTAACTCACAACCTCCGGGGATCGGGGCGCTCGCTTGACAGGGGCCGTCGCTGCTTTCATACTTTTCATAAATGCCCCAAGCCTGGCGCTCGCTGACGAAACTGGCGTTCGCCGTTTTCGCATTCCCCTTTGCCGCCCTGCTCTCTGGTTGCGGTCTCGGCGATGGGGATTTCGCCTGCGCCTTCAGCCCGGGCGCGGCCCCGGTCCTGGAAAACCTGATCGTGGACTTTGCCCCCTACGACCCCACCACCGGTCGGGCCGGAGCCTTCATTTTCGATCGGCAGGAGGATAAGGTCTTCCTCGAGTTCAACGCCGTGGTCGGTGGCCCGACCGGACCAAAGACGCTCCCCACCTTCGAATACCGGGTGGACCCGCAGGCCAACGTCTACGCCCCCATCGACGGCACCGTGGTCCGATTCGTCTACCAACCGGACACAGCCGACTACGAGATCGGTTTCGCCCAGAACGGAAGCGCCTGCGAAACGGTTTCCATCGATCACGTCAAAGCGCCGACGGTCGGCCAGGGGGATGCCGTGAGCGCGGGAAAAGTCGTGGGCAGGCCGGGAAGCTGGAGCGCCAACTTGGGTCGGGTCGAGTTGATGGTCACGATCGGGCGCGTGGCCTACTGTCCATTCTCGTACTTCGATCCCGCCAAGAAAAGCGTTTACGAACAAAAGATCAAGCAGCTCATGGCCGACTGGGAAACGTTTAAGGGCGATCCCACCATTTACGACGAGGCAGCCATGGTCCTCCCGGGCTGCCTCGGCCTGACCGGGACGCCATGACCGCACCCGCCGCAATCGCTTAGAATGCGCCCATAGTTAGGAGGCGAAAACATGCGATGGATTCTAGCCGCCACACTCCTTTTGACCCTGGCCTTCGCAAACCCAGCCGATCTCCTCCGCCAGGGAGATTTCCAGGCAGCTTACCGCTCGGGCCTCGAGGCCGGAGACGCCCAGAGCTACGTCCTCGCCGCCCGGGCCGCGAGCTTTTACGCCATGTACCAGGCTAAGGATGACCGGGACCGCGCCGATTGGTTCGCCAAAGCCGAGGCCGCGGCCAAAAAAGCCATCGAACTCGACAGCCAAAACGCCGAGGGCTACTTCGAACTGGCGCGGGCGCTGGGTCGCCTGGCCCAGTACCGGGGGATTTTGCAAAGCCTCTCCCTGGCCTCGGCGGTCCGCGACAACCTGGAAAAGGCGCTAGAAAGAAACCCCGACCACGCCGGGGCCCGGGTCGCGCTGGCGCTTTGGAACCTCGAGCTCTCGCAAAAGGGGGTTGGCTGGCTCTACGGCGCGAGCATCGGCCGGGTGGTGCCCCTTTTTGAAAAGGCAATCCGTTTGGAACCGGAAGAGATCATCCACAGGACCGAGTTCGCCCGGGCCCTCCTTCGCCTGGGCCAGCGGGACCTTGCCCTTGAACAGCTGAGGGTGGCTTTGAAGCTGAAGGCCAAGGATGCCCGCGATCGCTACGAGCAAGCCTGGGCCGAGCAAAAGCTCCAGGAACTCGAGCAACGTTGAGCGAGCGCCCGCGAGCTTTTCAACATACCGATGCGAGGTTTGCGGTGTTTTGCGTCTACCCCGAGCTCCCGCCGCGGCCAAAGCCGCGGCGGGGCATTCCACCGGCGTCCCCGGCCGTGGATCGTCCCGACGCTTTTTGCTTGGATGCTCGTTCTCGTTTCGCTTTTGGCCAGGGCCCAGGCCGCCGAGCCCGAAGTTGGTTTTCGCGTTGCCACGGGCCTCGGCTGCCCGACGTGGTCAGCGGGGGTTGTGCTCCAGCAACGGCCCTTTGCCTTTGACCTCGAATACGGGCAGTGTCGCGGTCAGACCTACCGGTCGCTGGGGTTTGCCGTGCACTCGCCCCAGCGCCCGCTTGGATGGCGGATTGAGCTGGCGAGTATCGAAGGCAACCTCACCCTCACCCTTTCGGCCCGGGTTTTCCTCGAATCCTCGGGGCTTTGGGGCGACCTCCAAGGCAGCCTTGATTTTGGGGCAGGTGCCGTCTTCACCCCCCTCGGCGCCCTCCCCTACCTCCGCATCGAGCTCGGAGCAATCTACACGCCGCCTTGGCGCTGGCTTCCCCTGCAAAGGACGCTCCAAGCGTCGTGGGCAGGCCCGACCTGTCCAAACCCCACCGAGCCGCCCGCATCCACCGAAGAGGCCTTACCGGCCCTTCAACGGATCCAGGATCGTACGCGGCGCGCCTTCCTGAGCGCGTACGGCGACCTTTACCAAATCCGGGTGCTGAACCTCACCTACGATCAGGTCTCGCTCAGCCTCCCCACCCTCGAGGTGCTGGGACGCTATCGCGTGGTGCTCTGGAACAAACGAACCGGCCGGCAGGAAACCTATGCCGGCCGGGGCTGGGTCAGGCTGCGCTGGAACGGCTGCGGATGGGGTATCGAGGCCTACGGCGCGCTGCCCGCCCCTTAGACGTCGAGCTCGGCAAAACGTGCGTACTCCTCGATGAATTCCCGCCGGGGCGCCACCTCGGTTCCCATGAGCCGCTCGAAGGTCTCGCTGGCCTCGAGGGCATCCTCGATGGTGACCCGCTTCAAGATTCGGGTCTCGGGGTTCATCGTGGTCTCCCAGAGCTGCTCGGGGTTCATCTCACCGAGTCCCTTAAAACGCTGGATCTCGACGTTTTTCCCCTCGAGCTCGGCAAGGCGGCGTTTTAAGACCTCGTCGTCGTAGACGTACTCGGCTTTGCGCCCAACCCGGATGCGGTAGAGGGGCGGCTGGGCAATGTAGAGGTAGCCGCGTTCGATGAGGGGGCGCATGTAGCGGTAGAAGAACGTCAGCAAGAGGGTACGGATGTGGCTGCCGTCGACGTCGGCGTCGGTCATGAGGATGATCTTGTGGTAGCGGATGGCGTCGGGGTCGAAGTGGACGTGCTCCGAACCCTGGATGCCGGCGCCGATCGCCGCCACCATGGCCCGGATCTCGTTGTTTTTGAGGGCGCGGTCGAGGTTTGCCTTTTCGACGTTCAGGATCTTGCCCCTCAGCGGCAAGATGGCCTGGAAGCGCCGATCACGCCCCTGTTTGGCCGACCCACCGGCGGAATCTCCCTCGACGATGAAGAGCTCGGCTTCCTCGGGATCCTCGGTCTGGCAATCGGCGAGCTTGCCCGGGAGGTCGTCTGACTCCAGGGGGTTTTGCCGGCGAACGAGCTCCCGCGCCTTCCTCGCCGCCTCCCGGGCCTGGGCCGCACGCCGCGCCTTTTCGTAGATCAGCTTGCCGACGCGCGGATTTTGCTCCAGGTACTCGAAGAGCCGCTCGTAGACCACCTGGGCCACCGCTGACTGGGCCTCGGGGTTTAAGAGCTTGCCCTTGGTCTGCCCCTCGAACTGGGGCTGGGGCAGCTTCACCGAAACCACGGCGAAAAGGCCCTCAAGCAGGTCCTCGCCGCTCGGCGCCGGTCCCTTGCCCTTGTTGAGCCCGGCCTTCCTGGCGTACTGATTCAGTGCCCGGGTGTAGGCCGAGCGAAACCCGGATACGTGGGTCCCGCCGTCGCGGGTGGGAATGAGGTTGGCGTAGGCCAGGATTTCGGTCCCGTACCCCTTGGTGTGGAGAAGGCCCACATCGACCTCGACCTCACCCGACTTCCCGCTGAGCAGGATCGGTTTCGGGTAGAGCGGTTCCTCGTTGTCGGCGATGGCCCGTGCGAACGAGGCCACCCCACCTTTCTCGTGGAAGACCTCGGATTTTCCGCTCCTCTCGTCCTGGAAGCTTATCTTGAGGCCACCGGTGAGGAAGGCGACCTCGCGGAGCCGGCGGCGGACCCGCCGGTAGTCGAAGCTCTGCTCGCCGAAGATCTCGGGATCGGGCTTGAAGCGGACGAAGGTCCCCGTCTTCTTCCCCCGGACCTTGCCCACGGTGGAGAGCGGCTCGACCACGTGGCCACGGGAGAACTTCACTCGGAAGTGCTCGCCGCCCCGCATGACCTCGACCACCATCCACTCGGAAAGGGCGTTGACCACGCTGGCGCCGACACCGTGGAGGCCGCCGGAGACCTTGTAGGCTCCTTCCTCGAACTTGCCACCGGCGTGGAGTTCGGTGTAGATCACCTCGATCGCCGGGCGGCCCTCGCCCGGCATCACGTCGACGGGAACGCCACGGCCGTTGTCGCGCACGCTCGCCGATCCGTCTTCGTAGAGGCGTACCTCGACCTCGGTGGCATAACCGGCCAGCGCTTCGTCAACCGCGTTATCCAAAATCTCAAAGAGCAGCTGGTGGAATCCGTCGGGGCCGGTACCGGCGATGTACATCGCCGGGCGCTTGCGTACGCCCTCGAGGCCCCTCAGTACCTTGATGCTGGATGCGTCGTATTTTGGCATGACTTTCCTCGTCACCTCGCGTGGCCCAAAAGACCACCGCCCCATTATACCCCCCGACGCGCGTTTTCTCCGAACAGATCAAGCCAGGCGCGGCTTTTTCACGACCCCTGCAGAGGCGAGAAATGCAGTCGCACCTCATGTAAACTTAATTTTGGAGGTGTAAAATGCGCGGTCCTAGATTGTATTCCCTTTTGGGGCTGCTCATCCTGGCGCTCGGCGCCTGCAATTCTCAGACCGGCACCGGCCCGTCCACGGGAAATTGGACCAGCACCCAGTTCAACCAGGCTTGGTCCCAACAAACCCAGAACTTCAGTAGTATTTCCCAAAACCTCCAGCAGGACCCGGCCTTCCAGGCCCTCAGCTCGGCGCCGATCACCACCACGACGCCATCCATCCTCACCAGCGCTTTCGTCGCCAGGGTCTCCCTAGCCGCAGTGCTACAAGGGCTGATCAAGCCTGTAGCCGTTCGGGCCCTGGCGACGAACAGTCTCCCGAGGGGCGGTTTTGACTTCACCACAACGCCACCTTCCACTTACAGCCCTTCGACACCCATCGATCTCGAGTACAAGTGGGCGACCCAGGGTGGCCAGACCACCCTCTTGTCGGTTGACTGGGACAAAGGCGGCACACCAACCGTGAACGCCACCGACCCCCAGAACAACGTCCAGGAACTCCCCCAGTCGGCCTCAGCCGTACTCACGGTCGGCACGACCCAGGGTGCGAGCGCCGACCTCAGCGCCAGTTGGTACACCTGCGGCAGCACCCCCATCACCGAACCGACCGCCCTCAGCACCACCGGCTCGATCGGCGTGAACGACACGCTGAGCTGGAACTTGAGCTACCAGGTGCAGGAGGGGGCGACCGACGTTTTGACCAGCAACTTCACTCTTACCACCACCTCGGGCAGCGATTCAGCCAGCGTGGGTTGGGACGCCCGCCTCGAGGGCACCCTCACCCGCGGCCTCGACTGCTTCATCAAGGACTTCACGCCCCAAAACGCCACCCTAAAGTTCACCAGCAGCAGCAACGTCGGAGGCAATCAGGAGTCCTTCGTCTTCGATATCACGATCACCAACATGGTCTTTGACGCCGCGGGCAACCCCACCTCGATCGACGTCATCGGATCGATCAAGGTCAACGGCCAAACCGCAGTAACCTTCCAAGGCACGCTCGACGACATGAGCAGCACCTGCCCCGGCGCTCACGTAACCCTTACCTTCAGCAACACCACCATGACTCTGCAGCAGTGGCTGCAAAGCCAGAGTTACTGTACCGCCGGCCCCTGAGTTCCGGCTCGCCGATCGCCCCGGGTGCCCGGCACCCGGGGCGATGAATTATCGCTGGTCTTTACGCCAGTGATTCCGAATGCTATTAAAAAAGTGCAGGGGTGAAAACATGCGAAGGGTCCAAGTACTGGCACTCGCTGGCTTGAGCGCGTTTCTCGCTGCCTGCGCGCCCTCGGTTCAGGTCGAACCCCTCCCGGAGATCAGGGTGACGCTCCCAGTCCCAAACCCCCAAATCCGGGTGCTCCCCGAAAACCCCCTGCCCGCGCCGGGCAAGGTCTTCCGGGACGACTTCGCGACGTATCCCACGGGCGCAATCCTACCGGTGGTGGCCTCAAAACGGTACGGCCTTCTCGCCTTTAATCCCAACTGGAGGAAAATTTCCGTCGTGGAAGCCTTCGATGCCAACGGCAAGCTGGATAAAGCCGTGCGGATCGAAGGCGGGGTCGGCGAGGGATTCCTGACCACCGGCGCCGACGCCTGGACCGACTACGAGGTCAAACTCCGCCTCAAGGTCCAGGAAGCCTGCTGCACCGACAGCGGCGTCCGCATCCGGCTCTTCATGGACGGATCGGGAAACAGGGCGCTTGAGCTCAAGATCGGCTACGAGGGCGTGCGCCTCGACAAGGTCGCGGGTGAGCAGCGATTCACGCTGATCGATCGTCGCGAGCTCGCCAAGACGGGTCGCGCCTTCCTTCGCGACCAAATCTGGCACCGGCTGCGCGTTGAGCTGCAATCGAGCGGGCGCGTGCGGGCCTGGCTGGACGATACGCTGATCGTCGACTGGACCGACCCCGACTACAAGACAGGGGGGTTCGGGATCGGGCCTAAGGCCACGACCTTCTTCCTCGATGACCTCGAGGTCCAACCCCTCACCGAATCGGCCGGGTGAATAGTAAACTAACGCAAGTATGGATTTTCATTCTGCGGCCGAGAGCCGCACCTTGATGGAGCGGTGCTGGGGCCGGGCGTACTGGTGGATCATGATCGTGGTGCTGGGAGCGGCCAGCGCCGCCCTCTTGCTTTCCAAGGACACCGCAGCCTGGCCGGCGGTCCTCGCCTTCGGCGCCTGGACCCTGGTCACTTTCCTGGCCGCGCGGCGCTGGCCCCGCCCGGCGCGGGTCGTGCACGCCCTGGGAACGATTCCCCTGAGCGCCCTTTACGTGACCGCCTCGTCCAACCTGGGCCCGGCGAGCAGTCACATGTACCTCCTCCTGACCTTTTTCCCCATCTACACGGCGAGCGCCGCGCTCGGACCCGCCGGCGCCGTTGCTGGCATCGGCCTGGCGTGGATCTTTGGCGACCACATCCTTGACGCGAGCGAAACGCAGCTGGTGGGCCTGCTCTTTTGGGTGGTCGTCGGGTTCATCGGCCACGCCGCCAGGCACTTCGCCCAAATCATCGACCGCCAGTACCAAAAGATCACCGCCCTCTCGCTCACCGACCCCCTCACCGGCCTCGGCAACCGTCGAGCCCTCGAGGAGGACTACGCCCGCTTTCTCGCCCTGGCCAAAAGGCAAAACCTCCCGCTCACCCTGATCCTTTGGGACCTCAACGGCCTGAAGGCCATCAACGATCGCTTCGGCCACGCGGTCGGGGATGCCTACCTCAAGCACTTAGCCCGCACCCTACGCGAGAGCGCACGCCAGAGCGACGGCGTCTATAGAGTCGGGGGCGATGAGTTCGCAAGCCTTCACCTCGGCCTCAAGAGCCCTGAACTCTACATCGAGCGGGTCAAAAAACGCTTCCCCGACGTGGCCGCCGGCTGGGCGGTGGCGGGCACCAACGGCGAGGGCTCAGACTTCCTGCGCGTGTTCGAGACGGCCGACCTCAGGCTCTACCAGGACAAACGGTCGAGCCAGGACCGAAGCAACGGATTTGCCGGCATTTCCGCGGGAAACCTCGACGCCTGATCGGCGGGCGAAGCCCCTTTAGCCCGGGACCTGACGCCAGCCCCGCGCCTCGGCCTCTCGCCGGAGCCGGCGGGAAGTTCCAACCACCACCGCACGTTCAGCGAGCAAAAGAAGGGGCAGGTCGGCCGGCGTGTCGCCGAAAGCCAGCGCGGGCGCGCCGTCCAGGTGTCTTTGGACTCGTTCCGCTTTGACCCGGTCAACGTTCATCGGCCCGCCCAAACGCCCCGTCGCCCGCTCGCCGCGCATCTCGAGCGGGGTACCGAGGGCCTCCACCCCGGTCCCCAGCTGCTCGGCGAAAGCCTCGAGGACCGGCTGATAAGTCCCGGAAGCCAGGACGATGCGGTAGCCCTCGTCCCTCAAACGCAAAAGCTCCGCCACCACGCGCTCTCGCCGATGGGGCCAGAGTTCATGCGCCACCACCCAGCGTGCCATCTCCGAAAGCGCTTCCGCATCCATCCCCGCGAGCAACCCGGCCAGGTTTTTCATCCAGATATTTTGGTACCAGCGCTTGGGAATGACCCGAGCCTTGGCCAAAAGCGCACCCGGAAGGTGGAGGGCGAAAAACCGGTCGTAAGCCCCGCTCATCCCCCGGGCCTTCAAAAAGCGCCCCACCCCCCGCCAGGTCTCGCCGGTGGTCAGGGTGCCTTCGAGGTCGAACACCGCGGCCTTGATCACACCCACGGTCTCACCCCCTGGCCTCGAGCGCATCGGGATGGTGCTTTTGCCAGTAGCGCGCGAGGCCGTAGGCCGAATAGGCGCTGGGGTTCGCGCGCTCGTAGGTATTGACGCTACCCTCATCGAGCCCGGCGACGAGGAGTTCCTCCCGCACCTTGGCCTCAAATCGCGGCACGATGGCCTCGAGGTCTACCCCTGCCGCGAGCTGGTCGCGGATCCAAGCGCCCCAGGCAAAGAGCCGTTCGGTCAGCACCTCGAGCTGTTCCGAGACGTCCGCGTAGGCCCCGAAGTGCGTCAGGTAGATCTGCTCGGGGGCCAGCGTCCGGATGCGCTCGATCGAGGCCGCCCAGTCCTCGAGGTGGATGTCCGGCGGCGGGCAGGGGGGAAGGACGGGGCCGCCCCCGAGGCGCACGCCGGCCACGTCGCCGGTAAAGAGCGTCCCGTCGAGCCGCCAGGCATGGTGGTGCACGGCGTGCCCCGGAGTCTCGATGGCCTCGAGCACGAGCCCGCCGACCGAAACCCGATCGCCGTCCTCAGCCACGCGGAGCCGTTCACTCTCGATGGGCTCAAGCGTCCCCCAGAGGCTCTCCATGCGGTCGCCGTAGATCCGCCTGGCGCTGGCCAGGAGGCGCTCGGGGTTCGCGATGTGTTTTGCCCCTCGAGGGTGGACGTGAACCCGGGCCCCGAGCCTGGCAAAACGCCAGGCCGCTCCGGCGTGATCGAGGTGAATATGGGTGAGGAAGACGTCGGTCACATCGCGCGCTTCGTAGCCGAGGCCCGCCAGCGCTTCGACCACCTGGTCGAAGGTCGACTCCGGCCCGCTCTCGACCAGGGCCACGCCGTCCCGGTGCTCGAGCGCGAAAACGGCGATAATCCCCTTTGAACCCTGGAACAGGGTGTCGAGTACGTGAATCATGCCTCCTCCCCGACGATCGGGTTGCGGAGGGTCCCGATCCCCTCGACGCTCACCTCCACCACATCGCCGGGCTTAAGCGGACCCACCCCCTCGGGAGTTCCGGTCAGGACGACGTCGCCCGGTTCAAGGGTCATGAAGGTCGAGATGTAGCTCAAGATCCGCGCCACCGGGAAGAGGAGGTCCTCGGTCGTCCCCTCCTGGCGCAGCTCGCCGTTGACGTGGGTCCGCACCACCGCGTGGTAGGGGTCGAGCTCGGTCTCGATCCAGGGCCCAAGCGGCAGGAACTTATCGGCCGACTTGGCCCGCACCCACTGCAGGTCGCTCTTTTGCTTATCCCGGGCGGTGAGGTCGTTGGCCACGGTGTAGCCAAGGACAAAGCGAAGCGCGTCCTCCTCCGGCACCCGCCTCATCCGCCGACCGATGACGACCGCGAGCTCGCCCTCATAGTGAAGTTCGCTGGTCCACGTGGGGTAAGGAATCGGCTCGTCGGGATTGGCCAGGGCGTTGGGCGCGACGAGGAAGAGCCCCGGTTCCTTGGGAAGATCGTCGCCGAAGTCGTGGCCCATCTCCTTGATGTGGGCCACGTAGTTCCGCCCCACGGCCACGATCTTGCTCGGCGTCGCCGGCGCCAGAAGCTCCACCGACTCCAGCTGGAAACGCTCACCGACGCGCTTGCCTCCGGGGCCCTCGGTCGCGTACACGATCCGGCCGGCCTCGAGGACGCCCCACCGTCCCTCGTTAAACCTGACGATTTTCATGTCCCGAGTATAAAAGGAGTTGCAGCCCCCGGGCGGCCATCACCAGCGCCACGAGCACGCCCCCGAGAAAAACCGGTCCCCGCGGCCAGAGCCAGGCCAGCCAGAGCGGAACCGCGACCACCGCGCCGAAGGGGATGGGGTAGATGCCCCGCCGGCGAAAACGCCAGTAAAGGCGGTGGTGCCAAAAGGCCACCAGCAGCCCGAAGGCTACCGACGAGAGCGTTTCCACCGGGGCCAAGTAGGTGAAAAAGCCCACCGTGGGCGCGAGACCCCCGCCGCCGCGAAAGCCAAAGTAGATCGGCCAGTTGTGCCCGGCCACCACCGCCGCCGCCATCCAGGGGAGTTCGGGCCGCCCCTGGGCCAGCCAGGCCACGAAGGCGCCCTTGGCCAGATCCAAAAGCGCCACCACCACGCCCCAGCGCGGTCCCAGTTGGCGGAAGACGCCCGAGCCTCCCGGCAGGTCCCGGGCCCGGATGTCGTAGCCTTTGAGCGCATACCCGAGGATGACGCCGAAACTCAGCGACCCGACCAGATAGGCGAAAGCGACCATGATCAAGGCGTTGCCTCCATGAAGGCCCCGAGCGCCAAGCGAGCGGCGATCGAAAGCGCCTCTTTTCTCGTCATCGCCCCGCCGGAGAACACCGAAACTGCCCCCTGGCGCCGGACCTCCGGGCCATAGCGTTCCTCCAGGACCTTACCGAGTTCCCGGCCCTCGCCAAGGGCCTTCAGAACGTCCTCGGGGAGCGGCAGCCCGGGCCCCCGCGCCAGCGCCGTGCGAAGGCCATCGGTCACCGCCGCGTACATGGTCAACCAACCGCTCTCGAGGTCAACCCCGCCCTCGAGCCCGACGCCGAGCTTGGCACCCGAACGACGCAAAGCAGCCTCGGCCCGAAAGACCGCCCCCCGCCGGGTCTCTTCCTCAGAAAGGGGTTGGGCCGGGGCCTCCGCCACCGCCACGGGAATGATCTCGGCCTTAAGCCCCCGCGCCGCGAGCGCCGCCGCGAGCGACTCGAACTTCACGGGGTTCGTGCTGCCAAGCGCCAGGCGCACGCCTCATTCTACTCGGGAGAACCGAGCCGCCCGTTTACGACGGCGCTTATCCGCGTACATCGCCCGGTCGGCCTCGGCCAGCGCCTCATCCAGGCTCTTGCCCAAGCAAGTCACGTGGCCCTCGCTCACCTGGGGGAAAACCTCCCGCACCCTGGCCACCAGGTCTTCCGGATGATCGAGCCCGATGTGCAACCCCACGAACTCGTCACCGCCGATGCGAAAGAGCACGTCCCCGGCCCTGGCATTCGCCAGCAACGCCGCTGCAAAACGGCGAATCAAGGCGTCGCCCGACTCGTGCCCCAGCCGGTCGTTGACCATTTTCAGGTCATCGATATCCCAGCAGGTGAGGACCAGCGGCTGGCCCTGGCGAACGCTCAAGGCCAGGTAGTGGGGGTAAGCATCGTAGAGCGAACGCCGGTTCAAAAAGCCGGTGAGCTGGTCCCGGTAGGCGGCCCAAAAGAGCTGGGTCCGGCTCCGCTCAAGTTCATTCAAGAGCCAGTGCACCCCGCTCCCAAGGGCTGCGGCCATGACGAACAGGAGCCCGTAGACCCCGTGCTCGGTCAGGTCCACGCTCGGCACACCGAGCGACGCCGCCACCGCTCCGACCCCAGCGAACCAAAGACCGCTGAACGTTCCCAGGGCAAAGACCACCAGAGCGAGCGCGGGGACGAACACGATCTCAACGCCAAAACCCCCGTGCAAGCCGATGGGCATTTGAAAGGGCGAGCGAAGCACCCAAATCGTGGTGAGGAGTGAGAAGAACAGATGAATCGCAACCGAGGTGTGGGAAAACCCCTGGAACCAGCGATAAAACACGATGGTCCCCAGCAGGTAAACAACGCCCGCAGGCCAGGCCAGGGGGCGAGCGATGGCAAGTTCGATCCCAAGCGCCACCACGGCCAAAACGACCACGCTGCGCCAGTAAAGCCCGAGCGTTGCCTCCCAGACCTGCCCACCCCTGAGAACGAATGGTGGAGAAGCACCCACACTCCATGCTCGCACACCGCGGGAAGAGACACCAGCGAACTGAAGACGATCGTAAAGAGGAATAAAATCTGAGCCCGCCGGTGGCGGACTCATTGCTTCGTAGGACTCACGGACCTCCACCCGCCTGGACAGGCAACACAGTCCCTGACCCGCGACGTGTAACCGGCTCCCCGACCCAGCGAACCGAGCCCATCCGCTCCACCGCGCGATAAAAGCGCTGCCCCATCCCTGCCGGAATCTCGAGTCCAGACTCAGGCATCGGTCCGGTCGGTCTCGGATTCGTCCCGAGAAAGCGTGTCCCCCATTTGACGGTGCGTTCCCCGCGTCCCGCCATTCGAGGCGGTCGGGCCGACCTCGCGGTTCAGCGCCGATAGCGGTCCCGGCGGCCCGAGCCGCTCGCCCTGGCCCAGCTCGAGGCCCAGCTCGATCAACCGCTGACGCTGGCTTTCGCGCTCGACACCTTCGGCCACGAGCTCAAGGCCGAGCGCCCGGGCCAGGATGGCCACCGCCTCTACCACCGCCTCCTCACGGGGTTTTCGGTCTACGCCCTCGACGAAGCGAACATCGATCTTCAGTGCATCGAAGGGCAGCTCGCCGAGCTCGGCGATCGAGGCGTAGCCGGTGCCGAAGTCATCGATGGCCAGGCGAACGCCGAGCTCCTTGAGCTCGAAAAATCGGCTCTTGACGTTCTTTCGCCGGCTCCAAAGCCGCTCGGTGATCTCCAGCGTCAGCCGCTCGGGCAAAAACCCCGAGCCCTGGAGCCAGCCCTCAAGGTCGGCCACGAAATTCCCCCCGGCGATGGTCTTGGGGCTGACGTTGACCCAAAGCCCAAGGGCATCCCCACCGTCCCAACTGGCCATCTCCTGGAGGGCGTGCTGCAAAACATAGCGGTCGAGCTCGACCACGAGCCCGGTATTCTCCGCCAGCGGCAGGAACGCTCCCGGCAAACGAACACCTGCCTCGGGATCACGCCAGCGGACGAGCGCCTCGACTCCCACCGCCTCACCGCTGGCCAGGGTGCGGATGGGCTGGTAGGCGAGGAAGAGTTCTTCGCGGGAAATCGCTTGACGGAGCCCGAGGAGAATCTTCTTCTGTGCCTGTTTTTTCTCGTCGAGCCCGGGGTCAAAAAACCGCCAGCCCTCCCCCTGCGCCTTGGCCTGGTACATGGCGGTGTCGGCCTTGTGCAAAAGGGCGTCAAAATCCGTGCCGTCGTCAGGGTAGACCGCAAGCCCGAAGCTGGCCCCGATCTCAAAACGCACGCCGTCCAGGACAACGGGGGCCTTGAGCGCGTTCATGATCGCCTGTACCACCCGTTCGCCCCCTTCCGGCCCCGCCCCGGGGAGCCAGATCACGAACTCGTCGCCCCCCAGCCGGCCCACCAGGTCGCGTCCGCGCACGCTGGCCACGAGCCGCTCGGCCACGGCCTCGAGGACCCGATCGCCCACGGGGTGGCCGTGCTCGTCGTTGACGTCCTTGAAGTGGTCGAGATCGATCACGATCAACACGCCCCGATCGACCCCCCTCGACCGGAGCTGCTGCGACACCCGGTGGATGAACGCCCGCCGGTTAAGAAGCCCAGTCAGGGGGTCGTTGGTGGCCTGCCGGAGAAGCTCTTGGCGCAGCCGAACTTCCTCGGAGACGTTGCGGCCGGTGGAGACGAAATGGGTAATCCGTCCCGAAGCATCACGAACAGGCGCGATCTGCTTGGCCTCGTAGACCAGCTCGCCAGCCTTGGTGCGGTTCACGAACACCCCCTCGAAGACCTCGCCTCGAAGAAGGGTTTGCCACAGCCGGCGGTAGAAGGCCGGGTTGTGGTGGCCGGACTTCAAAAAACGCGGATTCTTGCCGATCACCTCCTCCCGGCGATAACCGGTCTGGGCTTCGAAGGCGGCGTTGACGTAGTGGATTTTCCCCTCGACGTCGGTGATCATCACCCCTTCGGGCGATTGCTCGACCGCCCGGGCCAAAAGGTTTCGCTCGCGCTCCAAGCGAATCCGAAACACCCCCGTACGGACCACCCGCAATACATCCGCGAGCAGATCCAGCTCCACCTCACCGAAGGCGCGGCGCCGGTGGCTGTAGACTACGAGTAAGCCAAGGTCGCCGGTATTGATCGCGGCCGCGGCGCGCGGGCGCCTGGGTGGCCAGAGGTTGACGCCGTTTCGCCAGACGGCGCGACCCCCCGAGCGACGGGCCAGCTCGCCGAGGAATTCGGGTGCCGGAACGCCGGGCGGCAGGGCCTGTCCGAATCGCTGGGCAAGGCCCTCCCCGGGAAGATCGATGGCAACGGCGAGGTAGCCCGCTTCTTCGATCGCCGCCCGAGCGGCCGCTTCAACCAAAGCCGACTCCGACTCGGTCTCAAGCCCCAGCCGCGCGGCACGGCCGAGAAAGGCCAGCGCCTGGAGCTGGGCCAGGTGGACCTCGAGGTGCTCCCGCAGCCAGCCGATGAGGTAACCGGCGCCAAACCCCATCAGAACCCCGGCCTCGGTCAGGGCCCCGCCAAGGCCCAACAGGGTAAAAAGAACCGCATGCAGCGGAAGGTTCAGCGCCCCAGCGGCCAGGCCGACCCAGCGACCGCCCCACCAGCCGGCACCGGCCACCCACAGCACCGAGAGGGCCGCGAGATCCCGCCCGGCAAAGGGGGCCAGCAGCACGAAGGCCTCGGCATAAAAAGCGGCCAGCAACAAAACGAAGACCCCGGCAAGGGCCCACTCCCACGTACGATTGGGGCGCTTCATCTCGCAAGTCTCAGCGTACGGCACGCGCATTCGTTACGCAAGCAGAACGCACCCCGAGCGTGTATACACGCGGCACCCTTGGGTAGAGTCGCAAAAAGATTGAAGGCGACGATGGACTTCTATACGCCCAACGCACTGGCCAGGAAGCTGGGCCTCAGCACCGCCCAGCTGCGAAAATATGCCGCAGCTTACGAGGCCCTGGCCGGACCGCTGCCTAGGAACAACCGCGGCCGGCTCTACGATCGCGACGCCGCGCGGCTGATCGAGACCGCCCGCGAGCTGGTCCGACGAAGGCTGGCCGAGGATGTCCCGGCGGCGGTGCGCCGGGCGCTGGAAGGCACCGAACCTCCACCGGAAGAGGTCGCCGACGACGCGGTGAGCGCGCTGGTCGAGGAACTGCGCGTGACCAAGCAGCGGCTTATGAACCTCGAGCGGGTCCTGGTCGAGATCAAGTACGAGCTGCGCGGCCTGCGCGCCGACCTCCGGCGGGCTGGCACCGGAAAGGCCCGCTGAGTTCTCATCGCCGCGGCCTATAATCGGCCCGATGCTCCGGCGCTACCTCCTCCGCGAGGTGACGGTGTTCTTCCTCCTCGGGGTCCTGCTCTTCGTGGGCCTCGTGACCACCGATTTGCTCTCCTCACTCTCGGGGGTGCTGCTCTCCCGGGAAACGCCGCTTCCCGTCGTACTCACCCTGGTGCTCTACCGCCTGCCTTACACGCTCGGCGTGGCCCTGCCCTTGGGGCTCGTCTTTGCCGTCCTGGTGGCGCTGGCCCGGATGATCCGAACCTCCGAGCTCAAATCGGCCTACGCCGGGGGCGTCCCGCCGCTCTCGCTCCTTTGGCCCCTCGTCGCGCTGGGGGCGGTGGTGTCGGTGCTGGTCTTCGCCAACGCGGCCTGGGTCAAACCCGAGGCGCAGTCGCGTTTTGAGGCCAAGCTCTACCAGGTTTACTACGGCACCCAGCCCTCGGGAGTGCTCTATCGCAAGGCGTTCGCCCCGAATGGTCTCGGCGTCTATTACGCCGAACGCATTTACCCCGGTGATGCGGGGGCTGAGCTCGAACGGGTGCGCATCATCGATGCCGACGGCGTCATTTGGAGCGCCGAGCGAGGTCGATGGGAGGGCGCACGCTGGATCCTCGGCCCCACCTACCGGGTGGACAAGAACGGGAACGTCGAATACCAAACCTCGGCCAGCTTCCCCTTCCCCGCCCGGTACAATCCCGCCTTCCGCCGCCGGGACTACGAAGCCCTGCCGCTCAAAAGCCTCCGCCAACTGGCCCGGGTGGACCCGAAAGCCCGCTTCCCCCTCGAGCGACGGTACGCCGACGCGCTGGGGGCGCTGGTATTGGTCTGGCTCGCCGGGGTGAGTGGCCTCGCGCTGCGGGAAAGCTCGCTGGCCTTTGCCCTGGTCGTGGTGCTGATCTTCGGCTACTACGTGCTGTGGACCCTCAGCGCCCGCCTCTTTGCCGGTGCCATCGCCGGACCCGAGGTGGCCTGGCTGCCGGATCTGGTCTACGGAGGGCTCGCCCTTTTGGGGACGGTGAGGCTTCGGTGAAAACGCTCGATCGCTACCTCCTGCGCGAGATTCTGGCCTACCTCGCCGGCGGGGTGGCGGTGGTGGTCCTGCTCCTCCTCGGTGGGGTGCTCTTCGAGGCGCTGGGACCGCTGCTCACGAGGGGCATCGGGGGCCTCGAGGTCGCCCGTTACCTCGCCTGGCGCGTCCCCGAGGCGCTGGCGCGTGGCTTGCCCATCGCCTACCTCTTCGCGCTTTTGCTCGCCCTCTCGCGCATGGCCGAGGATGCCGAGCTCAAGGTTCTCCTGGCCTCGGGCATCCCCCGTTCACGGGTGCTCCTTACCCTGGTCGGTCTCGGGACCGCCCTGGCCGGACTCGGCTTTTGGCTCGGGGCCCAGGTGGTGCCTGCCAGCAGCCAAAAGGCGCGGGAAGTGTTGCAGCAGGCGATTCTTGCCCGGCCTTTGGCCCTGCTCGAACCGGGCTCGTTCTTCACCGACGCGACCGGCGAGCTGGTATACGTTGGGCAGGTGGCGGAAGGCGGGCTGAAAGACGTGCGGGTGCTCTCCCCCGGCGCGGTGCTGGCCGCGCCGGAAGGCCGATTTGCCGGGGGCACCCTCTTCTTGCAAAAAGGGATCCGGATCACCTACGACGGCAGCCGCCCGCGGACCGTGGCCACCTTCGCAAAGGCCAAGATGACCCTTCGGGGCCTGGCCACGCTGCCCCGGGCCCCGCTCTCCGAACTCAGCCCCGCAGCGCTCAAGGCGCGCATCGCCGAAGCCAAGCGGCGGGGCACCCCCTATGCCGCCGAGGCCACCGCCTACTGGCGTAAGTGGGCCGAGCCCGCGGCCAGCGCGGTCTTCGCGCTTTTCGCCGGGGGTCTCGCGTTCTGGCTCCTGGGCGGGACCCGCACCCTGGGCCTGGTGGGCGTCGTCACCGTCACCTTCTTCTACTACGCCACCTGGTCGGTCTTTCGCATCATGGGCGAGCAGGGGGTGCTCGCGCCCTGGATCGCCGCCTGGGGGCCCGATCTGCTCTACCTGGCCCTGGCACTCGGCCTTTTGGGGGTGGGCCGGCGGTGAAGCGGGTGCTTGCGCTCATCCCCCTTTTTTCCCTGGCCCTGGCCGGGATCATCGAGGTGAAGCAGGCGGAGAGCCTCTCGCTCTTTTTGGGCGGGTCGCTGGTGGTCCTCGAGGGCCGTCCGGTCGTCCTGGTCCGCGACGGGCAAACCCTCTCCGCCCGCCGCGTCATCTACGATCGCAAGGCCCGCCGGCTCACCCTGAGCGGCGAGGTCCGCTACACCGACGATCAGGGCCGCACCATCGAGGCCAAAGAGCTCGTCCTCTTCGTGGGCGACGAGAGTCTGGTGGCCACCAACGTCAAGGTCCGCTCGGGCGACTTTGATTTCGAAAGCCCCTTCGCCTACCGCAGCCAGGGACAGATCACCATGCAGGCCGCGTACTTTTCCCCCTGCCTGGCCAAGGGTCAAAACCCACCCGACTACGCCTTCTTCGCCCAGCAGGTGACGCTTTTCCCCGGCGATCGCATCGTGGCGCGAGGGGTGTGGGTCTCGCTCTTCGGCCAAAAGCAGCTCTACCTGCCGGTGCTGGTGATTTTCACCGGCAAACGCGCCCCCCGCATTTACCTGGGCCAAAGCGCCGTCGACGGCCTCGTCGCCGGCGCCGACCTGCCCTACGTCACGAAAAACGGCCTCGGCTTCACCCTGCTCCGCTACTTCGAAAAGCGCGGGCTGGGGGTGGGGCTCGACCACTGGGGCGCCGGCAGCGCTTACGAGCACTACCGCTTCCTCTACCTGCCCCCCGAGCCCGGAAAAGACCGGGGGACGCTCTCGCTCTCGCTCGACTACCGGAAAGAGGAAGACGGGTGGTCGGGGAAATTTTCCCTCACCCGAGACGACGCGGTGGTTCCCGGCCGCTTTACGCTCTCGGCCGAGGTGAAAAAGACCGATCCCGACGACCCCTTCGTTCGCTTTTCAATCGAGCGGATCCTCGACACCGATCCCGCAGCCCCGCCGCCCTGGGGGTTTTTCAAGGGTCCCGAGGTCGAGCTCGCCTACCGTAAGGCCCGGCGCCTGGGCGACCTCACGATCAGCGGCCGGGCGATCGTCGGGGGTTACGAGGGCGAGAGCAATCCCTTAAACCGCTCGGCGCGCCGCGAAGGCCCCCGCATCGGCGCCGGCCGCGTCTACATCGAGCACCACGAGCGCTACGCCCCCCGCTTCGGGGGCGGCCTCGCCTTCCGGCTGCAAAACGATTTCGTCGGCTACTACTACTCGACCGGCGAGCGCCAGATCAACTGGCGCACCACCGCCACCCTGAGCCAGCGCCTGGGCAGTTTCGAACTCGGGACCAACCTCGAGCGCTGGGTCCGCGAGGGGGAAACCCCCTTCATCTTCGACCGCATCCCCACACGCCGTACCATCGAGCTCAGCCCCTATTTGCGCTACCGCCAAAGCCCGCTGGCGCTCTCGATCTCGGGGGGATGGTCGTTCGACCAAAACGCTCCCCTCCCCCTCAAAGGGGATCTGTCGCTGCGCACGGCGGACCTCAGCGCCAGGATCCTGGCCGAGCGGCGGCTCGAACGCACCGAAGGCCGCCTCAACGCCCAGATCACCTATGCGCCCCGGCCGGCCTCGTTCGGGGTGCGCTTTGGCTACCGGCTGGGCGAAGACCGCTACGACCCTCTCGACCTCAGCTTCAGCTACGCGCTCCCCGGCGGCAGCGTCTTCCTCTCCCACCGCTACGACCCCAATCTAGGACAGGGCGTCGCCAGCCGGGCCGCATTCCTCTACCGGCAGGCAAACTTCTCGCTGAGCCTGGGCGAGCGCTACGACCACCGGTCCGAGGTGCTCTCGGGAAGCGCCAGGTTCGGCCTCGGCCCCTGGCAGCTCAGCCTCACCCACAGCTACGCCGTGCCCGACGGCAAGCCCGACGCCGAGGACGCGGTGGAGGGGCGGCTGATCGGGCAGGTGGCCTTAAGCCGCGGCGGCAGCCGGCTGGCCCTGCTGGGCCAGCTCACTGGGCAGGGGCTCGAAAAGGGCGAGCTGGTGGGGAGCCTGAGCCAGCAGAGCCTCGATGCCCAGTTCCACCTCGAGGCCCGGCTCCACCTGCCCGACCCCGGCGACGCCGAGCTCTACCTCAGCCGCCTCTCGGCGCGCGGGGGCATCGATCTGACCCCTGATCTGGCGATCCAGGGCGGGCTCGGCTACCAAAAGGGCACCGCCGGGGAGACGCTCTCCTTTGAAGACTTCGGCCTCAGCGCCCGGCTCTGGGCCCAGGGAAGCACCCAGATCTTCCTCGCCGCCTTCCTCAACCAGCGCTTCGACCTGGGGTCGAAGACCGCCGAACCGATCAAACCTCGGATCGTCTTCACCTACGACCGCGCCTGCTGGGGGGCGCGCTTGACGCTGGATGCGATCAAGGACGAGGTCCGGCTGGCGCTCTTTTATCAGGGGTTTGGCGGTGGCGTGACCTTCGGACCGTCGGGGATCGGGCTTTCGGGGGTGAATCTGCCTTGAGAAGGGTCGCCTGGCTTTTCCTCCTCTTCCTCGCCGCCTGCACCGGCACCAGCGAGACGGAACCACCGGTGGTGGTGGCGGTGGCCACGGACCAGGCCATCACCTTCCACGACGCCCACGCCCTCAACCAGGGCCAGTGGGCAGAAATCGGCCGCTGGAGTATTGCGGGAACCAAGGACCTGCTGGTGAGCGGAGACCGGCTCTTCGTGCTCAGCGCAGGGACGCTTTTCCGCTACCGGCTGGACGGCTTTTCCCTGAGCGCCATACCGGCGCCGGCGGCGGCCCTCGAGGCCAGCTGGAGCCTGGGCGATTGCCAGGGCACGGCGTTCAAAGCCGGCCGGCAGGACCTGATCGTGCTCTGCCAGGGCGGCAGCGTCCTCCGCCTGGCGCAAAACGCGCCCCCGGGAACCGAGCCGGTCCCGGCGCCGGTGGCGAGCTTTCCCCCCGAGACCACCTACGCCCTCTATCCAACGAATAGCGGCGACAAGCTGGCCGCGGCCTACCCGAGCGCCGGGGGGGTGGTTCTCGAGATCCCCGACCTGGGGACGAACCTACAGATCCCGACCAACCTTCAACTTCAGGGCCTGGCCCTCGCCTGGGACGGCCAGAACCTCGGCCTCATGGCCTCCGGACCCGGCGGCACCCAGATCTTCCGCTGGCGGCAGGGCCAAACTGCGCCAGAACGCCTGGCCGAGGACGGCCAGGTCGAGGCCCGGGGCCTTTTGGGGGCGGCTGGCCTCTGGCTAGCCTACGGCCAGGGCTACCTCCTCGCCGATTCGAACCGCACCGCCTCCGGCCAAGCCTTCACCCGCTTCCAGGCCGCCTGGCTGCACCCCGATCTCTACCTCTACCTGGCAGGGGACAACTTTACCGTGCTCGACGTGGCCGCCCTGCCACCCACCACCCTGGCCAACCTCCCGGGCACAGCGGGGATCGTGGCCATCACCGGCTGGGTGCTGCCCTGAGCCCCTACCCCTGGAGGGTACCCTACCCGGCAACGTGGTGGTATAAGGAAGGCGAGATGAAGGTCGCCATCGCAGTCATGCCCGACGGAAGCCGGATCTACCCCGGTCCCTTTGGTCACAGCCCGGCCTACGCCATCTACGAAAAAAACGGCGAGGTCTGGCGTCGCCTCGAGCTCAGAACCAACCCCCACGCTGACTTCGTTGGCCAGGGCAAACGCGAGCGGATGCTGGCCCTGCTCGCCGACACCGAGCTCTGGGTCGGGACGCGTTTTGGGAACCGCCACGGCCCGCCGGTCCCCCACCGCACAATCCAGGCCCGCACGGTGGAGGAGGCCCTGGCCCGCCTCGAAGCCGAGACCGCCACCAAGGAGGCCGGCGGTGGTGCTTGACCACGTGGGCATCGCGGTCGCGGACCTCGAGGAAGGCCTTTTGCGCTGGGGACGGTTGGGGTATGTCCTCGAGGCGCGGGGAGACGTCGCTACCCAAGGCGTCGCCGTGGCCATGCTCAAAGCCCCACCCGACACCCAGGGGGCGGCCCGCCTCGAACTCCTCGCGCCCCTCGCCCCGGACACCCCGGTGGGCCGGTTTTTAGAAAAGCGCGGCGAGGGCCTCCACCATCTGGCCTTTCGGGTGCAGGACATCGAAGCCGAACTTCAAAGGCTCGAAGCCGAGGGGGCCAGCCTCATCGATCCCCGGCCCCGACCCGGCTTTGGCGGTCACCTGGTCGCCTTCGTGCACCCGAAGAGCTTCGGTGGCGTTCTGGTCGAGCTCGTTGCCGAACACATTTAAAGCCTCGGTTCACCCGCTTCTCAGCAACGTTCAGTAAACCCTGGCACCGGCGCAGAATCGCTGAACCCCTCTGCGCCCGGAGCCTTTTTCCCTCCCTCCGGGACGTATGTCCTCAGACTTACTCGTACGGATTATAGGGACATTTGGCTCTTAATCTCCGGCGGTGGTGGTTATTAGGCTGAAATCGCCGCTCTCGCGAGAGACCTGTGTAGGAGGGAGGGAAAGATGCAACATCCGACAACCAGGCCGGGGGTCATTCTGGCACTTTCGCTGGTGATCATCCTCCTCATCCCTGTTTGGGGGACGCTCGGATTCTTCGCGCCACCAGAAGAAGAACCCGCCCCGGCCCAGCTCGAGGACGAACCACCGCACTCGGTCAAGGCCTTCATCGCCGAGGCCCAGGCCTTCCTGGTCAAAAACACCCGGGAGGATGGCTGCGTGGAGCCCCGGGAAAAGGACGCCCAGGGGCGGATCGTGGTCTACTACCGGGCGCTCCAGTACGGCTACCTGCCCCCCAAGCTGTGTCTCAAAGCCGGTCAGACCTACGTCTTCAAGATGATGGCCACCGACGTGACGCACGGGGCCTCGATCCAGCTCGGTACCGGCAGCCGCATGGTGCGTCTACCCGCCGGGGTCGAGGTCGAACAGGAATACACGTTTACCAAGCCCGGCGAGTACCTGGTCTATTGCTCGTACTACTGCGGCGTCGGGCACCCCTTTATGAAGGGAAAGATCATCGTCCAGGGTTCTTAAGAGGAGGATGAAGCATGAACGTAGCCTCTGCCACGGCCAGATTGCGAGAAGGGCTGCGCCAGCTCCCCGCCGGCGAAAAGCGCCTGCTCGGCGCCTACTTTGTCCTGGCCATCCTTGCCCTCACCGCGGGCGCCATCGGTGCTGCCCTCCTCGGGTTGCAGCTCGGAGGGTTCATCAAGCTCCCCCCGCTCTCCGTCTTCAAAGCCCTCACCGTCCACGCGTCTTCGGCGTTCTTCTATTGGCTCTACTTCGTTCAAGCGGGCGCCATGCTGGCCCTGATCCTGATCTACACGCCCGGCGCCCGGCTCACCACCCCCTGGGACATCCTGGCCTGGATCGGGCTGGTGCTGATGGCCTCGGGCTGGCTGATCAGCGTGATCGCCGCCGCCTCGGGAGCCGCGGTGCTCTACAGCGCCCCTGAACCCCTAACCTCCCAGTTCAAGGGCGGCTCGGTCTTCTTAAGCGGCTATATCTTTGCGAACCTGGGTCAGATCCTGGCGGGGACGGTGGCCGTCGCCACCGCCATCAAGCCAAAGCTCCGGGGCCTGGTCAAGGAGTGGAGCGCGGTCACCTACGCCGCCGCACTCTGGAACGGCCTTTTGGTGGTGGCCTCGCTCATCGCCCTCATGGCCTACGTCCCTGCGCTCCAGAGCCTGCTCGGCATGCCGCCGTTCATCAGGAACTTCAACTACGAGCTGAGCTGGAGCATCATGTTCCACAACACCCACTACCTGCCCCTGCTCTCCACCGTGCTCATGTGGTACGTCCTGACCGAGGCCGCCACTGGTGTCAAGAGTATCTACGGTGAGCGTTTTTCCAAACTCGTGTTCTCGCTCTACCTGGTGCTGGTGCCGGTGACCTCGCCCTACCACATGTTCCTCGAACCCGAGGTCCCCGCCTCGACCAAGCTTATCGGATCGATTCTCTCAGCCTTCATCGGCGTCCCCACGCTGGCGGTCGGTCTCATCATCGCCTCCTCGCTCCAGGCTTCCGCCAGCGGCCAGGGCGCCAAAGGCCTCTTCGGCTGGCTGCGGGTTCTCCCCTGGAAAAACCCGACCTTCGCCGCGGTAGCCATGGCCCCGGTGAACGCCCTCGCCGGGGGCGCGGTCTCCTACGTTTTGATCCAGGAACGGCTGGCGGCGCTCGTCAGCGACACCTTCACCGTTCCCGGCTACTTCCACTTCTTCACCGTGGGCATGGTCAGCCTGACCTTTTTGGGCGCGCTGGTGTACATGATTCCAGCGCTCACCGGCCGGC